>CAYTFM010000085.1:28891-29387 GCA_964436735.1 uncultured Victivallales bacterium | reverse complement strand
GTATAGGTCTCGCGCCGGTAGGAATCCATCATCAACATGCATTGCGAGGGCAGTTGCAGGTCGGTCAGCTTGTTGGGGGTCGACCAGGTGGGGACGCCCGCGAGGCGGGTGTTGATGCCATACGAAAGCGGGATCCACGCGGCCCCGCCGGGAACGGTGCCGAAGATCTTGTTGCCGCAGTCAGTCCGGTCGGCCATGGGGATCGTGTCCATGGGGCATTTGAAAAATCCGATGTTCGTCGAAGTGTTCCCGTCGTCGCCGTGGGAAAGCCAGGAGTTGACCCCCTGCCCCAATTTGTCGCGTCGGTACCACCCTCTGCTGTCGTACGGGAGCCATCCATTGTAGTCGCCGGCGTACATCGCCGCGGAAGTGCCGAACTGTTTGAGTTGTCCCGCGCAGACGATCCCCTTGGCGGAGTTGCGGGCGTTGCCCAGCGCGGGCAGCAGCAGGGCGGCGAGGATGGCGATGATGGCGATCACCACCAATAGCTCAATGA
>CAYTFM010000085.1:27699-28881 GCA_964436735.1 uncultured Victivallales bacterium | reverse complement strand
CACCCTCATTGAGTTATAGGCTCGGCTCCGCCGCGCATGAGAATTTTTCACGTCCACAGCATTCCTCCTTATCTTGTGTTTTCAGGTAATGTGTTGATTACGAGCCGCGGAGGTACGCTCCATGTCCGCGGCTCGTATTTCCGCTTGGTGATGATCTCGTGCAACTTCGCCGCGATCCCCTCCTGGTTGATGGAGACCGTGTCGAACGGCGACTCGCTCTCGCTCGCCCACGGCGTGTCAAAGTAGCCTACAAGGCGGTAGTCGCGGCCATGGCTGATCTTCAGGCCGTTGAGTTCCTGGATGGTCTTGTAGGCGGTGAAGTCGGAGTCGGAGAGGATGCCGTCGCAGGAATTCCTTCCCGCGAACGCCACCTTGAGCCGGCCATGCCAGTCTGAATCATTGCGGGCGATAAACACGAGCTGCGCCGGATTGCGTCCGCCCTCCTCGAGTGCCTTCCGCATGCCGCGGATCTCCGCATGGCTGATGTTGATGTCGTCATGCAGCACCTCGCGCATGCCCAAAACAACGACAATGTTACCGCAACCAAGATCCAACAGGCGCCGGGCCGCGAGATAGCCACCTTGCTCGTAGTCGGAAAGGATCTTGATCGACGGCAGGTCGCGGTCCGACTCGAAGCGGTTCACGAAGATCAGGTTCTCGATGTCCTTCACGCGGGTCTGGAAAAACTCGACGGGAAAGCCCGCCTGCCCGTCCACCACGATGAACTCCGGCATGGACTGGATCGCCTCCTCGAGATGCGCCGTCAACCAGTCGTGGTTCTTGTCGCCATGGATGAGATCGAGGTTGACCAGTAGCGGAAAATAGTAGTTTCTTTGCAGCACGTTCAACACCTCCGAGTTCAGTTTGTCGAAGATGTGCCCCGTGCTCCGCATCACGTAGATACCCAGCCGCGCGGGAAGTCGGCGCTCCCTTATCGGCAGCACGACGCTGCCGGTGCGCGTCTTGGTTCTGATGAACCCCTCGGTGGACAGCGCGGCGACCGCCTTGTTGATCGTGCTGTGGTTGGCGCCGAACTGCCTGTGCAGATCCCCCTCCGTGGGCAGCGGCATCCCCGGCAGGTACTTCCCGCTGATGATGTCCTTCTTGATCAGATCCCGGAGCGTCTCGAATTTGCTCTTGAGCATGGCGGCATTCCCGTGCGGCGGGTTTATTTATCCATTA
>CAYTFM010000085.1:13838-27689 GCA_964436735.1 uncultured Victivallales bacterium | reverse complement strand
CCATTAAATGGATTATACGCCGCTCCACGGATAATGTCAAGAGGGGTGCGAGGGAAAAAATCAGCGGACTTACGCGTGTCTCCTACGATTCCAGCTCTGTTAGTTTCACCACTCTTTTCTCCCGTTCCGATATTTCGGCCGCGAATCCGGCCTTCATGGTCTCGAAGGAATCCGAGGCGGGGTTCTCAGGCGGCAGACCGTTTGCGACCAGTTCGGTGATGCGGATATTCTGGCCGTGCGTGTTGTGTATCCACTCCATGTCGTCCTTCGCCGCATAGGTGATTTTCTCGGCGATCTTGCTGACCAGCCGTTCCGGACTGTCGGTGAATTCCCAGCGGCGGATGCGGCGGCGGAACACATCGGTTTCGATCGCTCCTTTGGTTCCCATGATGTGGTATTGCAGGAAATGACCGTCGTCGGACTGTTTTTCGAGCATCTCCAGCAGGGGATCGTGGTGGTCGGACTCGGCGAGGTACATGACGAAGTTCAGATTGGAGACGGCGCCGCTCTTGAAGCGCATGCTGATCTGGTGGTTGTCGGGATGGTTGAAATAGTCCACGACGTTCGGCGCGTTCATGGAGAACACCTCGTCGACCGGACTGCCGACGAACCAGCGCTGCAAGTCGATGTAGTGCGACAGTTTCTCCCCGATCAGAGTGCCCTTGCTGTTGCTGCGCCATGTGTTTCTGGAGTGGAATTCGCTGCAGAAGTAGCGGCACTGGCAGTTCACCACCTTGCCGATCAATCCTTGGTCGATCCATTCCTTGGCGGTCATATATATCTTCGAGTAATGGAGCTCGAATCCGATCTGCAGGAAATTGCCCGTCTCCCTTTCAGCATCGATCACCCGTCCCGAGTCCTCGAGAGTTTCCGCGATCGGCTTTTCGCACATGACGGCTTTTCCGGCGCGCAGCGACTTGATCGCCAGTTCGGCGTGGACTGGATTTATGGCGGCGATGTAGATGAGTTTGATAGCGGGGTTGTCCAGTATCGAGTCAAGATTGGACGTGGCCTTGACGCCTAACTCCCCGCCCTTCAACGCGGCTCTCGCGGGATCTGGCTCGTACCCGTAAATATTCCTCACATGGGGAGACGCCTTTGCCGCGCCGACATGCGTGCCTCCCATACCCCCCAACCCCAACACCGCGACATCAATCATCGTTCCCATTTGTTTTCCCTTTGTCAATCTCGTTGATTGTGAGTATCCCTATCTCGAATGGTTTCAATCGTATTCGCGAGCTCCCCGCTTCGGTTTCATTGGCTATATTCCTGAAGGTGAATCCCCTCCCGAGCTCCACCTCGTTATCGCACTCACGGAGATTGGAGACAAGCAGCGTGTCCGGGCTGATGAAGTCCTCAACACTTATCCCGTCCCACGCCTGCCCCCCGAGAAGTCCCTCCTTGACCGCGCGTAGTGGCACCAGCCCTTGACTCCATGCGCGCGACAGGAGGAAGGCGTCCTTCGTGCCGAAGGCGAGTCCCATCCGTCGTTCGTGGACAGTCTCGCAGGCCGCATGGAAAATCCAGTCGACCGCACCCTTTCTCCTGTCCAGCTCGTAAAGAGGAGCCCCCTCGTTCATGAAACTCGCGACGCTCCCCGCCTGAGTCGCGACAGATAGATAATAGGGGCTGGCAACGTTGTCTTCGCAGGTCGCGGACCTGACGTTCGGGGTGAACCTGAACACCTCTTTCAATGGGGAGCCGACGTCAAACTCCAGCGAGAGATAGTCATTCCACTTGGCGACCGCGTCGAAGTCGTCCCGCGGCGCGTACTTCACGCCAATCTCGCAGTAGTCCCCCTCGTCGGAGAAGACAACCGTCGTCATGGCGGATTGGAGGCGTGGCGCCTTCAACACCCAGAGGAACTCGGCGAAATTCAGCGTTCCAGCCTTCTTCACACCCGCGGTGAGCAGTTCAAAACGTCCATGTTTTTTGTCCGCAAGAGCGAATGACATTCCCGCGCCCTTATGGACGATGCGGACGCGTGAGCCTTCCACCGCGACGTTCCACACACCATTGTCAAAAGGCAACGAGGCGTCCGCGCATTCATCCGCGCTGTCCGGCGCGACGGCGGCGAACGCCTTGAAATGGCCAGACGCGTAGCGCGCGTCGCCGTGGCGGACGGCGCCCTTGCCGACATACAAATCAGGCTGCCTGATCCGAGCGAAACAAAGGGGGACTTCGGCGGCGTTGAACAGCTTGTCGGCGCCATTCCCGCAGCACACCCGCAAGCTCCCTTCGAACTCGGCTGTGATGTCCGCCGCGATCCGAGCGATTTTCCGGACGAGGGTTTCTCGGGAATACGGGGGGTTCTCCATTGTGTTGGACGCATGGAACTCCCCCCTCCTCTGCCCCTGGACATAACAGCAGTCGTGCGCCTCGAGCAGGCAGATCTTCTCGATCGGCCTGTTGATCGACTCATACAGCTCGGTCAGTTTCCCGGTCGCCTGCGCCGCCAGAAGCAGTTGCCTCCTTATTCCGTTCTGAGCATACACGCGTTCATAGTGGCTGAGCGAGTTGACGTTCGTCTCGTCGGGATAGAAGAACTTTCCCGAGAATTTATACGCGTCGCCCGAGTAGCCCTTCGACTCCAGCGCCCCATCGTCCACTTGCGCGAAGGCGTCCGAAGTCTTGGCGAAACGCCCCCACACCGGAGCATGCTTGTGCGCCCTGATCATCTGCAGGCGGAACGGCACGTAGCCCAGATCCTGAAAATTCACATAGTTCAAGATTTTGGTTCCACGCCCGTATTCATGGTGCACCAGCGGCAGGTCGAAGAAGTAGTTGTTACCTTTGCGCGTCAAAAGCGGATTGGACGCCACCATGGCCGGCAGGCCATGACCGGCGGGGCTGACCCAGCTGATGAAGTCCGTCTTCTCGGGCGGCGCCTCGCCATGGTTCTGGGTGATGTGCAAGGCTCGCTTGTAGCCGAAGTGCCGCAGGAGTTCCGGCATCTGCGGCGTCAGGGAATTCTCCTGACACTGATAGGTCTCCGGAGCCATCCCGAAAATCTTGTTAAACGCCTCACCTCCCTTTTTGAACTGCCAGTACTGGAGCGACAGGGGCGACATCAGCGCATACGGCAGCGAGAAGGTCCCGTTGGTCAGCTCCAGGGAGCCTCCCGCGATGAGATCTCTGATTTTCACTTGTATCTCAGGGAATCTTTCCGCCAGGTTGCGCCAGCAGGACGCGCCGGCCTCAATGCCTGTTGTGTAGCCGTGGTTCTCGATCTGCCCCAGATATGAGAGGAGTATACCCTTCGAGTATTCCGGCCATTCCAGTTCGAAGAATCCCATGTCCTCGAATAATATTCCAAGGTGGGGATACTCAAGGAAGAGAATATCCATCCCGGAGAATCTCCTCCTGAGTTCGGCCAGGGCGCCAAAGGCCTTTCCTAAAAATTCCGACACTCCGCTTTGTGTGCCCGAGCGCCACGCGTCCATGGCTTTCAGGTAAAATGCGTCCGCCTCGCCGACCTGGCTCCGGGAGGCCATGTTGAGTTCCAAGAACCATTGCATGAGGAGCCGGTTGAGCCCATATGCCTGAAAGTCCAGCCGGACATCCGCCCGCCATCCCTCCACGCAACCGCTTCCCTCGCCCGTGAAGCCCATCTCCTTGAGAAGCTCCGCGAGGACATCGGCGCAGGATGTGAAGCATCGCTCCGGCATCTCGGTTCTGAATCTGCCGAACATGGCGAACAGCTCGAAGCACACCGCCACGGATCGAGATGAGTGCAGCACGGCGTTGCTGGCACCCATCCTCCACGTACGGGAGCCCCCCTCGTATCTGTCGAACGCATAGCCGAAGGGATAATAGTAATCACCCAACGGCGTGGAGAGCCGCTCCTTCTCAGACCTGCGGGCGGAGTCCCGTATCTCAATCCCGGCGCGTGGCCTGACATACACCCCGGGGAGGCTGATGTCCGCAAACTCCTCGGACGCCTGCGCGCATGAGGTTATAATGAACTCCCCCTCCTTGAAAGCCCCCTTCCACCCATTCTCCCATTCGGGAACTGCGCCCACACGCAATTGGATCATCGGATCAAAGAGGACGCCATATCCCTCCAGCCAGCCATACATGTGCTCCCAGCAGATCGCCGGGCGCCTCTCGCGGAAGTTCTCCGTCATCGGGAAGATGTAGCGAATGTGTTTCATCGTGTCCTTCTTCAGTTCATGGTCGGGCGGCAAGCTCAAGCTTGACGCCATTCTTGACTCCGGTCATCACGTCCTGAACCTCAACAGTCCAGATGCCGGGAATATCGTTCACCGCGAAAGTGAATTTGCATCCCGCGATTCCGTCTTTCGCAAGGATCCGCCGTGAATATTCCACGCTCGGCTTCCCCTTCGGGTCGCGCACTGTTATCTGAAGAGGGACAAGCGTCTTCACGGTTCCCGACGTCCCCTTGACCACGATCGAAAGCGGCGCAGCAATTCCCGGCCGCGCCTTCGGCGGCGCGTCGACCGCGATGCCCGCGGGAAGCTCGGGGAGGAACGCCAGTAGTTTCCCGTCCCATTTCGGGACGGAAACATTGAATGACATCTTCCCGTCTTTCCTTTCCACGACAAGCGCCTTGCCCGAAAACACATCAAAGGGAATTGTCCCATCGTCGGGAACTGAAACCATGGCCGCCACCTCCTCTTTCCCATACTTCATTCCGGCGATGTTCTTTTCGTCAAGCTTGGTGGACGTTATCGCCCTAAGATCCGTATACTCCTTGTCCGTCATCACATGATTGACCCAGAGCGCCTTCATGTTGTCGCCGGCGCATCTCCGGAAAACAATGAAGGGATTATCGCATTCGACAACCGGCTTGACATGAATTCCCAGCGTCTCTTTGAGGTGCTTGAGCTTGTCAATCTTGCCATACTCGCCAATCGAAGTCCCGCCGAGGGGAACAGCGAGATGCGTGGCGCCTGGGATCGTGATGCCCTTGGCGCTTTCACTATCGACAATCACCGTGCCCCCGTTCCGCGCGAAATCGGCGAGCAGGTCGGCCGCGCTTTGTTTGAGCCAGTTTGTCCGCGCAACAACGATCGCCTCGTAGCCGCCGATGTTCTCCCTCGTGAGTTCCTCCGGCGAGACGGGCTCGACATCCACATGCGCCATGAGCATATCCATATACGGATAGGCCATCTCGAAGCAGGACGTGACCTTGTAGGTGATCTGCTCGAAAGGGATAAGGAACCCGACCTTCTTGCGGACAGGCTTCACGGCGGCGAGGAGCAGTCCGTATTTGTCGGCGAGCTTGCCAAACATCGACATCGCCTCGACCGAGCCGGGATTCTTCTCGTCGCTGCAGAAGTAATTCATCCCGGTCGCCCCTCCCGCCAGCATCAGCCAGCCGAAATGATTGTAGAGCGCGGGAGTCGTCCCCTCGTACACGCAGTCGGGCATGATCCACTGCTCCTGGCCGCGGGCTCCCATGCGGGCGCATTCGAGCCACCACCAGTGCGCGAGCGGCGGCTGCCACAGGGAGTTGTAATAATAGAAACTCGTCAGATTGTAGCCGTTCGCCCCCATATTGAAAGGGGGGTACATTGCCGCCCACATCTGCATCACGGGAATCATCATGCCGCCGGAGACCTGCCCGACCTTGCCGACGCCGTCGGAATTATCGCGCATCGCCTTTGCAAGCCTTCTCGCCATGTCCCCGTGGACCTGCTCACTCCAGTAGCGGTTGAGAAGGATCCACGGATCATTGTCCGGAATGATCCCGGGAGCCGGCGCTTTGACTTTGGCGAGGTCGCTCTCCTTTTCGATCTCCGGCGGCTTCGGCGGCTCGATTCCATACAGATTTCTGAACCCTGTGACCGCGCACTCGTTGTAGTCTATGCCGAACCACTGCGAATAGTCGTCACCGGTGAAGGCGACTTTCCTGAACGCCGGAAACTTGTTGTCGAAGTTGATGCCCTTCCCGAACGACTCGGCCTCCTTGATTCTTCGGAAAGGATTGGCGTATCCCTTCGCTTCCCTTTTCCCGCCTTGCGCGGCGATCGGCATGATCTGGCCGTCCCAACTTTTCCTGTAGAAGTCAGTGCCCGGAGGCGCGTCCGCCCCACCGCTTTCACCATGCCGTCTGACCGAGAAACTGAAGCCATGCCACAACGCGAGGTCGCGGCCGATCGGCAGGTCATCGCAGAACAGGGGCTGGATCGCGCGCTCCTTCAGCCACACGAGAAGATCATCCGTCCGTTTCATCTTCGGGGAGGCGCCGCACCACAGTCCGACGTGGACGCCGCGGTGGTCAGGCTCCGGCGCGATGCGGACCTCGCGGTCGAACCTCGTCGTTCCGCTTCCGGACTTCAGCGTCACCTTGACCGGATACACCGCCATTTTCAGGCCGGACGTGTCAAGGTAGCCTATGATCGTGTCGGCCTGTTGGGCGCCGACCTCAAATCCGATCGTGGAGCGGGCGATGACCTCCGCGCCATCCATGACCTCAAGTTCGGCCTCGAGCCTTTCGGTCTTCCCGCTCTTCGACTTCGCGCCAATCCAGAAGGACACCACTTCGCCCCTCGTATAACAGAATCTGAGATTGTCCTTCCCTATGCCGAACGACAGATCGACGGGCAGTTGTTGTTCGACGCCTGGAACTGGATCGGGGACTGCGACGGGCCTTCCGGAGAAGCACGCAAGTCGGTATGCGTTTCTGAGCAGAGCCTCCTTCGTTGGCCCGTACATGTCCGGCACAAAGATGAAGCCGCTGAGCGGGAAATCGGGATTGAGGTTCACCATGCCGACGCCGCAGTACTCACCCGTCGCGTCGACGACAAACGGAACCGCGATGTTCTTGTTATGGACGGGCCGCGTGAGATAATGCGCGGGTTCGAGCCCCCACGCTTTTCCAGCGTCGCTCAAGACCGCCCCCTCCATCCCGTAGAAGGTTTTCCTGTCGGTCGTAAGCTTCAAGAACTGCTCCTCCGGCTCCAGCCCGAAGCAGAACATCGGCCCTTTCTCCCCCTGCGAAGTATACAGCGGCGCGTTCGCAAGATACACGACGCGGCCTCCCGCTTTCAGATACTTCGCCATCGGCGACTCGTCGTACGGTTTGTTGAAGACCGCGAGGGGTGCCGTCCCCATAACAAACACCGCGGATGTTCCGGCCGCGTTCTTCCGCTCTACCTTCTCCGTCATCCACTGCGCCATCTCCCGCGCATTCCTCACGGAAAAACCGCGGCTGGAGAAATATGCCGCCAGCGACGCGGGCTCTTTGATCCATCCCTCAAGCTCGTCGTAGTCGGGATCGTAATAGACGGCCTTCTCCGTGATCTCCCACTTCTTCACATCCTCGGGTGAGAAAGACCCCATCGGCACGGCTTTCACTCCTGGGGCTGGACGCTGCGGGTCGACCCCGTAATAGCCGAGCATGGTGAAGCTGTCCTGAGCCGCCTTCCATTTTCTCTTCTGCTCCTCATCGGCGCATTTCACGGCGGCATCCGCGACCGTCAAACGCTCGCCTTTCAGCGACACCAGGAGATCGCAGAAGGCCTTCTCGCTTCCTTTGACTTCAAAAAGAAGACCGTACGTTCCAGGCACCTCAAGCAGATTCATGAGACGTTTGGATTCGGCGTTCCCCTGCTTCACGCCAAGCCCAAGCGAGCCTTTGCCGAACGCGTTCAGCGTAAGCTCGTAAAGGCCAGGATCAAGCTGGACGGCGACAGAGACCGTGGCTCCGTCTTTAATGGTTGCCCCACATGCGGCATCTTCTATTTTCGCGGCCGACGTCCACCTGCTTTCGCCAAAACCTTTTGTGAAATCCCAGGCTTCATCCGCGCGGGCTCCACAAAATGTCCACAAACACATGCTCGCCGCAAGGACCCCGAGAGCCGACCCTGAACATTCATTGCGCCCCATACCTCATCCTCCTTATGTCATTTCCTTTGCGTATTCTATCGACTAAAGCGTTTGTGAAAATAGTTGCCGCAAGTGCTACGACGGCAATGTATGAGAAAAAATTTTGGCGACTATTTTTTTTGGATTTCGATATTCGGGTTTCGGATTTGAGGAATGGCATTCCCCTCGCAACTGTCAGGCGTGAAGAACTCGTCGAGCGATCTCCGGGCCGAGAGCGACTCGTAGACAGGGCGCATCGCCCGCCAGGCATCCCGCTTGCGCAAGAGATACGGCAGGGGGTCACGCTGCGCAAGTCCATGGGCGCTGACAAGCAAATCCGGGGCGCGCGCGAGCAACCGCTCGACGGCGAACGCGTACCCCTTGGAGAACGGTTCCGCATCATTCCAGCAGATGACCGGCTCGCATCCCTCCGCGTTTGGGAAGCAGGAGTCGCCGGTGAACACCACACGTTGTCCGTCAACCGTTGTCGCCACTCCCGCATGGTGCGCGGTTTGACCGCCCAGTTGGAATATCTCCAGTTCGTACTCGTGCCACCG
The DNA here is from genome assembly GCA_964436735.1 of uncultured Victivallales bacterium. Lineage (GTDB taxonomy): Bacteria > Verrucomicrobiota > Lentisphaeria > Victivallales > GWF2-38-69 > CAYTFM01. The sequence continues at coordinate 19,299 of CAYTFM010000085.1, read as the reverse complement.
GAGACGGAAGCCGTCGGCGACCCGGCGGTCCACCTTGACGACCTCATGCGCGGCCCCATACCAGGGAAGCAGGCAGGTCAAGTTGAACCTCTCAGGGTGTTCCATAGGTTCCGCCACGAGATCGAGGCTGACCACCTCGGCCCCCTCCATTTCGACAAGCTCGGGGATGTTTTCCGTATGGTCGCCGTGGTAATGGGTCGGAACCACAATCTCCACCTTGCTGATGTTGAGCGCCTTCTTGAACCGCTCCACTGTCGCGCGGTGGGCTTCCGCTCGTTCAGGAAGAGGCAGCCAATTGCACAGTCCGTCGTCGACGCACAAGGCCGCACCGGTGTCGGACAGCAGGACCGCGAGGTTGCCCGTCCGCCATTGATGGAGATGCGGACTGATCATGCGGAAGCCGGGGGCGGGGCTGTCGATGTCGGGGAAATTGACCGGAGCCGCGCAGGACGACGGCGGCGGTTCGAGGATCACCTCCAGCTTCCGCGCGAGAGCGGTGAGGCATGCGGCCGGAGCCGTGATGACGTCGCCGTGGGCGGGGCAAAGCGTCGCCGGCTCCGCGGCGAGCAGCCTTCGCGCGGAGGCGAGGAGCGCCTTCTGCCCGCCTTGGCATCCATAATCCCATTCGCAGTCGAACCAGTTCCACAAGCGGCCATCGGCCCCGCAGACAAGATCGCCACAAAAAGCCACGACGCCATCGGGGGTGTCGAGCAGATATGAGACGGCATGCTTCCCGTGCCCTGGAGTGGCGAGGGCACGGAGGCCACAGATGGCGTCTCCCTCCTTCACGGCTCCAGCGGGTGTGAAGGAATGCCGGACGGGGCGCTCGTTCGCCGCTCCCGCCATGTGTCCCTGATAGTTTCCGCGCCCCTCCCAATCCCATGGCGGCTCCCACGTGCCGAGCCGCCGCAGGTATGCGTCAATCCCCTCGCAGAGATAGGTGTCCCCCTCAGGAACCCAGACGGGGATACCCGGGAAGTTTGCGCCGCCGTCGGCGTGCTCGGCCTGGACGTGGGTGAGCAGAATTGCTGACGGCAGGCGCGCGCCGCATTCGGCGATGCGTTGCGGCGTGAGATCCGCGGCCGGATCAATCAAAATCGAGCCGTACGCGGTGACGACAAGATAGGAGTTGACCGGCTGGTGCCCTCCCCGCGCCTCGCTCCGCCATTGGGTTATAGTTGGAGTGATTGTCGAAAACATGTCCTTACCCTATTCCCTCATCTTCTCCGATAACATTTTACACAAAAGTGACCATTTACATTTTGGCGAGTCGGATTGTCGCACATAACTCCGTCCCCCCATCATCGCACCAGAATCCAGTCGATTGCTCCACCTTGGGCCGGGGCGGCCTTGTCGAAGAGCACCGTAAAGCCGGCAGGCGTCTTCTCCGTCACCGCGTCCAGCGTGATCCACGAGCATTTCGTCATGATCGCATACTGCGCATCCGCCTCAGGTCGTGCGAATTTCACCTCGAACTTTTTGGCTTCGGCGGGCACCGCCGCGTTGATCTGCCGCAAGTTGTTGGCGGCGACATTCGTGCCTGACAGCCCCTGCACCCCTTTGACGGCGGTCACCGTCAGCGAACTGCCGTTGATACTCATGTCGCCGCTCTTTGTATCCACGATCAGAGTGGTCTCGCCTTTGCCGTGCTTCCATTTGATGGGTTGCTCATGCTCGTTGGGCTGGGAGAAAAGCATCGCGGAACTGGTCACGTCCGCGCCGAAGACGATGCCGTTCTCCGTGACCGAGCGCAGATTCAACGCGGTGAGCCATGGAGCTTTCCGGTCTTTGCGGTTCTTCAGATCTTCGCGGTTGCCGCACCCGCCGCTGACCGTCACGCCGCTGCTCATCGCCACCTTGCCGTTGTTGATCAGATCCACCCCCGCGGCCTCCATGGTGTCGGGGATTCCATTGAAACATCTGACCCGTACCGGCACGGGAATGGAGGGGTCCGCTCCGATGCCCTGCTCGATCGGATCCTCGGCGGCGAAGCCGAACTCCGTGCCGCGGTCGGCGTTGGGGACCACGCGCAGCGTGCGGGAATCGTGTGGGGCCGCCACGCCGCTCACCGTGTCCTTCCAGGCGTCGCCGATGTCATAGGCCAACGCCCCGGGAGCGATGATGTACGCAAGCGGCCGCTCATGTCCGTCCCATGTGTAATTGTCAACATTGTAGAGATTCGGCGCACCGGCGTCGGATGCCGCCCAGCGGACGCGCTCGATCTTGATGGTGTGGGTGCCGTCCTGGTTCTGCCGGTGCTTCTTGATGAGATACCAGCGACGCACCGGCGTGTTGAACGCGCCTGCGTAAAAGTGGCCCTGCGAACCATCAGTGGGACTCAAGACCTCCCCGGGATCATCCACGGCGAAGTAGCGTCCGACCACCGCGTCGGTCCACCCGCAGTCCGCCGACCCGATGATGCATCCGCCCAAGGTATTCGTCAACTCCACGACGATACTCGGATAGGCGCGCCCTTTGTAGACATACGCGAAGGCCTTGACCGGTTGTCCCCAGCAGTCGACCAGGCTTGGCTTCTCGCCGTCGCCGTCACGGTAAGTGAGATTGAACTTCGTCGTGTCGACGCCGACGGCGGAGATCTCCGCGGCTTTGTAGTCCTTGTTCGGCACGGTGAAACCGCTCCAGTCCTCCGGCGGCACGATCATGACCGAGCCGCCGGTGATCCATTTCTTCGGGTTCAAGTTGATGATCGGACGCGAGGTGGCGATCTTCTGGACCGCGCAGGTGCCGGGTTTGAAGGTGATGGCGTCGTCCTTCCAGTCCACCTTCTCGACCACCGCGTGAAACACCTCTGGATCGGTGGAGACTTCGGCGTTCAGCACCACGCCGCGTTCGTCGCCGAGGCCCGAGAACACGTCGCCCTGATATTCGTATTTGCCGCTTATCAGGAAGGAGTCGCCATGGGCGTATTGACGGCGGGTGACCTGGAACTCCATGGTCTGGTTGTCGCAATTGGCGGTGGAGTCGATGTCGACGCTGCCGGTCACATGCTTGTTGTAGAGAATGGCGCCGGCGGGATGGTCGAACTCCAGATCGGCGATCACGTAATTGACTTTCTCGGCGGAGTCCCAGCCGATCCCCTTGACCCACAAACGGTCGTAAGGTTCGGCGTAGGCCGCCGCCTTGCCGGTCAACGTCAGATACTCGCCGGTGAAGATGCCGCGGACGCTTGGCACGTCGATGCGGCAGTCCTTCCCCCTCTGAGCGGGCTTCGTGATCATCTGCATGTAGCTTGCGGCTCCGCGCACCACGGCGTTGTACGAGTTGGACATCTGGTGGACGCCTTGGAACGGAAGCCCCTTCCCTTTCATGTTGATGAGGCGATTGAGATGCTGGCCCGCCCATCCGCCACCATCGGAATTGAGTTGCCCCACGGCGGGAAGATGGCGCGTCTCATAGCCTTTCCGCAAATCGCGGATTGTGACAGTGGATCCACTTTCACGATCCTTCTGGTATGTGTTCCTGATCTCGAGCGGCACCGTGACCGTGGACGGGATGAGCAGAACCCCGCCGCCATTCCCAATTATCCACTGGCACGCCTTGTCAAGCGTCTCTTGGGCCGCCTTCGCACTCGCCGTGTCGCCAAAATCAGTGAGCGCGTACTCGCCGTTCTTCGACGTCTCCATGGCCGACGCCGTAAGGCATGCTACTCCGAGAAAACACATCCCAAGAAACTTCTTCATCATCATCCTCCAAATAATTTTTGGTATAAATTTTTTTATTGCCCGAGATGAAACGTCCAGGCCGCCTCAGTGACGTCGCCTTTCCTCAGGGGTTTATACTCACCGTGCAGATCAGGCGTGATGAAGGTGGTCGACCAGTCGACATAGAAACCGGCCGCGCCGGCGTCTCCGCAGTCGATCGTGAGCAGATAGTTCCGCTTCCTCACCTTGACTGATCTTTTAGCAGGAATGACGAAGAACGAGTCCTTCACGTCGGCGAACGGCAGGCGATGAGACTGCTGCCCCTCCTCCCACTCGAGGCTGGTGTCGCGGATTTCCGCATCACAGAAGGACAAGGGAAGATTGAAATTGAAAGCCCCATAGGTGGAGTCCAGCTTGTTCACCGCCGTGAGGGAATACGAAAAACCGCTCATCCCCTTTTGAATCGAGATGCGATAGGTGATGTCGACGTGATAAAAACTTCTGGACAACTCGAGCGTTTTGACGTCAGCCGTGTCATCGATGATCTTCCATTCGTACGGATACTGCCAGAGGATGCAGGGATTGTGATGCGTTCCCAAGCCCCAGATCGGGCGCAACCCACCTATCGAGGTGTAGCTCCGGTACCCGCCCTTCTCGAACAGCTTTCCCTTTTCAAGTCTCTCGTCAATACCGCCCGGTATGATGATCTCGTCGCCCGCGCGCCAGTTCTGCAAGCTCCCTCCGAACCGCGGATAGACATCAAAGGACTCAACGCCGTTCGTGAAGCTGATCCACTCACCCCTCCGCGGATCCTTCCGGACAAGTAGATCGAACGAGTCCTTCCCCGTCCGAGCCGGGACGGTCTTCCGAGGAGTTGGCGCTGGCGCGGCCGCGGGAACGGCGCGTGAGGCCGCTTTGATCCGATTGTAAAGTGGCCCTTCGCTGAAATGATACTTTGCAAAGGACGCCAGCGACGCCGCATGATTATGGGTGATCATGTTCTCGATGAACGCATGAGCCTCGGGGTACTTCTGCCAACTTCCGTCCGTCAGAAGTTCCTGGATTTCCGCGGCGTACCCGGGGGCCAACGAGGAATCAGGATTGCGCTCCAGCAACTCGTAACGCGAGATGGCTTCGATGATGGGCAGTGGCGGCTTCTCGTTTCTCAGAAGCATGCCCACCAAGGGGATATCAGCCGTTTCCATCTCCCAGCGCGCGTTCTCCCATGAGGTCATCATGAACATGTCCACCTTGTGCCGCGCCATCGAAGCCAGGGAGGACTCGACCGCCCTCATCCGGCGTGTCGTCAACAATCCGCCGCACATGCCCGACGCCATGATGACCTGGAAACCGAGCTTTTTGAACGTGTCCAGCACCGCATAGTCGGCATCCTCGTCGTAGAACCAGAACGCGATGACGGCATCCCGCGAAAGCAACCGCATCGCCTCGGGATAATGCACCAGCATGTCATGCCACACGATCGGCATGCGCTTCTGGGAGACCAGATAGGCGACCGCCAGATTGACTTGATCGGCCCACACCTTGCCGACATTGAATCCATCCGTCGCCAGGAGATGGTCTGGCGCCTGCCACTCGTCCGCCCCGATCAGGAAGTACTTCCCTTTTGAAAACGAGCAGTACTCTTTCAGACAGTGAATCGTCCAGTCTTTCGCAGTCTGTGAAGTGACATCCATCTCGAAGCCGTCTTTTTCCCCCGCAAGTTCTGGATAGACTTCACATATCTGCGTGGTGTGCCCGATGACATTGAAATGCGGAATTAGCTCAATGCCGCCCTGTTC
>CAYTFM010000085.1:0-13828 GCA_964436735.1 uncultured Victivallales bacterium | reverse complement strand
GAAGCTTGATCATGTTCTCAAGGTACGGGAGGAAGTGCGTGAATCCCGCATCAGCGGCCAACTTCATCGCCTTCTTGAATATCTCGGGCTTGAGATACGCGCCCCGGCCGATGTCATAGTGGTAACAGCGGAATTGCATGACGGGCTCCATTATCGCTCCGTGGGTTTGGTTTGTTCATCGATCTAAATCCTTGCGTCATCATCCAGTTCGGCTGGGTGATTGCCCAAGGATTACCGTATCAACTGCCAATCGATCTTCGCGTCGGACGGCGCCGGAGTGGAGAATTCAACCGTGAAGCCGTCGGCCTTTTTGGAGGTCACCCAGTCCATGGTCTGCCAATTCGGCTGGATATTGAGAGAGTAGGCGGCGTCAGCCTCCGAGGCCTGGAACGTGATGACGGCTTTCGCCGCGGCCGCCGGCACGGGAACATTTATCCCCCGCAAATTCTTCGCCGCCACCCGCGTCGCCGACAGTCCGCTCTGCTTGATCGAGCCACGGCTTGAGAAATCAAGATCGCCTCCGGCGAACATGAAATTGCCGCATGCCGGGTCGGCATGGAGCGTCGAGGGAGCGCCTTTGATCGGCCGCCAGGAGATTTTTTTGGGATTCCCGTCATACTGCCACAGGTCGAAGGCGGTGTTCTTGACCGGACCGCGGACTCGGAAGGCGTCCTCGGTGGCGGTGTAGACACAGACCGCGGTCTCGAACGCCGGCTTCTTGTCCTTCTGGACGGCAACGGCCTGCTCCAAGGTGCCGCCAGGCCCCTGAACGTCCAATGCGCTGCCAATTTGCACCTTCCCATTATTGATAGAGGAGAATGAGGAGCCTCTCATCATGCCGGGAAACGCGTTGAAATGCCGGGCGCGGAATCCGGTCGGGAGCCAGACATCGGGGTCGGGAGGCTGTATGATTGGGTCGCCAGGCGCGAAGTCCACGGCGTTCGGCCCCGAAGGCGCGAGAACGATGGTCCGCTTGTCCTGCTGGCGCGCCACCCCCATGTTGCCGGGGGTGTTTCCGGAAATGCCGTCGCGGACATCGCTCGCCCAGGCGCCCGGCACGATCATATATGACAGTGGCTTCACATGGGAATCAGAGGTCGTGTAGTTCTCCCAATCGAAAAGACTCGGCCCCGCGATCCTCTCGGTCCCCCACCAGACGCGTGAGACAAAAAGATAGCTGGTTCCGTCAGGCCCCTGCTCAAGTCCGGTGATCGGCCACCAGCGGTGGACTTTCTTGCCGGTCGGACCGCTGGCGTGCGTGCCTGCCTCATTCTCCCCGTAATACTCGCTGGGCTCGTCCACCGCGATGAAACGGCCTATCACCGCCGAGTCCCACTTCACGTCCGTGTCGCCGACGATCACGCTTGAGTTCATGTTGACGGTGGCGGCCTTGTCGCGCAGATATGCGAACCCCGCCGGCACAACCATGATCTTCCCTGACCGAATCATCTTGTCGGGATTCATGCTGAGGATGGGCCGCGAGGTGCCAAGCTTCTGCGGATTTTTGGCTCCGGCTTTGTAGATGAGCTCGGTGGTCTCAGCATTCCACGTCTCGACCAGACCGCTGAAACCGTCGATGTCATGGACGATTTCCACCGTGCTGCCGACGCCGCCCTCGTCGCCCGCGCCGGACATGAAGCCGCCTTGGTACGTCAGCATCGCCTGGATGGCGAAGGAGTCACCAATGCCGTATGTGGTCCGGTTCACGGTCAAGGACATCGACTGGTTGTCGCAGTTGCTGAAATCATCGACGGTGAACCCGTTGACCACATTTTTATTGTACACGATCGCGTCTTTAGGACGGGGTTCTTTGACGTCGGCGACGAAAAACGGCCGGTTGTTTTCTATCCCCAGCTTCTTCACCTTGATCCACTCAGTCTTGCCGCCGTACGACTTCGCCTGGCCGGTGACCGCGAGCGTCTGTCCGACAAAAAGTCCACGTAGTGACGGGACGAAGAACTTCTGATCCGTCCCGGCCGCCACATCGCCAGCCAGGTAGTCCATATACGAGGAGGCGCCGCCAAGATATTCCGAGACGATCTTCTGGGTGGCGAAGGTGTTCTGCCAGGGAAGATTCTCCCTCAAGACACGCGAGACCGCGCTGGAGTCGCATCCACCCCAGGGGTTGCTACTGGTTCCTCCGACGCCCGGAACATATTTCCGTTCAAAGCCGTGCCGGTAATCATAGATGGTCACGCCAGGCTTGCCATGCTCCGCCTGAGACGAGTTGACAGGCTTGAACGCCTCCGGAGCGTCATTCGGGATGAGCAGCACGCCACCACCAGCGGCAGTCAAAACCGCCATGCCCTTCATGAGCGCCTCGTCGGCATCCTTCACGCTCGCATATGGCCCATACTCCGACAACGAATGCGCATTCACCATGCGTTCCATCGGGACTGGTGATGCCGCGCCTCCCACCGGCGTTTCGGCATTTCTTGCCGCGTCTTCCCCAAAAACAACGGAACAGGCGAAGAACAACACAGGAATTACATGCCTCATTTCATACCCACTTTTACGAGTTAGGCGGACCTCGCCCGCGACTTTGTTTCAGTGTTCGGGTTTCAGGTTTCAGGAAATTTCCCTGACAGCTGACACCTGGTAACATTGAATTTCCTTAACGTGAGCGTAACCGGCTCGCCGGGACTTTACGATTAAATTTCCATATGCGGCTTCCAACACCCAGCACCTTTCCTGAACCCTGAACCCCGCCCCCTGAACACCCTTGACTCCCCCCCTCACCAGCAGAAAATCTGGGTGTTCCAATCGATCTCATTGGTGGAATAGGCCGCCACGTGATTATCCAGAAATGCCATGTTGGGACGCGCGCCGTGCGTTGTCCTTGCAAGGTCGCTCTTATCCACAGCCGAGAAATTATAACTGACCCTGACGGACACGGATCCCCAGCTCCACAACGGTTCTGGATCGGCAAGTTGAATCGTGGAGGAAGGATGGGCGACGCTCGACGATTTATGAAATGAGTAATTGTTGTAGGAGAAGTATCCATTCATTCCATAACGGGGAAATGTCGCGAAGTAAATCGCATGCGTGGTCCAATCCTTATACCAGACTTGGTTATAGGGTCGATAGGCGTACTCATGAGGGAGAAGCGGACAGTCCAACGCCGCCGCGCTGGAGACCGTCCAGTACCCCATGGCATGGAATCTCCCCCACCACAAGTAGTACGGAGATCCGGCGTTACATTCATACAGATTGAAAGCCTGGGCAAGATAATCATTCGAATCCATGATGTAGGTCGCATGGATGAACCCGACCTGCTTCAGGTTGCTGGCGCACACGGCCTTCCTCGCCCCGTCTCTGGCGTTTTTCAGCGCGGGGAGGAGCAGCGCGGCGAGGATGGCGATGATGGCGACGACCACCAACAGTTCGATGAGGGTGAACGACACGGCCTTCCGCGCATCCCGCTTTCCATCGCAAAAAACTGTTTTCATCTTGACGAACTCCTTATGACTAATTCAGGTTCGATCACCGTACGCGTGGACTGCCCTTTTCCGGACAGGATTTTGCTCACAACCGCTTGCGCGATATCCTTCTCCCTTATCGATACGCTGGAAAAGGCAAGATCGTCCCCCTGGCTCCAAGGCGTGTTGTTGTAACCGAAGAGTTCGACATCATCCGGCACGCGCAACCCCAGCTTGCGCAGCACCGGATACTGGTTGATGATCCGAAAGTCGGAATTGGCGAGAAGAGCGGTCGGCCTGTGGGGGGACGCCATCATTTCTTCAAATCTCCGCGCGTCCTCATGTGAATTGCTTTTCTCGCAGAAAACCATCTCGTCCGTTTCCACTCCGTGTTCCTTCAGCGCCGCTCGGTAGCCCTGGACAAACTGGAAATGATCGGTCGTGCGATAACGCGCCGGGTCATACGTCCACTCGTTTATCAGAAACGCCACCCGCCGATGTCCCTTCTTCAGCAGATGAGTGGCCGCCTGATAGCTGCCATGCCACGGCGACGAGACGACGCAGTCGGCCTCGAACTCTATTCCCGACTCGTCCCTTAGTGCGAAAATGATATGCCTGAACTCGTTTTCCTTTTCCTTAAGATAGGGGTAGTCGAACTCAAGGAAGTCGCGCTCGATCACGACCGCATGCGGACTCAGCGCCATCACGCGGTCGATCTCCCGCCGCGAGGACTGGCGGGACTCGTCGCTGCTCAGAAGCGGGAAGTAGTTGCGCTCCCGGAGGAGCCTGCACAAAGTGCTGTAAAGTGGCTCGTTCACATGCCCTTGCGGTTGCAGGAACAAGGCGACCAGCATCCCGTCCGTTTTCTTCTTTCGGGCGGAAATGAAGATCCCGCTGCCATGAATCACCTCAAGCGACCCGGATTCCACCAGCAAGGCAAGCGCTTTGCTGACGGTCTTGACGTTGACCTTGTACTCCGAGGCGATGGCGCGGACCGTCGGAAGCTTCTCCTTGTACCCCCCCCGGTCGATCTTGCGCTCGATATCGTCCGCGATGACTCTGGATTTGAAAACCAGCTCGCTGCCGGTGTCCAATCCTCTAAGATTGTTCCATACGTGTTCCATGACTTGAGTATACCATATCCTCACCCGTTTGTCAATACGGCAATGCGGATAAACAAATGAGGTGGACTACTCAACTTGACATTTGGATTGTATTGGACTATAATACTCCATTACAATACAATACCCCCTCTGAAAGACGCATGGCTATGGATACCATCATCACGGCGGCGCCGAAGTCGGTGCAGCTTGCGGATCTCATTCGCCGGGAGATCGAGTCGGGCAAGTTCCGGAAGGGCGAGCGGTTGTGTCCGACCAGGACGATCGCCCAGAAATACGCCGTCACCAAGCAGATCGCGCAGAGCGCCTTTGACATTCTGAGGAAAGAGGGACTGATCGTCGGCCATGTCGGACGCGGCACCTTCGTGGCCTCCAACGCCACCTCAATCGCCGCCAAAACAGTCGCCTTGATTCTCGATGGCCTGGCTGATGAGCATGAGCGGCTGCACAGCCTTCTTCCCGCCCACCTGCTGGACAAGGGGTTCTTCAGCTATCTTTTCGACGTTGGCGGGACGAAGAAGAAAACGAACCGGGAAAAGATCCGAGCCATTCTTAAGGAGAAGCCTCTGGCGTTGGTGGTCGACGCATATTCGCTCTTCGACTTCACCCTCCTCGACGAGGCGCCTCCTGAGACAAGGCTGATTTTCGTGAAACGCTTCGAGGGAGCTCGCCGCCATGACGCGTCATATGTCCTGGCCGATTACGAGGCGGGAGCCCGGCTCGCCTGCGAGTGGCTGCTGGGACGGGGAAGGAAACGCATCGCACTCCTGTCGTTCCCCAAAAAAACCGGATTGATGTCGGATCTTTTGGCGCGGGGATGCGAACAGACGCTTGCGGGAGGGGCCGTCGAATCGTTCAAAGAACTCGCCGCTTCCGTCATGGATGACGAGACGCTGGAGAGACAGCTTGACGCGGGGGGCTTCCCCGACGGCATCTTTTGTCATGCGGACTACGTCTACGGCAGGGTTTCGGAGATTCTCACTCAGCGGGGGATGCTTCTGGGCAGGGATGTCGATGTGGTCGGCTGCGGGAACACCCCGTGGGCGAAGGCGTATAAAATCCCCTCCGTGGACTATCAGTATGAAGAAATGGCGCGGACGGTGGTGGAACTCGTGGCGTGCGGCGAGACCGCCGACGTGAAAATCAAACCTGAGCTGCGGTTCAACTGGTGAGAGGAGGTGGATATGGTTTCCATGCGCGGCAGTGTGGTGGCGAGTCTCCTGACAGTCCTTATGGGTATAGCCGGATGTGTCACGCTCAGCTCTCCGAGGGAGTTGACGCTGGTAAAGGACGGTCGATCCGTGGCCACCATCATCGTGGCGGAGACGCCGACTAAGGCGGCGCAGTTGGCGGCGTTCGAGATTCAGGAGCATGTGCGGATTATCACCGGAGCGGTGTTGCCCATCGTGAAAGAGGGCGGGGCCACGACGGGGGTCAAGCTGTTCGTCGGCGCGTCGAAGGCCGCCGCGGCGGCGGGAGCGCCCGTCGACTTCAAGGACCAGGAGTACGCCGTGCAGTTCACGTCGGACTCGATCATGATCCTCGGCAAGGACAAGGAGGACTTCGGCGAGGTCAGGTATTGGCACTCGGGGGAGCCGAAGATAGACGGGGCGTATGACTATCCGACCTGGCCTGACCTTTTCGACGCAAAGGGCTCGCTGCACGCCGCCTACGACTTCTTGGAGGAGTATTGCGGCGTCCGCTGGTTCGACCAGAGCGAGTTCGGGACCGACGCGCCACAGACCCACACGCTCACCGTGGCGGCCAGGGATCTGCGCCGGACGCCGACCTTCCGCTACCGCGATCCGGGCTACCTCCGCGACAACATGGAACTCTACGACCGCGAGGTCTCGCTCTGGACCATCCGCTGGAGCGAGTCGACGCCAAAGTTCCAGGAATGGCTCGACCTTATATATGAGAAGGGACGCAAACTGCCGGCCTGCGCGCATCCGCACCGCTGGCTGGCGTACGAGCGCAGTCATGTCTTCGCCTTCCTGACGCGGCGGAAACTGGGCGGCGAACCGTTCAAAACAAACCATTCATTCTATGACTATTATGACCGCTTCTGGGAGAAGAACCCGAAACAGCCGGAGGCGTTTGTGGAGAGGCACGCCGACTGGTTCGCGCAAGGATATCCTGATGACAAAGTCCCGCCGCAGATGTGCTATTCAAATCCGGAGGTGGCGGCGCAGTGCCTGGCCGACGCCCGCACCTTTTTCGCCCTGCCGGAGGAGGAGCGCCGGCGAAGTCGTCTCGGCACGGACAAATTCTGGCCGGTGGTGCCGATGGACAACTCCAGTTACTGCAAATGCCCCCGCTGCGCTGCGCGGTTCGCGGACGCCGAGCGCGTCCATCCCGACTTCTCCAACGGCGACCACAGCGAGAGGGTATGGAGCTTCGTCAACCAGATAGCCAAGGGGCTGCGGCAATCCAATCCCGACAAGATGGTCTCGGCGCTGGCCTACTCGACCTACGCCTACCGCCCCGCCGGCATGCAGATCGAGGACAACATCGCCGTCCAGATGTGCCTCTTCCCCCAGTTCGCCGCCGTGAGTCCCGATGGTTTGAAGAAAGACGACATGATTCTACACCAATGGGCCGACGGCAGACCTCTGTATCTGTGGCTCTACGCCGGGCTGACCACCGGGCACAAAACCGCCGTCCCCGTCTTCCCCAAACCCATGGGCGACCTCTACGGCCCCCTGCTCCAGAAATATCAGAAGGCCGGAGTGCGCGGCATTTTCTTCAACGGTGTGCCACAGGAGACCGACGCGTACCTGCTGTTCAAACTCACCGACGATCCGAACCAGGACACCGAGAAGCTCGTCGACGACTATTTCATCCGGATGTACGGATCGAAGGCTGGAGAGCATATGAAACAATTCTACCGTCTGGTCGAGGAGATCTACGCCAATCCGCGCAACTACCCCGCGGGAGCGAAGGGGCCGGAGCTGGATTGGGGCATCCTCGGAACCGGGCCGCGGATGGCGCGGCTCGAGGCCTTGGTCAACGAGGCGGAAAAGGAACTGGCCGCGGCGCCGGAGCTGTGGAGAAAGCGCTTCTCCATGTTCAAACTCGGCACATGGGATTACATGAAAGAAGGCCGCGCGAAGTATCTTGAAAGCAAAGTCGCCAAGGCGGCGGCGTCAGTGGCCGTGTCATGCCCGCACACGTTTGGACAGGCACCCGGCGGCGACCTGGACAAGGTCGACTGGCGCGACGCGCAGGGATTCGGCGGCTTCAACGGATGGCTCAGGGACAACGGCGACCTCAGCCTGCGCAAGATCACCGGCGCGATGACTCATGACGGCACGTGGCTGTACCTCACGCTAACGGAAGAAGCCCTCGACAGGAAACCAGGCGCCGGCGACAGTTGGGAACTCCTGCTGATGGACAAGCCGACCGCCACAGCATACCGGCTTTTCATCGATCCTTCCGGGAGCGTCACCACGCAAACCAGCAGGGACGGCGGCGCCCCGCAGGAATGGCGCGGACATGGAGCCAAGGCCACGTCGAAAGTTGAAGGTCAACGCGGGGAGACGCTTCTGGCTTTGCCCATTCCGACGAAGCTGCTCGACAAGCAAGGCGGTCTGTTCATGAACTGCCGGCGGAACGACGCCGCGGGCGAGGACAGCCCCGTCCTTGTCGCCACCGCCGGCGACTTCGAGTCGGGCAAGACTGGCGCGACAGTCTACTTCGACAAGGCCATGACCATGCCTGCGACAGCTCCGACAAATCAAAACCTGATTATGCACTGGGACTTCTCCGGAACGGGGGAAAAGGTCGTGGATCGCTCCGGACGCGGCAACGACGGCATTCTCGTCGGCGCGGCGACGCGCGGCGCGGACGGAGTGGAGTTCACCGGAGGGGGACAATATGTCGAGGCCGCGGCGCTGAAGGGGCGGATCCCGGAAAAATACACGCTCTCATGCTGGCTGAACTACTCAGACGCCAACCGTCAGGGAGGTTTGCGTATCTTCACCCTGGATTCGCTCCGCGCCACGATCGCCGTGCCGCATCAGAAGATCCTCATCAACTGGAACGACGTCAACGGGAAAGTCACCGGCAGAGGCCCCGGCGGCGTCGAACTGACGCCGCGGCAATGGCACATGCTCTGCCTCGTCAATGATGGCGAGACCATCACCGTCTACGAAAATGGCAGATCCCGCTTCTCCTTCAAAGCCAAAGAGGTGCAGGCGCCATCTCCCGACGCCGTCCTCCGCTTCGGCGGCGAGCCGAAATTGCCGTCATGGCAGACATTCCTCGGAACGCTCACGCGCATCCAACTGTTCGACCGGGCGCTGACGCCGGAGGAGATACGCGCGAACTACCAGGCTGAATATCCCGAATACCGCAAAAAGTAGCATGTGCGTGGAGGTTACTGTGGGACAAGACAGGCGCGCGACAAGCAAGCAGAGAGCCGAATGGTTCACCTCGGCGCGGTTCGGCATGTTCATCCATTGGGGGTTGTACGCCCTCCTCGGACGCGGCGAGTGGGTCATGAAGCGCGACGGCATTCCGCCGGACGAGTACGCCGGTCTCGCCCGGCAATGGAATCCCCGCTCCTTCTCTCCGGAGAGCTGGTGCTTGACGGCGCGCAATGCCGGCATGAAGTATATGGTGTTCACCACGCTGCATCATGACGGATTCGCGCTTTTCGACACGAAGACCGACGCCTTCAACAGCATGAACACCCCCGCCAACAAGGACTTCGTGGCGGAATTTGTCGCGGCCTGCCGGAAGTATGATCTTGGCGTGGGATTGTATTATTCTCTGGTGGACTGGCGCTTCATCGAAAACGGCAAGGATCCCGCGCGGGAGGCCGAGAAGATGAAGGCACTCGCCTACGACCAGATACGGGAGCTGATGAGCAACTATGGCGCGATCGATATTCTCTGGTACGACGGAGCCTGCTGTCCACTCAAGGATAATCCGGGGAACGAGGATGTCGCGGCCTTCTGGGAGGCGGAAAAGCTCAACGCCATGGTGCGGGAACTCCAGCCGGACATCCTGATCAACAACCGCTCGGGGATTGACGAGGACTTCGGCACGATCGAGGGGGTGAACATCATCCGCCCGCCCCAAGGGGCCGACGCCTGGGAGGCGTGCATGACCCTCGGGGACGACGACTTCAGCTACTGGGGGTACTGCCGCGGCGCGGTCAATCGCCGCACTCCCGCCCAGGCGTTGCTGCTGCTCCTGCACACGCTCGAGTTTGGCGGCAACTTCCTGCTCAACGTCAGTCCCGACCCGGACGGGATACTTCCAGCCTGGCAGCAGGAGATTCTTTCCGTCGTCGGCTCATGGGTGCATGAGAACCAGGAGGCGGTCTACGGCACCAAAGCGACCAATCTGGCGCGCAAGACGCCGAACAGTCATCAAGGCAACTCCTGCGGATTCTTCACCGCCAAGGGCGATGCCCTGTATTTCTATCTATATGAATGGCCTGGCCGCGAGACGCGTATACCCCTGCTGCAAAAAGAAATCTCATCCGTCACCGTGTTGAAGACAAAACAGGCTCTGCCGTTCCACCGCGATCAAACAGGGGCGCTTGTCATCTCGGGGCTGCCAGAAAATCCGATCGATCCATTATGCACCGTTCTGAAGCTGAGGTAGCGCAACGGCGCGGTTGTCTCATGAATTTCCAGTTGTGAACACGCTCAACCAAGGAGGCGAGCCATGAAGCGGGAGAAGAACGAGTTTCGCATCGGCACAGCGATCATGATGTGCTCTTTGAGCGTATGGACGATGTCGGCGCGGTCCGCCGAGTCGGTGACGTTGGTGAAAGACGGGCAACCGCGCGCGGTGATTGTGCTGGGCGGCGAACCGACGAAAGCCGCTCAATTCGGCGCGCGGGAGTTGCAGGATCAGCTCAAAGCCATCACCGGCGCGACCGTGCCGATCAAGACGGAAGCGGCGGCGGACGAGACCGCGGTGTATGTGGGCGAAAGCGATCCCGTGCGAAAGGCCGGCCTCGGGAACAACCAGTTCAAAGAGCAGGAATACGTGGTCAAATTCCTGCCCAACGGAATCATCCTGACCGGCCTTGACGCCCCCGACCGCTCGAAGGTCGGCTATGACCCGGAGAAACCCGACTCCTGGACGAACCTGCCCGGTTTTTGGGAGGAAAAGGGCAGCCTGAACGCCGTGTACGACTTCCTGGAACGCTTCTGCGCCGTCCGCTACTTCAATCCGACGGAATTCGGCACCTCGCTCCCGCGGCAGTCGACCTTGACGGTATCGGCGGAGGATGTCCGCCGGAGTCCCTTCTTCCGGTACAGGGAGGTGCATCCTGTCTCGGCGCAGCCGGAGAAGATGGATGTGGTGAACGTGATGTGGAAGGCCGGCGCTCCCGAATTCGAGGAATGGCGCGGACTGGCCTATCCGTCGCTGTCGCGGCAGTTCACGGACACGAATCAATTCGCCAAGGCCTACCGGAACATCGCCTTCCGCTATCTGCTGCGCTCCGGTCATGGCGGCGAGAAGATGGCCGCCAACCATTCCCTGTACCCCTACTACGATTACTTCTGGAGCAAGGACTCCAAAGCGTTCATCGAGCCGCGCCCGGAGTGGTTCGCGCAAGGCTGGGGAGAGGGCAAGCCCGAGCAGATGTGCTACACGAACGAGTCATTGGCGGAGCAGGTCGCCCACGAGGCCGACTTCTACTTCCAGGGCAAGAGCATCAAAGGCGACGCGGCGCGTGCCCCCAACTGGGGCCGCACGAACTTCGCCGTCGTCCCGCAGGACAACGAGTTCCACTGCCGCTGCGAGAAGTGCCAGAAACTGCTGAAAGGCAAAAAAAACGAAGGAATGTTCAACCACCGCGACTTCTCCACGGACCTGATGTTCACCTTCGTCAACAGCGTGGCGGAGAAGGTCAAGAAGACGCACCCTGAGCAGACCGTCTCGGCGCTGGCGTACGCGGGCTACATGGCGCCCCCGAGCTTCCCCTTGGCAGACAATGTGGCGGTCCAGTTCTGCTGGGACAGCAACCGCGCCCCGGAATTCTGCGACGGCTACAAGGAATGCGAGAAGTACCTGCATGAATGGGCCAAGAAGAATCCGCCCAAGGGGCTGTACCTGTGGCTCTACTACACCTTCCCCCACGAGTTCGCCGAGAACGGCAACTACCATTGCTTCCCTGGCTTCTTCGCCCACACCGTCGGGAAACAGTTCACGCTCTTCCACAAACTCGGTATCAAAGGAATGTTCCATTGCGGTTACGGACAGGAGGTCGAAAGCTACGTCACGTTCCGCCTCATGGATGATCCCACTCTGCAGATTGACCAACTGCTCGACGAATACTTCCTGCGCATGTACGGTCCGGCGGCGAAGCCGATGAAGGAGATCTATGCGGCCATCGAGCAGATCTATGAGGATCAGAATAATCGTCCTCAGGGCGTCGGCGGCGCCGAATTATCCTGGGGGCACCAAGGCACGCCCGAACGCATGAAGAAGCTTCAAGCCCTCCTGGACGATGCGAAGAATTTGGCGACGTCCTCGCCGGAGAAGGAGCGGGTGGCGCTGTGGGATAAAGGCGTCTGGCGCTACATGACCAAAGGCGCCGGCATGTATAACGAGAAGATGAGCGCGCCGATGCCGAAAGTGGTTGTCCCGCAAGTGGCCGGCGCCGACGGCGATCCGAACAAGGTGGACTGGTCGAAAGCCACCTCGCTCGGCGAATGGTACAACTTCGGGCAAGGAACCCCGGCAACCCGAAAACTCTCCGCCAAATTGGCGTGCGACGGGAAATTTCTCTATCTCGAACTTAACGACCCCTGCGACACCAGTAAAGTTGAGACGGCGGCGGCGGTCTTTCCGGCCGATGACTGGGAGATCTTCGTCTCCGCGCAGCGCGGCAAGCCCTACCGCCAATACGCCGCCGGCCCCAGCGGGAAACTCGTGGCCCTGTCGCACGGGGAGATGAACTTCCGCGACAACGTCGCCATCGAAAACCCAGGCGTCATCGTGGCATCCGAGAAACTGCCGGAACTCTGGCGTGTCCGCGTCGCCCTGCCATTGGACAAGATGCTGGCGAAAGCAGTCCTCCCCGGCGATAGGCTGTTCTTGAACGTGATTCGAATCGCAAGCCAAGCCTTGTCAAAAGCCCCCGGCCGCTTCGACATGAGTTCACTGGTGAGCCACTCCACCGTCCACGATCCCATCCGCGCGGCGGAGTTGACTTTGGAGAAATAAACACGCACGCCGAGGAAACACTCCGAGAAAACACTCCGAGGGCGTGCTAGTACGAACGGCGTTGTTGCCAGGGATGGGCGGCGCGCGGGCATGCTCCCTCGGACGGATTGTTTGTAGGGTGGACCAATTCAAAACCATTAAAAATCTGGGAGGTTGGCATGGCCCGCACGCATAGTTGCATCCCGAACACGCTAATCCCGAATCGGATGCGGCGTCAGATTTTTACACTGATTGAATTATTAGTGGTGATCGCCATCATCGCTATTTTGGCGTCACTGCTCCTTCCCTCGCTCCGCGGCGCGAAAGAGCAGGCCAAAAGCGCCAAGTGCAAAGGCAACCTCAAGCAATTCGGCTCCGCCCAGCACATGTACATGGACGACTGGGAGGGCAATCTCGTTCCGCATTTCTGGCAGTATGGCTGGGAACTTGCCATCGCCCCCTATCTCGGCTACGCCCAATACGTCAAACCGCGCGACAGCAAATCCGAGACGCTATTCGTCTGCCCCAATCTGCCGGAGGGCTTGTTCAGCGGCAACTATCCCTCTTACACGCGGAACAACTTCACCGGCTATCCCGGCGGCAATTATAACACACGTTGCCTGAAGATGAACGAGTTCTCCTCGCCGTCCGGCAAGGTGTTCCTGGCGGACGGCGGCGTCAATGACGGGATTATGGCGGGCGCGCAGTTCCATCCCGTGGAGTATGAGGCCGCCAACAACCCGCGGCTCAGCGTGCGGCACGCCGGCATGAAATGCAACCTGCTGTTCCTCGACGCCCACGTCAATGGCTACGGCGCACCCCCGATTCCGTCAACCAGTTCCACGACCGAAGGAAACAAGTGGATCGATCCCGCGTCTCCCCCACCTGAAGGCTTGTAGACAGGACGTGGCCGGGGGGGACGCCCGCGTACCCAGGCGCACAACGCGGGCGCTCCATTGGCGACACGCTTCGCTCTGGACAGCCTGAGGTCTTGTTTTTCTCGCAACCGCCCGTTCGACGTCTTGACAAACGCGCATTCTGTACTATACTATGACAATCTCACTATAGTACAGCAGATTGGACACCGCCATGGGGCTTCGGGAGAAAAGCAGG
>CAYTFM010000084.1:0-29419 GCA_964436735.1 uncultured Victivallales bacterium | reverse complement strand
CCACATTACAGGCAACGTCGCATCTCGCGGCTCACACAGGGTTCGCCCTCCAAAAAAAATCCTGGATCGGCTCCGGTATTCTGACTTCTGATTTCAGGTTTTCAAACCTTGGAGGGCGAGGCCTGTCCGAGCCGCCGCATTGGCGACATGCCTTGTCCCGTTCAGCATCACCCAGATCGCTCCCGTCCTGAGCGGTAGTCCTTCGGGGACATTCCAAGCCTTCGTTTGAACTGGCGGGAAAAATAGTTGCTGTCGGCGAATCCGCAGTCGAGGGCTATCTCGCTGATGCTTCTCGCGCTGGCAAGCATCATGCGCTGGGCGGCGTCAAGGCGCAGATCGATCAAGTAGTCGACGGGAGAAGTCCCGTTGCTTGCGCGGAACACGCGCACGAACTGACTCCGCGACATCCCCGCCCTCCGCGCCAATTCGTCAAGTGTCACCTGCCGACGGAAGTTACTTTCCATGAAAGAGATCGCCTCATGCAGGCGCCCCAAAGACGGACGTGCGCCAACCTCCCCGCGCTGATAGCCGCGCAACAGCGTGACCAGCAGCATGCACATTCCGGCGTGCATCGCCGCCTTCCAACCGAAGCGCTTTTCCGCATACTCGGAGAGCATCTCCAACGCGACGCGGCGACACTGGGCGAACTCCTCCAGCGGCAACCGCAGCCACGGGATATGGCCTCCCCCCTCGCCGGGAGGGACGAACAGCGCTTTGAAGCCCATGGTCCCCGCCAGATCGGGAATCAACGTCTCGAACGCCCCGGGCACGCAGCAGATTTTCACCTCATCGAAGGCCCGTCTGCCGCGCAGCTCGTGACTCATGTTCGGATGCAGCACGAACACGTCGCCGCCCCGCGCGTCGAACTCGACGCCATTGACCACATGCCGGACCGTACCGCCAAGGGCCAACACCATCTCCACCGCACTATGCCGGTGCTCCTCGTAGTCGCCATCTCCGATAGTCCTGTTCACATCGAAAATGGTATAATCGATTCTACTTATTGACTCTAATATTCTCATAACACACCTCAATGCGCCTATTGTGCTATTATTTGAGCGGATAATCAAGGCGCGCGATGAAATAAATCCCTATAATGACGACATCAAGAGACACGATGGGCAACAAGGAGGGGATGAAGCGTGATGAACGATCGACAGATTCTCGACTGCGCGGTGGCGTTCACGGAGACCTACAAGACACATCTCGGCTCGCACAAAGCCGTCAGAGAGGCCATGTGCTGCCGGCAACTGTACCCGGTGTGCCTTTCAGACATCCGCGAGGGAGATCTTTTCGCCGGCGTCAATCCGGACCATGCGTTCAACTCGCTCGCCGTCGACTTCGTCACTCAAAAGGGCAGCGGACAAAGCGGCTACCTCATGTCGCCGAAAACGCTGGCGGAACTCAAAGAGAGGCTGGGGCCGGACAGCCATGCGTCCATTGATGACATGATCCGCTTCTGGCGCGACGAGAGCACATTCGTGAAGTACTGGAAACGCGCCGCCGACAGCGACCCCGAGATGGGGGAGTACCTGCGGTTCGAACTGGACGACGCTGGTTATGACGCCAACTTCAAGCACTATCTTTCGAAGCCCAAAGGCATCGGCCGCGTCATCGAATGCGGCAACTCCCGTCTGGCCGGACTGATGCTGGACTTCGACAAACTCCTGCGACTCGGTCTGCCGGGACTTGGGGAACTGATCGCCGCGCGCCGTCGGGACGTGGAGAAGGAGGGGGGCGACGCCGGGTTTCTCGAAGGATTGCTCATCGCCGTCGAGACGCTCAAAGACATCTGCGCCCATTATCAAACCCAGGCGGAGGCGCTGGCCAGAAAAACACGCACCCCCCAGGCGGCCGCGGAGCTGCGGGAGATGGCGCGCGTCCTCGACACACTGCAAAAGCGGAAGCCCGAGACCCTCCGCGAGGCCATACAGCTCATGTGGCTATCCACCCTCCCCTCACGGGTGATTAACTACTCACGGATGGACGTCTATCTGGGCGACTTCTACACCCATGACATCGATTCCGGCGCGCTCACAGAGAACGAGGCCATGCGGCTGGTCATGGCCCTGTGGAAGGCGATAGAGGAACGAAAAATCGTGTTCGACAGCCGAGTCGTCATCGGCGGCAGGGGACGGCGCAACGAGGCCAACGCCGACCGCTTCGCGCTCGCCGCGATGGAGGCGACGCGGCGGCTCAGAGGGCTGACCCCGGTGCTGTCCCTGCGGTTCCATGAGAGACAAAACCCCGCCCTCCTGCGGAAAGCCTACGACGTCATCGGCGAGGGATGCCTGTATCCGACGCTCTACAACGACGACGTGTATGTGAGCGGCACCCGCCGCGTCATGGATGTCACCGAAAGCGAGGCGGAGAAATATCTGCCGCTGGGCTGTGGCGAACTGATCCTGGACGCCGCCAGCTCCGGCTCGCCCAACAGCGCGCTGAACGTCCCCAAGGCGATCGAGGCGGCCCTGCACGACGGCGTCGAACCGCTCACGGGCGAGCGCATCGGGGCACGGACCGGTTCGCCAGCGACGTTCGACACCTTCGAAAAGCTCCTCGACGCCGTCAAAGCCCAACTGCGGCACGCCATGGAGACTGACGTCAGAGCGCACCTCCACCAGCACAAGAACCTATCACGGGAATGCGCTTTCCTTTTCCAGAGCATGCTCCTGGACGACTGCGTGGCGCGCGGCAAGGACATGGTGAGCGGCGGTCTGCGCTATCTCGGGGCCTGCATCGAGGGGTTCGGCTTCACCAACGCCGGCGACAGCCTCTACGCGATCAAGACGATCGTCTACGAGAGAAAACAGATGCCCCTCGAACGACTGACGCGGGTCCTGGACGCCGACTTCGAGGGATTCGAGGCGGAGCGCCATCTGATGCTGGCCGCTCCCAAGTACGGCAACAACCATCAGGGCGTCGACGCCACGGTGGCGGAGATATCCACCTTCATCCACGAGACCGCCAAGGAAATCGGTGCCAATGCCGGTCTGGGCTATTACATCGTCAGCAGCGTCAACCCCGGCGGCATCACCATCGGCAGAAACTGCGGAGCGACGGCCGACGGACGGCGCCGCGGCGAACCTTTCGCCGTCGGCGACTCGCCCACCGCCAGCTTCGACAGAAGCGGTCTGACCTCGATGCTGTCGTCCGTCGCCAAATCCGACGCCGCGAACGGCGGCTACATCACGAACCTCAAACTGACGCGGGAGATGTTCGCCGAGAGCCGCCTCAAAACCGAAACGCTGCTGAACGTCTTCTTCAAGAAAGGCGGCATGCAGCTCAACATCACGGTGCTGGGGCGCACGGACCTCGAGAACGCCATCAAAGATCCGGAGAAACACTCGCATGTGATGGTCCGCATCGGCGGCTACTCCGCCAAATTCGTCGACCTCGACGCCGTCATGCAGAAGGAGATCCTGGAGAGGACATTGTATTGACCGCTGTTCGGACATTCTCAGGTGATCTTCAAATCCACTCAAACCGGGCGGTGCTTGACTTGCCACAGCCAGTCCTCTACCTTACCGGCAGCACCTGCTATGCTGAACTCACCAATGAAATGAGGGAGGATAGTTGTGAAAAAGACTTTCGCGCTCGCCATCTCGCTTGTAGCGGCCCCCACGCTCTTCGCCGAAGAGGCGAGTGCACTGAACGGCAAAACACTGAGATGTTCGATCAACGCCGCGTACATCAAGAGCCTGCAGCAGTGACGTCCCCCTCCAACCGATCTTGTGGACATCATTGCGGGATTCGAGGCGCGCCGGCAGGCTGTCCATTGACGCGAAAGGAACCCGCCTGCTCGACGGCCAACCGGCGAATCTGGAGTACAAGACCTATGACTGCCCCTACCTGAAGTCGGATTGGGATAGCGGGCTTGTGGACATACGCGACGGTGACCATGTCGTCAGACTGGACTCCACCGCTTG
Source organism: uncultured Victivallales bacterium (assembly GCA_964436735.1). Taxonomy (GTDB): domain Bacteria; phylum Verrucomicrobiota; class Lentisphaeria; order Victivallales; family GWF2-38-69; genus CAYTFM01. Next base: position 25,490 of record CAYTFM010000084.1, on the reverse strand, counting down.
AGGATGGACGGACTGAAAGACCATGATTGCCATACCGTTTCTTGGGAGACGGCATTCGGGAGGATAATAGATCTCCTCCGCATCAAGCATCACTGCGTACATGGCTCACCCCTTCCATGCGAATTGCTTCACTCAATAACGTCACGATACCTCAAAACTTCAGAGAGCAATGCTTCAGCACCCACATCCCTCCTAAAGAACCTTGTAGTAAACACCAGCAACGCTTAGTATATTGCAGAAAGAGGGACAAGGAAAATGCACCAACTCGAATCCAGACCTCTCCACCACACGTGAAACCGGTACACTCCTAACGGGAAGCTTTGGGCTACAACCATACGCTTTGCAATCCATGAAACAAACGACCACAAAACCAAAGTGCGCCCACGGGAGCGCGGCAAAGCCGAACGCTCCCCGCGTCGTTTTCGGGAGCGGTGGTGTTTCTCTCATGGTTGAACCTTGCCTCGGCGAAGGTGGGCCGCTGAGCTGAAAGTTGTCATGCACCAATGAAATACCTCAGTCTGAGGAAAACCAAAACCCCAGCCGGCTCTCTCGAGCCAGCCTTTCTCGAGTTGCTGGCATCGACCTTCAATCCGCAACTATTCGTGGAAACCGGCACGTTTCTAGGCCACACCAGCAAAACGGCAAGCCTGTTCTTCAAAGATGTGCACACGATCGAACTGTCTCCGAAGCTGGCGGCCCAAGCAGCGGCCAATTTCGCCACATCGCCTCACGTGCACACCCATCAAGGAGATTCCACTACTGTCCTTCCAGGCCTGCTCAGCGTTCTCGACGAACCCGCGCTCTTCTGGCTTGACGGACACTACAGCGAGGGCCCCACGGCCAAGGGCAGTTCGAACACACCAATCATCGACGAGATACAGGCCATCTCGGAGTGGAGGCACAAAAGAAGCTCTGTCGTGCTCGTCGACGACCTCCGCCTCTTCGATGGCGGAACCAGGAAGGTCGACGCCTCCTCTTCGCTGCATGGCTATCCCACCATCAAGGAATTGCAGGCCGCGCTACTGTCGATTGACGCGGGATTCCAATTTCATGTCTATGGCGACATCGCCCTCGCCTTCCACGCCGACGCCTGCGTTGATGTCACAGCACTTATCAAGTCGATGACCGTAAGCCGCATGTGCGAGGCGTTGGATATCCCTATCGAATCTGTCTTGGCCGCTGAACGGATCATCGCTCGCCCGGAAGGTGCCGAAAAGGACGCCCTGCTCGAACTTAGGAACATATCCGGCGGCATCGAACAGCACGGACGCGGCGCGCACTACCTGCTTTGGCAGGGGCTAGTCAGGAGGGGCGGAGGGAAAGCGCTCGACGCCTGCAGGCTTTTCTCGGATCTTATACGGATGGGATTCTCCCACTGGCGGATCAAGTGGTATCTCGCGGAAACCCTGGGCGAACTTGGTGAAGGCACCTTGGCGATTGAACTACTCGACGATGTCCTCAACCACGCACCCGACTTCAGGCCAGCCTTGCGGCTGAAGGAATCCCTCCTGCGCATCACCCCCGCGCGTCCCCTGCTCACCAGCTCGCCTGAACCACTCACGCTGCTCCGCTCAAAAGGTCTCCACGCTGAGGGGGCTCCACTCCGGCTGCACCTCGGCTGTGGTGAGCAACACCTCGAAGGGTATGTCAACATCGACTATCCTCCCTCCGAGCATTCTGTGCAAAAACGCGTCGCCGCCGACGCCTTCGCCGACATCTCCACGCTGCGCTTCCCTCCGAACAGCATCGACGAGATCAGGTCGCATCACGTCTTCGAACATTTCACGCGGGTCAAGGCCGTGGGGCTCCTCATCCTATGGCAGGAATGCCTTAAACTCGGCGGCCTCCTCCGCATCGAAACCCCTGATGTCGTCGGCTGCGCCCAGCAACTCGCCGACAGCACCATCCCCTTCAAAGCGAGGCAGGCCGTCCTTCGACACCTCTTCGGATCCCAAGAGGCGCGCTGGGCTATCCACTACGACGGCTGGAGCGAGGAGAAATTCGTCCGCGTCCTCGAACCGTTGGGCTTCACGGTGTCGACGAAAGCCTGGCGCTGGCCAGCCCCACCCTATCTCTCCAACGTCGAGGCACAAGCGACGAAACGCGTCGACATGAACCGGGCGAGCCTCCTCGAGGCCGCGGACGACATCCTAGCCGACGCCATGATCAACGACGTACCAGCCGAGCAAACCATGTGGCAGGCTTGGCGTAAGGATCTCAGGGATTTTCTCGCAGGAACACCCAGCGCGTAATTATCGTGGTGGGCTGCGGGAAGCGAACCGCATCTCATTGAAACCGACGGTTTCAACGATATTATACTCACTTCATCACGTGGCTTTCATCCAACACCTTGTCATCCCCCATGCGCCCAACGAAATCTTTCTCACTGACAGACGCCCACGGCGGAAATCCACAGGAAACCGCGCGACGCCTCGGCCTCGGCAAAGCACCGCCGGTACGGCTCGATTTCAGCGTGAATCTCAACCCGCTTGGCCCTCCGACCGCTGTCGAGGAGATCATGCTCGCCGCCGACTTCGACTGGACCGGCTACCCGCCCACGGATCCCGCGGCCGCCGAGGCCGCGCTGGCGGGAAATATGGGACTCGCCCCCAACCGGCTGATCCTCTGCAACGGCGCCACCGAGGCGCTCCATCTCATCGTCAGAGCGTTGAAGGTGAGGACGGCCGCCTGGCTCGCCCCCTCCTACAGCGGCTACTGGGAGGTCTGCGCCAAGGCCAACGTCCAGGCCTTCCCCGTCACGGAGTTCGCCACACTGAAAGTATCCCCCTCGAACGAACGACAACTTTCCCCACCTGACAAAAAACCAGATTTGGTCTTCATCTGCAACCCAAACAATCCCAATGGATTCCTGTTTGATAAAAAAACGCTCCTCGACGCCATCGCATCGCATCCCGCGACGTTCTTCGTCGTCGACGAGTCGTTCATGGATTTCGTGGATAAGCGGAATCCGCCCAGCCTGCTGCGCGTCCAGCTTGATAACCTCGTAATCCTCAAATCGCTGACGAAGGTCTTCTCGATCGCAGGAGTCCGGATAGGCGCCGCCATCTCCACACCGCGCACCATCACGGCGATGAAAGCCCTGCGCCTGCCCTGGTCACTCAACGCCATCGCCCAACGGTTCGCGGGAGTCCTCTACGCCGACGCCGCACATCTCAAACGGACCCGCGCGGCCGTGGCGGCAGGCCGCAAGGAACTGACGCGCGCCCTCTCCCGCCTTCCCGCCGTCACGCCGCATCCCTCGGAGACGAACTTCATTCTTGCGGAATTCGACGCCGACGCGACGCCGGTTCAGCAGGCGCTGCTCGCGCAAGGGATTCTCCTGCGCTCCTGCGCCGAGATCCCCGGTCTCGACAACCGCTTCGTCAGGATCGCCGTGAGATCCTCCGAGGAGAACACGCAACTTGTCGCCGCGCTGAAAGAAATCCTCGGCACAGGCGGCACCAAACGTCCGCCGCGGCCGACACGGAGGGCGAAGGCCATCATGGTGGTCGGGACGATGTCGAACTCCGGCAAGACCTGGCTGGCCGCCGCGCTGTGCCGCCACTTCGCGCGGAAAGGTGTGAGCGTCGCCCCCTTCAAGGCGCAGAACATGGCGTTGAACTCGTTCGTCACCCCGGATGGCGGCGAGATCGGCCGCGCCCAGGCCCTCCAGGCCCGCGCCGCAGGCGTGGCTCCTCACATCGACATGAACCCCGTGCTCCTCAAGCCGACGGGCGACGCCCGCTCGCAGGTGGTTGTCAACGGCAAGCCATGGGGGGACACCGACGCCCGCGGTTACTACGCAAAGAAGAACCTCTTCAAGCGGAAAGCCTTCGAGGCGTTCGACCGGCTCGCCGCCACCTGCGATCTCGTCGTGCTCGAGGGAGCCGGAAGCCCCACCGAGATCAACCTGCTCGACAAGGACTTCGTCAACATGGCCATGGCGCGGCACGCCGGCGCAAAGACCATCCTCGTGGCGGACATCGACCGCGGCGGCGTCTTCGCCTCCATCTTCGGCACGGTGCGACTCCTGCCTCCTGAGCTTCGCGCGTTCCTCTCTGGCATCGTGATCAACAAGTTCAGAGGCGACCCGTCGCTGTTGGACAAAGGCATCGCGACCATCGAGCGGCTCACCAACCTGCCCGTCCTCGGCGTCATCCCCTACAACAAAAACATCATCCTCGAGGAGGAGGACTCGCTCGGTCTCGAGGGAAAGAACGCAGCGGGCCCACGGCTTCTGGACATCGTGGTCCCGCGGTTGCCGCGGATCAGCAACTACACCGACTTTCTCGCCTTGGAGACCGCCCCCGGCGTTGGCGTCCGCTACGAAGAGCGGGCGTCGAAGAACGGCTCGCCGGATCTGCTCATCATTCCCGACACGAAAAACACGCTCGCCGACCTCGAGGTCCTCAAACAGTCAGGATGGGCGGCGGGGATCAGCAGGGCGCTGAAACGAAAGATTTCGGTCTCTGTGGGGGCTACCAAATGCTCGGGCGGAAAATCACCGATCCGCACCACATGGAGTCTGACCTCGGCAAAGCTGACGGGCTCGGCCTCCTCCCGGTGGACACCGTCCTCGCCAAAGAAAAACATCTCTCGCAAACCAGCGGCGAGACCGTCGCGCCGCTGCCGTTCGCCCCGCCGGGAAGCCACTTCACCGGCTATGAGATCCACATGGGAGTGACCACCCCCGCCACCAAGGGCGCTGAACGCTCGATGACGCGCGTCAAACTTTCGTCCGGCAAGACGGCCTCGCTCGGCGCGGTTTCCCGCGACGGACTCGTCTTCGGCACCTACGTCCACGGCTTCTTCGACGAACCCGCCATCCGCGACGGTCTCATCACATGGCTGTGTGAACGCAAGGGGATCGCACCGTCCACGCTCATTACCGGGGAACCAGCAAACGCCGGAGACCCACTCGACCTCCTCGCCAACCACATCGCCGCGCACGTCGACATGGCCACCATCGAGGCATGGATCGCCTGACCGGCAACACTATTCTTGAATCTATGTGGCTGTCGTGCTATATAGTCATATTGAAATGACCACAACAAAGGTGGCACTATGCAGATATCAGCGGCGAAATTCAAAACGAATTGCCTTGGGCTCATGGACGACGTGCGCAGAACCCGCAAACCGGTGCTTATCACGAAGCGAGGCCGCCCAGTCGCCCGCCTTATGCCTGTGGAAGACACGGTGACAAAATCTTTACATGGATACCTCAAGGGATCCGTCACGGTCAAAGAAGATATTGTCGCGCCAATAGACGAGGAATGGGATGCGGAACGCTGAGCACCTGTTAGTGGACACGCATGTTTGGATTTGGCTGATGAACGGTGATCATCGGTTGAAGGCCATGCCGACGAAGGCAATCGACTCGGCAGCGGCAAAAGGCGGTGTATTAGTTTCAGCGATATCGGTGTGGGAACTGGGCATGCTCGAGTCGAAAGGAAGAATTGTCCTCCAAAAAGACATTGATTCATGGACTACGGATGCATTGCATGCGCCAGGAGTGAGTCTTCAGCCAATCACTCCGCGTATCGCCTTGGCAAGTTCCCGCCTTCCCGGTGAATTTCATGGCGACCCGGCAGCTCGACTCCTCGTCGCGACCGCACGGGAGCTTGGTTGCACCCTCGCAACACATGACGAACGGATCATCACGTACGGGAAAGAGGGATTTGTCACCTGTCTTGCATGTTAGCCAATCGGGAGGAACTTCATCACGCCAATCCTGTCACAGATTGTCCCCTTTGCTACCTTGCGGACGGGACGCCGTCCCAGTCGCTCGTGTAACTCTTCGAACGCATGCCGCGGCGCATCGCCCAGGGCTTTTCGACCCCTTCGACGGCGAAGCGCAGGGCGTTCTTACCGAATTTCGCCTTGACGAGGCGCATCGTCTCGGCGAGGCTTTCCTTGCGCTGGTCGCAGGCGGCGGCGAACAGGTTCATTTGCACCGCCTCGCTCGACGTCAGTTCGAGCAGGACGACACCCGCCTTTTTGTAGCCAAAGCCCTTCCGGTAGATCCGTCCGAGCCCCCGCAAAGCGCAAGCGACGATGTCGGCGGGGTAGTTCGTCGGCGAAGGCAACGGCACCAGCACCGAGTCGTGATGCCGGGGACGGTTGCTCTCGAAATGCCCGGTGGTGATGAAAACCATCACGCAACCAGCCAGCGAGCCCTCGTCGCGCAGGCTCCCCGCGGCCTCGGCGGCATAGGTGGCGACAGCCTCGCGCATCCCCTCGAGCTCGAAGACAGGCTCCCCGAAGGAACGCGAGTGACACACGCTTTTCCGGGGCGCAGGAGCGGAATCCAATGAAAAGCAGGACGTCCCGCGCAGTTCCATGGCGGTCCTGAGCGCGGTGACGCCAAACCGCCGCCGAATCCATTCGTCGTCCTTGCGCACAAAGTCCCACGCCGAGCGGACGCCCGCAGCTGCCAGTTTCTCACTCATGGCCGGACCGACCCCCCATACGTCGCCAACTTCCGTCTTCCGAAGAGCCTCGTCAATGACGTCAGTCGTGAGCAGAATGCGGACGCCTCCCGCCCCGACACTCTTCTTCGCCATCTTGTTGGCAAGTTTGGCGAGCGTCTTGGTGACCGAGACGCCGACCCGCGTCGGAATGCCAGTCCATTGCGCCACTGTCGCGACGATCTCGCGCCCCCGCGCCTCAAGCCCGCCAGGGGCGAAACCGTCAAACCCCAGAAAGGCCTCGTCCACCGAGTAGACCTCCACCTCGGGGGCAAACCGCGACAGGATGGTCATAACCCTGCGGGACATGTCGCTGTACAACTCGTAATTAGACGAGAGGACAACCGTTCCGTGCTTCTCGAGGAACTCCCTGGCCATGAAATAAGGCGCGCCCATCTTGACGCCCAACGCCTTCACCTCGGCGGACCGCGCCACGATGCAGCCGTCGTTGTTCGAAAGCACGACAACCGGCCTGCGCTCAAGCTTCGGATTGAAAACCCGTTCGCAGGACACGAAAAAATTATCGCAGTCGACTAAGGCGAAAAGCGGCATAAAAAAAGGGTTCAGGGCTCAGGGTTCAGGGAAATTCAGCGCGGCGGACTCAGAGGATTCAGCGACGCCGCATGCCGCCTACTCCTTGTTTTTGACCAGCGAGAAGTCTCCCGAGGTGGCGGCGGCAAGCACCGACCCCATGTACGCGTCGACCTCATCAGTGGCAAGGGGCACCGGCATGTTCCGCAGCTTTGACTCGAGGGACGGGGTTTTTGCGGCGGCGAGCGCGCGGGAGACATGGCACGCCGAAAAACCCGGCAGGTCGCGCAGCCGCGTCGGGAAGCCCACGTCCCGACACAGCGCCTGCATCGCCTTGGCGACAGCCATGCCCAGCTCGCGACCCCGGAGCGCGTCGATATTCTCCTTTAGATAGCCTGCCCCCGCGTAGACCGCGCCGACCTTCCGCACTTTATTCTCTATGGCGGGGGCGAAGAAGACCATGTAGTAGGGGTTCATCAAGGCGCAGGCCCTGCCGTGCGGTAAAAGGTCGACCAAAGAGAAACTGTTGAGGTGCGCGCCGCTGGTGCCGCCGACCATGATGGCATAACCGCCAAGATCAGTCGCCAAACCGAGCCCCTCACGGGCGGCGAGATCAGACGGATTCACGCAGGCGGCCTTGACGCTCGCCACCGCCAGTTCGATGCCCGTCAGGCAGATCTCCTCCAGCAGCGGTAGTTCGTCAGAGGATGCCCCCTCGTAGACTTCGAGGCAGTGCGAAAGTCCGTCGAAGGCCCCGTCCATCGTCAGTTCCTTTGACGCAGTGGTGGTCAGTTCGTAGTCGAAGAGCGCCTTGCGAGGGACAAGCGACTCGTCGATGATCAACATCTTCTGCGGGACGCTCATGTCGGTCACGTTGGCGTATTTGGTGAGGTGCGCGGCGGATCCGGCGGCGATCTGGACGGCGAGGTGCGGCAGCAGATGGGCGTTTTCGGAGGCCAACAGCGTGGAGACGCGCCCCATGCCGAAATAATCTCCAAGCGACGGATGCCGTTCTCCGAAAGCAAGATAGGCGATAGACGCTTTCAAGGCGTCGATCACGCTCCCGCCGCCGATCGACACCACCGCGTCGGGTTTCCGGCGCATGAGTTCCTCCGCCACCCGGAACACATCCTCGAACGGGGAGTTCGGCCGCGCTCCCGGAATGAGGCCGCCGAGCACCCGCACGCCGCTTCGCCCAAGAGACGCCAACGCGCGTTCCTGAAACGCCCTTCCCCAACCGCCGGCCGTGCCGCTCGCCACCACGCACACGCTCCCGCCAAGTTGCGAGGCAAGCTCTCCCATGCGGTCGAAACAGCCGAGTCCACACACATAATCGGCGCCTTTGAATTTCTCCAAAAGCATCCGCGCCCTGTCACGCTCATCCATGCTACCCTCCGCTTCGGCTCACGGGGGACTCCGCCCCGTCACCCCGCCAAAGGATCGGTCGACCCTTTGGAATCCCATGTAACCAGCGTTCCGTTCTCGGACTTCGTCCGGTAACGGTCCGCTGGCGCATCGGCCATTTCCTTCGGAAAATCGAAAACATTCGCCGAAGGCGATGACAATTGGGGCGTTTCAGCGCAGACGAAGTCAAGCTGGAACGCCCAGCCATGGGAGTCCAGAGGGCTTACCAAGCCCTTTGGCAGGGTGACGGGGCGGAGACCCGTGAAATATCAGCCCTTGTAGAGCTGGAACATGCTGGCCAGCAGGATCAGTTCCGGATGGGACGCCGACAGCTTGGGAAGGATAAGGCTGATACGCGACTTGTAGGCGGCGAGCTTCTCGGCGAGCGTGTCGAGGTTGCACGTCTTATCCCAGTGCAGATTCTGCAGATCAAGCACGAGATGGCTCTTGCACTTCGCCATCGAATCACTGATGCGTTGTCCCAATCCCTCGGCGCCCGCCGATGAGAGAGGTCCTTCCAAACGCATGAGCACCTGCTCTTTGGAGTGGTGCAATTCGACTTCGATCGAGAGGTTCGGGATGGATGTCTCTCCGTGAAACGCCTGCCATAGCTCGGCACTCCAGCTTTGGGAGGGCATCCGGTACGTTTTGCGGGTCAGCGCGGGGTGCTGGAACATGTCGAAATTCAGCGACAGCCCTGTCCACAACGCGGCGCCAACGCCCATCACCGACTTGCATCTCTCGGCGAGCGTCGGCTTTCCAAACTCCGCATGGAGGCGTTGTTCGAGGTCGGCGATCCAGCTGCGGATTTTGGCGTTGGGACCAAGCAATTTGCCGGCGAGAAACACCGGATAGGCCGCCCGCAAGTCAAAGGCGAACTGCTGAGCCTTCTTGCGCAGAAACGGGTTGGGCGAGTCTTTGAGTTTCATGTAGCCGGCGAAACGGATGTCCAAGACGCGGATGATGCTTGGCCCAAGCCGTTGAAAGTCCTCTTCGAAACACCAGCGTTGAAGTCCCTCGATCTCCTCGGGAGAAAGCGTCGGGTGCTTGATCATCGTCTTGAATCCGTCGGCGCGGATGTAGAAATCGTCCATGTCCTTGGTGTATTTCTCCAGCAGACGGTTCTCGCCGAGGACACGATTGTAGAACGGCGTGCCGGGAACGGGACCGTAGATCAGGAACTGCGCCAGCGCGGGCTGCACCTTCATAAGGCCGGCCAACTCCTGCGCCACGACCTCTTTGTTCTGATAGTCGAAGCCGACGATCATCGAGGCCAGCACGGTGATGCCGTGGGCGCGCAGATCGGTCAAAAGCTCTTCGGCGGGACGCCCTTCCTGCTTGGAATACCCCGAGCGGGTCCCCTCGTAGCCGATCCAGAAGCCATCGATCCCCATCTCCAGAATCTCTTCGATCGTATACTGGCTAATCGCCTTGATGCTGCCAAACACAAAGATCTGAGGCACCTTGCCGCTCTTCATCACGCAGTCGCGGAACTCCATCGCCCGCTTTTTGTTGAGCAGGAAGTCCTCATCGATGATCGTGAACGCCATATTCGGATCGATGGCGAGATACCGCTCCACGACCGCGAAGATGTCTTTGCCTTCCGGCAGCAGCTTGATATGCTTCCTGTCGAAATAGTGCGAGGTGCAGCAGAAGTCGCACCCGTTGGGGCAGCCAAGTCCGGCGAAGATCATTCCGGTGTTGGAGATTTTCTGGCTGAATACTTTAAGCTCGCTCACGATCAACGGATGCTTGTAGGGTATCGGGAGCTCGGGCTCGCCCAGCAGGCGCCGCATGAACGCCACCCCCTCCTCGCGGCAGATATAGTCGGCGTACGGTTTGATCACCTCATCGGACAGCATGGTGCCGTAGCCTCCGAGAATGATTTTGCTTTGTGGGGAGTGCTTGCGCACCAGCGAGACCATCTCGATCATCTTGTGCTTGAGCGCCATGATGAAGCAGATCCCCACGAAGTCGTAACCTTTTTTGAGCTCGCGGATGAACTCGCTCTTCGAGGGATAGTGCAGGACGACGGCGGGAGTGTCGAGATTCTCGGAGATGTAGTCCAAGGAGAACTGGAGGTGGAGCGCACGCGGGCTGAAGAGCCCTTGGGCCCTTGTCACCTGACTATGCAGCAACTCGTATCCGACTGATGTCGCATCACCATGCTTAGGTCCTATTGGGCGACACACGCTTGAAAACAGAATTTTTTGATTCATAGTGGGAAAATATAACCAATCACATTACCGCACGTTGGATACGTTGAACGAACCTCGCGATGAGATGCGAATCGGAGGGTACAATTTATACTATATACGCGAAAGTACGCATAATCAATGCCGCTTTCGATTTTTAGCCTAAAACTACCATTCCGCCCGCATGCCGGAGCGGCGCGATACGGCTGGATTTCCTTTCCATTTCCATGCTATAGTTTAAGCGAGAACCTCAACCGCCTCTTCCCAACGTGACGCGATGAAGATGCACCATACCGCCATCTATGCGCTGTCGACCGCCCTGTACGTGGCGGCCATCCACATCGATGCCGTCGAGTTGTACGTCTCACCCACCGGCTCCGACTCGAACAGCGGCGGCATCGACTCCCCTTGGGCGACAGTCGCCCGCGCCCTTGAAGCCGCCACCCCCGGCGACACGATCAACCTCCGCGCCGGCACCTACGCCGAACTCGTGAACGTGAACAAATCAGGCTCCCCGGGAAATTACCTGACCATCAAGAGTTTTGAAGGCGAGAAAGCCATCCTCGACGCAACCTCCCTGGCGCCGCCGAAGGACTCGACCACTTCGGTCATCCTCATCGAAGACCAAAGCCATGTCAGGGTTCAGGGACTCGAAATACGCAACCTCGCCACCTCCGACCTGAACAGCCTCGTCATCGGCATCCATGTCACCGGCCATGGCAGCACTATTGAACTCAGGGGCAACACCGTCCACCACATCGAGAATAACGACCCCGTCAAAGGCGGCAACGCCCACGGCATCGCCGTCTACGGCACCAACGCCACGCGGTCGATCAACAACCTCCTGGTCGACGCCAACACCGTCCGCAACTGCATCCTCGGCTGGTCAGAGTCGCTGGTGCTCAACGGCAACGTCGAGAATTTCACCGTCTCGAACAACACCATCCACGACAACAACAACATCGGCATCGACCTCATTGGCTGGGAGGGAACGTGCCCCGATCCCGCGTATGACCAGACCAGGAACGGCACGGTCGCCGGCAACACCGTCTATAACATCACCTCCTACGGCAATCCGGCCTACGGCACTGAGCGCTCCGCCGCCGGGATCTATGTCGACGGCGGCAGAAACCTCGTGCTCGAACGCAACACTGTCCACCACTGCGACTTCGGCTTCGAGGTCGCCAGCGAGCATGGCGGAAAAACGACCACGGAGGTGACCGTCCGCGACAATCTCGTCTATCTGAACAACATCACTGGCATCGGCTTTGGCGGCTACGACAGCACGCGCGGCGTCACCCTCAACTGCGTCTTCCAGCACAACACCCTCTTCCAGAACGACACCACGCGGTCAGGCTCCGGCGAGGTCTACATCCAGCAGTCGCACGACAACACCTTCTCCTGCAACATCATATTCGCCAACGACCAAAACATCCTTTTCACCAACTTCTTCGACGCCGCGTCTTCCCACCACAACAACTTCGACTACAACGTTTACCTCTGCCCGGGCGGCGCCGACAATCTTTCTATCGTCTGGCAGAACACGTACTACACGACGTTTCGCGCCTATCAGCAGGCGGCCGGGCAGGATCCGCACTCCCTCTTCGCCGATCCCCGATTCGTCGACGCCGCATCAGCCATTCCCAATCTCCACCTCCAGGCGGGTTCCCCCGCCATCGACGCCGGCGATCCGACATTCACCCCCGGAGCCGGCGAGACCGACTTCGATGGCAACCAGCGGGTGGTCGACGGCCGCGACGACTGCGGCGCCTACGAATACGGATCCACGCCGCCATCACCAGTGAAACTCACCACGGCCAGCAACCCGGCCGACGGCGGCGGCACCGAGCCGGCCACCGGCGAACACACCTACAACGTAGGCGACTCGGTCGGGATCACCGCAATCCCCTTCTCGGGCTACAGGTTCCTCAATTGGACAAGCAGCGCCAACGCCTCGGTGGCCGATGCGGCCTCCTCGTCGACAACCGTCACACTCTCGGGAGACGCCACTGTCACCGCCAATTTTTCCATCTCCCCCGTCATCGACACCTATCTGGCCTACGGCTCGGCATTATGGGTCAAGGCTTCGGATGTCGGGATGGCCAACTTCACGAAAAAGCCCAAAATCAACGCCGTCGTTCAAGGGAAGAGTTGCCTCTTTGCCGTCATCGGCTTCTCCCCTCTCGAGGCCATGGCCGAGTGGAAGAGAAAAATCCGCCTCTACGACAAGGGGGATTACGACAAGTCCGCAGGCTTGGGGCAGAAACTCCAAGACACCCCCGTCACCGACCTCGCCCTCGACGAGATCAAGGTGGCAACCGGAACCGGTGACGCGACTCTTCAAGGAAAGTTTTTTCTGGCGAATCTCACCGTCACGTCGGTCGATGGCTCGCCCTCTGCCGCGGGTGACAATTTCACCGTCCATGGAATGTGGTTCGGCTCAAAGGCGCCCAACGTCCTTGTCGAGTTCCTGAAAAACGGATCCGACTATAAGTACGCAAAATGCGGGATCGACAAAAACGCCACCTACACCTATCAGAACGCCAAGGGCAGTTCAGGCGCGAGCTGCATGAAGATTCGGCAGGACGACGGCGGGCAGGAAGCCCTCGGCGCAAGCGTCGTCTCCGCTTTCTTCCCAAAATTGAAGGCGACCGACACGCCGACCGGCTATATCATCCTCGACAACGGCGTCGGGTTGGTCTCATACCGCCTCAACAGCGCCGCCCGCAGGGCGCACCGGGAACCCCCTTGAACAGTTCGCGCTGACGACGCAATTCGTCATGACTGCGCATCTCACCCCGCGCACCTTGTCGGCAGACGAATAGTCAGCAAGTAAACGCCCGGTGTCCTGGACATGGTCAGTTTTTTATTTCGAGCACGGGAATCGGTGCGGGAACTGCGGGGATCGCCCCTTGATCGGCGAGCAGCTTGGCGATGGCGGGCAGGTTGTCGTTTATAAAGCGGGGCAGCCGATTCTCGTTCTGTCCTGCCCTCCACCCGAAACGCGTCATTTCCTTCAAGACTTCCGCCGGTGACGCCTTCTCGACCAGCAGGCGGTAGACCGCCACAACCCCGCCGGTCCGCTGGGTCCCCGCCGCGCAATGAACAAGCACCGGTTTTCCCGCCTTGCGCATCTCGATGATTTTTCCGACGGCAGCCGCGTAGCGGACAGCATCGGCCGTCCCGTCGCCGCTCATCGGCACATAGGTGATGTCAATTCCGAGCTTGCCGCCAACTGCCGCCTCGGCGTCGGCATGCTTGTCCTTGCCGCAGAGGTTCACGATCGCCTTGACCCCGTTCTTGCGCAACGTCTCCTCCATCAGCGCCGGATGAATCCGCCCGCTCCGAAAGATCTGTCCCGCCTCGACCACCCCCCAGCGCTTGGGAAACAGGCGATCCTCAAGCCCATTGTTCCACACGACGAAAAACGCCACGACCGCAAGGATTAAAACCACCCCCCCCACGGCGATGTGCATCGCCGGAAACTTATCCCCCGATTGCGCGGATGCCGTCTCCGCCGCCGTTTGAGCCACTTGCTGCTTCTCATCCATGATCCACACCCGAAGTTGATTGAGTTAAGCGGGCTTCACCCGCGACTTGGTTTCAGTGTTCGGGTTTCAGGTTTCAGGCAATTTTCCTGACACCTGAAACCTGACAACCATTGAATTTCTAAGCGTTGAATTACCCCTGACCCCAGATCCCTTGCATGTTTTCCAAAGGTATCCCCCCTTCACCGGAAGACAAACCGCTTCTCGTTCCAAATCCCTATTTGATTTTATGTGCCCCGTCGCTATAGTCACACGAACCCGTAAAAGAGGCACGCCTTGAGTCGGACGACGGTTGCCACCACAACTTTCAACATCGCACCACTGCGTGAAAGCTTGAATGTTGCGAGTTGAACGTTGAAGGTCAGGTTTTTCTTACGGATTCCTATGGGCCGCCACCATCGTGGCGGCGTTTGTTTTTCATTAGAATTCACATGCGACGGAGGATCCGCCGATGTCCACGACGGTGCTTGTAGGAGTCCAATGGGGCGACGAGGGTAAAGGGAAGATCATTGACGTGCTGACGGAGAACGCCGACCTGGTGGTCCGTTATCAAGGCGGCAACAACGCCGGCCACACCGTGGAGGTGGGTAAGGAGAAGTTCGTCCTGCATCTTGTCCCGTCCGGCATTTTCAGACCCAAGGCGCGCTGCATCATCGGCAACGGCGTCGTGATCGACCCGATCGCCCTTATGGCGGAGATCGGAGAACTGCGCTCCCGGGGCATGAAGGTCGCCCCAGCCCGCCTCGAGGTCAGCGACCGCGCCCACCTGATCTTCAAATACCACCGCCTCCTTGACGGCCTGCGGGAGTCGCACGTCAGCGCCGGCCACAAAAAGATCGGCACCACCAAGCGCGGCATCGGCCCCGCCTACGCCGACAAGGCGGCTCGGACCGGCATTAGAGCCGTCGAGACCCTCGACCTCGCCACCTTCGAGCGACGCTTCCGCGACGAGGCGGACTTCTACAACAAGATCTTCGAAAGCTACGGGGCGGAACAGCTCAACGTGGATGACGAATGGCGACTCGTGAGCGAGGCGGTCAAGGCCCTGGCCCCCTACATCACGGACACCGTCCTCACCGTCAACCAGGCGGCGAAGGCCGACGCCGACATCCTCTTCGAGGGCGCCCAAGGCATGATGCTCGACGTCGATTTCGGCACCTACCCCTACGTGACCAGCAGCAACACCACCTCAGGCGGCGCCTGCACCGGCGCGGGGCTCTCCCCCAAATACATCAGCAACGTGGTCGGCGTCACCAAGGCCTACGCCACCCGCGTCGGCGAAGGCCCCTTCCCCACCGAACTTTTCGACGACGAAGGTGAGAGCCTCCGCAAGGCCGGCGGCGAGTACGGAGCTACCACCGGAAGACCGCGCCGCTGCGGGTGGTTCGACGCCGTCTCCGCCAGCTACTCCTGCATGGTCAACGGTATCGACTCCCTTGCGATCACCAAGATCGACGTGCTCGACACCTATGCCGAACTGAAGATCTGCGTCGCCTATGACATCGACGGCCGCAGAGTCGACACGCTCCCCTCCGACACCGCGCTGTTCGCCAAGGCGAAGCCGATTTATGAGACCATGCCCGGCTGGCGCATGAAAACCTCCGCCGCGACTTCCTACAAAGAGCTCCCCCCCGCCTGCAAGGCGTATCTCGAACGCCTCGCCGAGCTCTGCGAGGCCCGCATCGGCATCGTCTCCGTCGGCCCCAACCGCGACCAGACCTTCAGCCCATGATCACGCTGGTCACAGGCGGCACGCGCAGCGGTAAAAGCAGCCACTCCCTGAAGCTCGCGGAGAAGGCGGCCAGGCCGTTCTTCATCGCGACCGGGTGGGCGGGCGACGACGAAATGAGGTCCCGCATCGCCAAGCACCAGCAGGAGCGCGGGCCGCGCTGGACCACCATCGAAGAAAGAACCAATCTGCCCGGCGCGCTGGCGAAGGCCGCCGCCGCGGGAGCCGACATCATCATCGTCGACTGTCTGACGCTCTGGGTCTCGAACTTGATGATGGAAGAAGCTGACGTCGCGACCGCCGCCGACACGCTCGTCAAAAGCCTGCCCCCCGTCGACACAGTGTTCGTCACGAACGAGGTGGGGATGGGCGTGGTTCCCGAGCACCGCCTAGGCCGCAAGTTCCGCGACCTGGCCGGCATGGTCAACCAGCGCGTCGCCGCCGCCGCCGACAGCGTCATCCTCACCGTCTGCGGCATCCCCCTCAAAGTCAAATAACCCGTCTCACGTCAAGAAGTCGCCACCACAAATCGCCCACACCTGCCAAATCCCGCATCCGGCAACGAGGCTCCCACGATCTTCGCCCAGATGCGATGCGACACGTCGCCTATCCGATTAGGCGGTAATTGCGTCAAATGTGGCGTTTCACTAGTGCTCAACGACTTGTTTTAGACTGATCCCACGCTACGTTTTTCTCATGGATTTTTCCACACAGCGAAATTGCGACACGTCGCAGAATCAATGGTTGGGGATAGGAAACACATATGAAACGTGCGATGTGTTTATGTGTATATATTATACTCATCACTACTGCACAGGCGGGGTCGATTAACGAATTATCACCGGAAACGTCTGAAAACGAACTGCTAAAATTGCCATCCCCAGATGGCCATTGTGTTGCCGTTTTACTTCACAAGGAGAAAAAAGGCCCAATGCTCACAATCGAGCCTCCAAATACCTTAAAAAAATGGTCGCAACTGAAAGTGATGCTGGACGGCCAGATCTTATATGATTCCGGTGATGAAGAACTCAATGCTTTCCAGAGGGATGGTGGCTTCGCCTTGGATTTGGCGTGGTCACCAGAATCCGCTCATCTTGCGTATCGCCACATTACATCGCTACGGATCATAGGACGTGATGGGAAAAGTGCTATCCATAATATTGCCGGTGACGCTTCTGTGATATCTTCCTTCAGTTGGATTGATAATGTAAACCTCCTTATCGTTTCCAAGAAAACACAATATACTTTTGATACAGGCGTAAAACCCTACATTATATACGGTTATATTGATCAAACGAAGGACATCCAGATTATACGACTGAATCTTGTCAATGGGACAACACAACGACACCAGCAACTCATAAGCAATCCCAAACTTCTTCTACATTCATCTGATTTTTTAGTGGAAGAGATATCTCCAAAGTCCGACCGTGTAGCGTTTAGTGATGGCGAAAATCTTTGCATTTACGATGATACTCTGGGAACAATCATCGCAAGGGAGAAGATTCCTCAGAAACTGCCGAAGAAACATAGATTACCGGATAATTATCCCGGAGAATTCATGAAAATTGTTGAAGAGATACTTGCTGAACCTGGCCAATTGGAAGGATTATGGTGGCAATCAAACGACAGGTTGGTAATTGGCGTCGGACTGCTGGGATCAAAAATAAAATCATTCCACACTTATGACATCCCCTCAAAGACAATGATTGATGTCACAAGTTTGCTTCTTCCAATATGGAAAAGTAACCAATGCCTTGAACTATCAAGACCCAAATTGGTATAGAATTACAATCAAGTAACCCCCAACAAAAGGCTTCTTCCCGTCAGCCAACAGTTGTGGAACATTCAATTACATAGCTGCTTCGGGGAGAGCCTGGCGTTGGGCGAAGATTTGCATAATTGCATTGATTTTCCACTGGTTCCAGCATGTCTTACGCCCACCATGAAATCAAAACTATTATCAGTTGATGTCGTATCATGGTCGACTGGATGGACATTTTGCGAGAGATTCCATGGTCTCCCATGATCTGGGAGATCGCCAAGTGGACTTTGCTTGGTGGATTCGCAGGTACTTTGATCGGTCTGGGTGTTTTTATCTTTTCCCTGAAGTTTAAATATTATATCTACTCTTCAAATCCAAAGAGATGGATCATTGTCATTATCTGCGCATGGATGCTTATCTCATATACTATTCTCACAGCGGCCTTAGGTTTGTTTGAAGGCTTATTCCGAAGTTGCGAGGTTGGCCTTCGCAAGAGTGCTATAGGGGAAAAATGGCTACCCCAAGCAAGTGCCTACGGTGCGGAACTGTTTTTCAGGATTGATCAGATTCTAAACCAAAAAGATGCTCCAGCAGAGAGGCTTGATGTCAACAAGTTCGTCGAGAAATTGAAGTACCTTCAGGACGCCGCGGCTGAAAGCTACGCCCGAGAGATGATTAACAAAGCTCTTGATGAGCATCCCGAATGGAAGAATACGAACAGCGAGACGCTCATACGCTGGACTCTCCCGTGGTTGGTGAGAAAACTTTTTGATCAGAAACTGAAAGATTCTTGTGACAAGTGGGGGATCGAAGGTTTCATTGAGGAACTAAGAAAGCAGGCGCCCAAAACGCAAGGTCAGATGTTGGACCGTGACGACATAAGCCGGTTTTTATCGAACAAGGTTATTGTCCCTGGCATTTTGTATTATATGAAGGGGTGGATTCGAAGCTCTCAAATTGTCATCGCCTTAATTCTCTTGGGTGTCACGGCTTTGCCCATCTGCGTAACGCAATTGTCGAAATGGTTTATCCGCTCGAAAATTGGCGCAAGTACCAGAAAAACTTAGATTTATGAAGGCGAAGTTAGAAAGCCTGATCTCGAAGTCCCGAAAAGCTCAACAGCGGGCTGTCATTATGCTCAGGGAGGATCTTAAAATAGAAATGCCGAAATCAAACCGAGACTGGCTTGCAGTTTGCGAACGGCATGGATTACATAGGACAAGGGAGCTGAAAGGAATTCCGATATACGTCAACGGTTATGGAATTGAACTGACAATTGACGGAACAAATATCGATTTCGACTGGGGAGACAACTGCGAGGGTAATGGTTTCGACGCATGGCGCCTGTGGAATCATAATGAGTTGAACATTCTTCACTTGCGCTGTACTTATCAAGATATTCAAGCATGGCTTGAGGAGGCGTTTGCCTCGCACGAATTGCGCAGAGATAGACTACTCTATTATCGAGCATGCGAAGATTACGACGCCCAACCACCGCTTTCAGGGTACGGCTTCGCCTCCCCTGAAACGTAACGTAGAATTTAATTACAAATCAACTAATAGGTGCATGTATGCAAATGACGGCGAGAGATATTACACGCAGCGCATTGACATTACCAAAAAAATCAAGAGCTTTGCTCGCAAGTGTCTTGCTCGATACGCTTGACGAGAATGTCGAACCTGCCGATAATGAGCGTGAATGGATTAAAGAAGCCAAAAGGAGAGATAAGGATATTAGTTCTGGGAAAACAACTTGTGCGTCACACAAAGATCTCATGAAGGCCGCATATGAGGCAATCGGATGCAAAAAATAGTATATCATGTACATGTAAAACAAGAGGTAATTTTTTCAGCACAATACTATGAATCTCAAAGTGGTGGTTTAGGGGTTAGGTTCCTTGAAGAATTTGACCGTGCTGTTGCTGAAATATCCGACTTCCCACTTGCGTGGCCAATACTTGAAGGAGAATATAGAAGACATCAACTTGCCAACTTTCCCTTTGGTGTGATATATCGTGTCGTTGGTTCGCAACTACGAATTTTAGCGTTAATGAATCTTCACAAGAAACCAGGATACTGGCAAGAAAAAGATAAGAAATTCTAACATGGGGCTTCTGCCTGGCAGACTTCAACTCGCTACAGCAATCAGGCAGAGCCCAGTTTTCGGCGGCGTTCAGCGCACACGTGGTTGCGGTACACGCGAGGTCAAGGGCCGCTGGGCTTCGCCGCGGGCTTGAAGCTCTGCCGGTAGTCGCGGTGGCGGTAGTAGATCTCCCTTACGTACGGCAGCGTCTCGGAGCTCCTGCAGTAGCCGTACTTAGCCTTTGAGGCGTACTCCGGTTTCGAGAGATACCCCAGCGCCGTCTCGACGTTGCCGAACCATTTGGTGTTGTCCAGCTTGAGCTTGGCGGCGAGGACACGGGCGGCGATGACATGCCCGTACCCCGCGTTGTAGGAGGCGAGGGCAAAGCAGATCCGGTCGTCATGGGCGATTCCGGAGTCGAAGCGGTTGTAGAGCCGCTTGAGAAACGCCGTCCCCGCGCGGATGTTGTCGTCGGGCGAAAGCGGATTGGCGCACTTCATCATGTCGATGGTCGGCTTGGAGAGCTGCATGAGCCCGTGACAGTTGAAGTCGTTGACGAGGTTCGGCTCGAACCCGCTCTCCTGTTTGATCTGCGCCGCGACGAGCAGCCAGTCGAATCCGTTCTCCTCGGCGTGCTTTTTGATAAGGGCGTCAAACGGCGAGATGGTGTCCCCGGCGCCGGACTCGCGGATGCTCCGGACGCGCTGCGCGGCCGAGGCGTTCGCATAGTACTTGCGGTACGAGACGTTATAGAACACACCGCGGTATTCCTTCTTGAAAAAGGCGTCAATCTCGCCGCGGAGCAGTTTGTCCTCGCTCCGCGTAAGCCATCCGTAGCGTCGGGGCTCCTCAAGCGCGAAGGCGATCTTCAGGTCGCTCCGCGAGGCGATCTCGTTCCTCGCGAGGTTGTCGTCAGCCAGGGTGAGGTCAAATTCCCCCTTGGCCACCTTATCCATTATCTGGCTGGTCTCAAGCTCCTCCGGCGCCGCCTGCAGTTGGAAATCGCCTCCCGCGGCGCGCAGCTTCTCAAGCGTCCTCCAGAAGGAACTGCGCCGCCGCACAAAGATTTTTCGCCCGGCGAGATCAGCTGCGGAGCTGATCTTGTCGTTGTTCCGCGCCACCACCACCTCCCGCACCTCGCAATACGGCGAGCAAAACGCGATGCCGGGGGCTTTGGCCCGCTCGGGAGTGATGGTCATCTGCGCGGCGACCACATCCCCTCGCCCATCGAGCAGCCACGGAATTATGTCGCCCCATTTCGGCGGCACGATCATCACCGCCGTCATCCCCTGCCGCTTGGCGAACTCCTTGGCGAGATCATGCTCAAAGCCGCGCGCCTGATCCTTCGCGAGGTAGTAGCAGTAGAGGTTGTTGCGCGTCAGCACCCGCAATATCCCGCGTTTCTTGATCGCCGGCAGATCCCCCTTGGCGGTGTTGAAGGCGAACTTTGGCAACTCCTCCTTGAGGAATTCGTCAACCGCCTTGCGCAGCTCCGCGTTCTCCTTGCGCATCGCCCATGCCGTCTGTTCCGTCTGGTCGAACTGGTGGACGATCTTGATCTCCGGACAATACATGAGGAAGGCGTCCACGTAATTGCTGTCGGCGACCGTAAGCTCATACTTCCCATTGACGATGCCGCAAAGGATCTCCTCGGTGTCAACGCCCGACGGCGCCGGCTGCAGTTTCAGTGTCGGGCATTTTTTCAGCAGCTCGCGCGCGTCCGTCCAGTACGAGGTACCCGTCTCGATCGTCAGCGTTTTACCCGCGAAATCGGCGGCGGACGACACCGCCTCGTTGCCACTTCTCGCTATGACGAAATTCCTTGTCAGCGCGAGAGGCTCAGAAAAGGAAAGAATCCTCCTGCGCGGGGTGGTGATGGATATATTGTCGGCGATCAGGTCTCCCGTCCCGTTGAGCAGCGAGGGAATCAACTCCGGAAAGGCCGCGACGTAGACGATCTTGAGCGTGACCCCGATCTTCTCGGCGAACTTCACCAGCAACGCCAACTCGTGGTCGCGCGGCGACACCCCCCGATGCAACCCGCTGAACTCCGGATCCTCCGTCATAAGAACCCGCAGTTCCCCCGCCTTCTTGATGTCGGACAAATCAGCTTTGCGGACCACATGCGCAGTCGGAGCCATTTCGGATTCCGCCGCGCACGCGGACCACACCAACGCGGCGGCGGCCAACGCCGCCATCGGCGCCCATCCCGCGCCGTTCGCACATCGCAAGATCCCACTAGTGCCAACCGATGACATCATATAAATCCTTCCTTGGTGGATCACACACCGGAGCGACTCCTACGTTCTAAAGTAAACGGACGCCGCGGCGGATTCAAACACGAAAAAAACTATGTCCCAAAGACCGGGACGCTCCACCACCGAAGCCCCATCTTGTGGAGTGGCCACGTTTGCGTCATGCGCGAGTTTCATAGGAGCTGTTCTTGCATTCCCGTCCTTTTACCCGTATCCTTGGAAATTGGTCACTCATCGCGCACTTCAAAACGCTACGAGAGTAAAATGAAATTACTCCTATGAAACTAACCACCACAAGACCTAAGCGCACCCACGGGAGCGCGCTCCCCGCGTCATTCCCGAGATCGGTGGTGTTTCTCTCATGGTTGAACTTTGCCTCGACGAAGGTGGGCGCGCTGAGTAGTTGTGCTTCCCTTATGTGCATCATGATCGCGGTAGCAGGCTGTTCTTCACCTGACGCGTCAATCGGCTCCTACGACTCAAGCGCCGTCTACAATCGCCCACTCCACAGCGCCATCGCCAAAAAATCCATGTCCTACGAAGGCGTTGAACGCAATCCGGTGATCGTCGTCCACGGCTTCCTCGGCGCGCAGCTTAAGGACAGCAAGACCGGCGAGATGATCTGGGGCGGCTTCACGGGAATGAACGTGCTGAAAGGGTTCTCAAAGGAGCAGTTGAGGGGGATCAGCATTCCAATGGCAATGGGGAAACCTCTCAGGGATTTGAAAAACGATGTGCAACCGGCCTCGATCCTGAAAAACGTCGACGTCAGAATACTTGGCCTGCATTTCAACCTGGACGCATATGACAAGATGCTCGAGATCCTCGCGAAAGCCGGCTATGTTCCCGAGGACGCCCCCCTTCCCCAAGATAAACATTTCTCCTCATTGTTTGTTTTCTATTATGACTGGCGCCGCGATCTTCCGGAGAACGCGGCCAGGCTCCATGAATTCATCCTGCGGAAACGGACATATCTGCAGGAGCAGTACCGGAAATGCTATGGCGTGGATGACTATGATGTCCAGTTTGACATCGTCGCGCATTCCATGGGTGGACTGCTTTCCCGCTACTATCTGGAATACGGCGACCAGGATCTGCCGGCAGACGGCTCCATGCCCGTGTTAGACTGGCGCGGCAGCACGTACATCGACAAGCTTGTCGTTGTCGCGACGCCAAACGCCGGCTATCTTGACACGTTCGTCGAGTTGCAGAAGGGACTTCAGATCGCGCCGGAAATTCCGGCGTATCCTCCGGGAGTCATTGGCACTTTCCCAACCTACTATCAAATGCTGCCGCTCCTCAGCACCCGGTCGGTGGTCTACAAGGATGATCCCGACGGGAAACCGGCCGACATCTTCGATCCAGAGCTCTGGAATAAAATGCGGTGGGGGCTTGCCGATCCGAAGCATGACGAGGCGCTGAAGATCATTCTTCCCGATGCGAAGACAGCCGAGGAACGGCACGCCATCGCCGTCGATCATCTTGCGAAATGCCTGAAACGCGCCAAACAGTTCACCGACGCCATGCGGATCGACACGGTTCCTCCTGATGACGTGGGGTTGTATCTGTTCCTCGGAGATTCCGTACCCACCAGGCGGACTGTCGAAGTCGACCGAGAGACGGGAGACGTTAAAGTCACCGACTATGAAGCGGGCGATGGAAAAGTCCTGGCTTCCAGCGCGCGCATTGACGACCGCGAAGGCGGGCAGTGGCGACCGTTCGCATGGTCGCCAATCAAATGGCAGGTCGTCATCCATATCTTTGCCGCGCACATGGGAATCACCACGAGCCTGGAATTCGCCGACAATGTGAGCTATTGCCTCTTGGAGATGACCACCAAAAAACAGGCGGAAAAAAGGAAACTCCCGTTCACGCCCGCCATGGTTAAATAGGCGGAACGCCTTCCAGCCGTCGACAACCACTCGCTCACACTCACGGCTCTGTTCCGACCGAGTCTCCATCGCCCCATAGTCCGCAGGGAGGACCGTGTGCGGAACCGCACCACCTGCGCCAGTTGGAGGGCGAGGCCTGTCCGAGCCACCAAAGACGCGCCCGCGACTCACACAGGGTTCGCCCTCCCAACGGCCCAAACAATTGCCTCGATGTGTCGAGTTCTCAAATCCCCTCTTACCACCCCCATTTTAGTGATACGTATCTTCAAAACCATTGACAGCGCGGGCGCAACTGGCTATAGTGGAAGAGAATAACTGACATGGGGAGAATGCGTATGGAACCACGATTGACCTCGCGGCAATTGGCGGCGAAGCTCGGCATCGCCCAGTCGACCGTGTCCATGGCGCTGAGCGGACATTCCTCCATCAGCAAGAAAACCCGCAAAAAGGTGCTCGACGCCGCGCGGAAGCACGGGTACACGCCCAACCTCGTCGCCCGCGCCATGCGCATGGGCTCCTCGAAACTCATCGGCTTCATCGGCCCCGACATCGGGCTCACCTATTTCTCCGAGATACTCCACGCCGTCGAAAAGACGGCCCGCGCCCAGGGATTCAACTGCCTCATCGCCCAGAACCACAGTACCCCCGAGATCATGGAATCGGTGCTCCAGACACTGCTCGGGCAGCGCGTCGACGGGCTCGTCATCATCCCACTCAACGAGGTGGAGCAGACCTCTCTGTATCAAGACCTCACCGCCCGCGGCGTCAACTTCGTGCTCGTCGACAACGAGATCAAGGGGGTGGCGGCAAGCTACATCAGTTCCGACAACCTCGCCTGCGGCCGCCTCGCCGCCGAGCATCTGCTCACCCTCGGACATACGCGGATCGCCTGGCTGCGCGGCTATCCGCATGCCACTACCGCCCGGCTCCGCGAGGAGGGGTTCCGCACGGCATTCGCCGATGCCGGTTTGCAACCGGACGAGCGCCTTATCGTCGACAGCAATTTCGGCTTCAGCGCCGGGGAGGCCTCCATGCAAAAACTCCTCGAATCGGGAGTCAAGTTCAGCGCCGTCGCAACTGCCGCCGACACGACCGCGGCGGGAGCCATGCGCGCCCTCAAGGCCGCGGGATTGCGAATCCCCGATGACATCTCGGTCGTGGGCTGCTCAAACCTCGAGTTCTCCTCGCTCATCACTCCTCCCCTGACGACCATCGACCAGAACACCATGGAGATAGGACGCCGCGCCGCCGAGACCCTGATCGCCATGACTACCGTCAAACACCAGGCGCCCACACGCATCCTCGTCACCCCAACCCTCCTCGCCCGCGAAAGCACTGCCCCCCTCGCCGTCCCCCTGCGACAGACCAAATAAGCTGGAGGGTTGCTGGTGGAGGGGTGGAACATTTCGCACCATGGATATAGCCGCCTGACTTCATTCACCCACGGGACAAGCCCGTGGGGCTCTTTCTAACGGCCCCCGAGGACTTGTCCCATGGGTGAAGACGATCACAGGATAGCAAACGGCTCCCCACCCGTTTCGGCCTTGCGCCGTGGGTGAGGAAGCTCATCCCCCTCTCGCCCAGCGCGACACCTTGACAACGACGCACTTCTCGTCTATTA
>CAYTFM010000083.1:18080-29442 GCA_964436735.1 uncultured Victivallales bacterium | reverse complement strand
GTGGGTCACAAGTGGCTTTTGGATGCCCGGTTTAATTGTAGGACAGGCTCATAGATCAAAGTTTTTGCGGACGGCGATGCGTGAGTGCGTTTATCGGCAACGGAACTCATGGAATGAGCAGTCCGTTAGTCCCTTCACGAGATGGGCTTTCGTCTCCGCGTCGAGACGGGGCAGGGGAAGTCTGGCGTCTCCGCAGTCCAGCCCGATCTCCGCCATGACCGCCTTGAACACCGCGCCCGGGGCGACGCCGAGACTGAAAAGAGCCCGCAGCAACTTGTGTGATTGTATCTGCGCCTTTCTGGCCGAATCCATGTCTCCTTTCTTGAAGGAATCGATAAGTCTCAGATAGAGCGGCGCGGCGAAGTTGAAGGTGCTTCCTATGGCTCCTCTCGCTCCCAGCGGCAGGGCGGAAAGCAGCATCTCGTCGCGGCCGAACAGCACGTCATACTTCCCGTCCATGAGCTCAACACATTCCGAGTAGTCCATCAGGTTCTCATGGGTGAATTTGATTCCCGCAAGATTCGGGATGCGCTCCGACGCGCGCTCGAGGAAATCCCTCATCGCGAAGGGGGAGCCGGTCATGACGGGGATGTGATAGTAGTAGACGGGCAGTTCGGGAGCCGCTTGCGCGGCGTCAGCGCAGAACTCGACGAGTGCCGAAATGCTGCCCGGTTTGAAATAGTACGGAGTCATGAGGGCGGCCGCATGGGCGCCGTTTTTCTGCGCATGCACGAGTATCCTCTTCACGTCGGGCAGGGCGTTCGAGCCAGCGCACACGATTACCTTGAAGTCCTTGGGCGACTCCTTGATCCAGCCCTCGACGATATGCAGTCGCTCTTCGACGCTCAGGGAGGCGCACTCTCCCGTGCTGCCGCAAACGAATCCTCCCGCGACGCCGTTTCTGTGCAGCAGATCGGCGTAAGGTCCGATCTGGCTGTAGTTGATGTCTCCATTGGATTTCATCGGCGAGAACGGGGCGGCAATAAGACCTTCGATCTTTTTCATATAAGAAAATCCTCCGGACGAAGTGAGTAGCCGCGGATCTGCGCCGAGTCGCGGGCGTCGTCCACGATATAGTTGACGATATAGATCTCTCCATCGGGGAACTGGACCCATCCACTATATCCTGTGTCGCTTTTGGGTGAACGATCAAAGTCGATCGGCAGGATTCTCGCCCACGCCTCTCCGCGCGTGCGGGCCAGCGCCGAATCCACGTCGCTGACGGCGGCGAAGAGGTTCTGCGTCCACGATCCGAGCCAGCCTTTGCCCCCCTGCATGAAGCGGTGGGTGATCAGCACCCGGCCGTCGCGCAGGAATCCCGAAACCGGACGGTGACAGGCGGGAAGCGGGAAATTGATCACCTCGCTCCAGGACTGACCTCCGTCCTCTGAGATCGTCTTCATGCAGTCCCATCCCTGCCCGGAGTTCTCCCGCATGAAGGCGACCAGCCTCTTTGCGTCGACGGGAAGAATGGATACTTCGCAGAGGTTCAGTCCCTTCTTTTTGCCGACGGTGACGCGTCTGCTCCAGGTTTTTCCGTGATCGTCGGAGAAGCGCAGGAACTGCGTGAGATAGCCGTTTGCATTGTGGTGCGCGGAGATGATCCAGCGTCCGCTCTCCAGTTCCAGCAACTTGTCGGGGACGATGCCTTTGAGGGGCGTCTCAAGGGGGGTGCTCCACGTCGCTCCGTCGTCTGTGGAAAAGTAAAGGAGGTTGGCCGAGTGCCTCGCCATCTCGCCTTCCCCGCCGTTGGGGCACCGATCGACGATCACGCACAGGCGTCCGTCCCGCAAGACGCTGATTCTGGCGCAATTGTAGTAATAGCCCAGCCCTTTCGTCCCCTCTGTCAGTGGTTTTTTGGAGCTCCAGGTCCGGCCGCGGTCCACCGACTCGACCGTCACGATCTGTGTGTGGGATCTGTCGCAGTGATGGACACACTCGCTAAAGACGCACACCAGCTTTCCCGAGGGGGTCATGGCGACGTCGGGCCACGCCTCGTAGATTGATTTGTCGTTGCTGATCACATGCTTTTGCAACATCGCTCGAATCTCCTCAGTTATTTATATTTTTCGAAGCGGTTGATGATCTCTTCTCTGCCACTCCTGAGGTGGTGCCGCAGAAGCTCCGAGGCGGCTTCAGGAGTCTTTGCCTTCAGCAAGTCCTTGAGAAGCTTTTGATGGGAGTGTGGCTGCGGAAGCTTCTGGCGCATCAGGTGCAGATCGTCGAAGAGGATATGCAGACGCAGCCTGTCGTGCTGGGTTGAGAGTTCGCCGATTCCGGCGCAATCCACAAGTTCCTTATGAAAGGCGGTGTCCGCCTCAATCCTGCCCGTGTCGTCCACGCCGTCACCGTCCGCCATCCGCGCCAGCTCATCAAGCTCCCGCGCCTTCGCCGAAAGTGTGATTCCGTGGACCATCCGCGCCGCCTGACACTCGATGGCCTCGCGCATGACCAGGCTTTCGTAGAGCCGCCGCGGGTCGCAGCGCCGGACCCGCGTCCCCTTGCGGGGCATGTTTTCGATGAAGCCCTCCTGCGCGAGGCGCACCATGGCTTCACCAACTGGCGCGATGCTCACGCCGAGCTCCTTGGCGATACTGCGGCGGTCGAAGATGTCCCCCGGCAGCCACGAGCCGTCCCTGATGCGTCCCAGCAAACGGTTGTACACCTGCTCTCCCAGCGGAGAGTTCTTTCCCCCCCTGCGCGGCGTGGTGTTCATGTTAGAATCTCCTTGGTAATATCAAGTGATATATCACATATTATATCATATGCGTTTCCTCGTGGCAACACCCCTGCGCGGGAAAAACGGGTTTTTCCCCAGTGGGGTCTTGAGGCGGATGGTGGGGCTCGGCGCCTTCCGCGCCTCGGGAGATTGGCGCAAAAGGTGTTGCGCCCCACTTCAAAACCTCGTTTGCGGAGATTGTCCACGCTTCAGGGCGTGGAAAAATGCCACGCCGCGGGGGCGGGGTCAGCTCTGGCGTGACGCCAGGTAGTGGAACGCCTTGGCGGTATGTCCGTTCATGGTGACGGCGTCGAACTCATGGAGTTCGCGCATGTCGAAGTCTGAAAACAGTTCCCGGATCCATGACGGGTCGTGATGGCGCAGTGTCACGCCCTCGGGCAGTTCGAACGCGCCGTACGGAAGTCCGCGGCTCCTTGCCGTGTCGTACCGCTCGATGTTCCGCTGGTCGGTTTGGATGAGGAAGTCGCTGACGAGGAGGATGCCTCCGGGGATGAGGAGTCTGCGCAGTTCGGCGGCGATCCGCCGCTGGGCGTCGTCGGACGGCACGGAGGTCAGCACACCGACGAGGACGGCGGCCTCGAAGTGGGCGTCGGGCCTGGGGAGCGGAAGGGCGTCGAAACTCTCGAGGGCCAAACGGGGGAACCGCTCTTTTCCCACTGTGATCATCCCGGGGGAGGGATCGAACCCTTCGACATGTGTGAATCCGCCCGAGTAGAGGAGATTGGCGATCCTGCCGTAGCCGCAGCCGAAGTCGAGGATCCTGTCCGTCGTCGTGGCATGCCGCGCGAGGCCTTCGAGGAAGAGCGGCAGCGTGCACTCCTTCTTCCCGGCCACCTCGTCCCAGTAATCCCTCTGGTTGCCATCCACAATTTTTCGTCTTTCTCGCATGTCGTAGAGCTTTAAGCCGCTATATTACAGCCGACCTTTCGCCTCCTCAAGCACGGTGTTCGAGTAAAGTCTTGAACCGTCGCTTTCGGGGAGCAGTTGCTAAACAAGATCTTTCAGGACTATAGCTTTTGTGGGCAACGACTTACAAAAGCTTAAGCGAAGCGTATGAGGATCGCGTTTCTGAATCCGCCGTGGACCGTCGAGGGGCATCCCGAGCTCTGGGGCGTGCGTGCCGGCTCGCGCTGGCCGCATCTGCAGCGGCGAGCGCGAGAGCGGCGGCTGCCGCGGTACATCCCCTTTCCGTTCATGCTCGCCACCGCGGCCGCCGTCACGAGGGACGGCGGGTGTGAAACGCTCTTGATCGACGGGGTCGCGGAGGACATCACGCTTGACGAGATGGTCAGGCGGATCACCGACTTCCGTCCGGTGATTATTTTTCTGGAGACGTCGACGCCGAGCCTCGACTATGACCTTGGCGTGGCGCAGATGCTCAGAGACGTCAGACCCCGTCCCACGATCATCATGGGCGGGTTGCACGCCGCCGACCTTATGGCGGCGGCGATGCGGAAGAGCGGCTTGCCCGACGGATGGATCGCCGGGGAGTACGATCTCGCCGTGGCGGCGATCGCGCGGGCGGTTGTCGGTAAAGCGCGGCTGGCCGATGTCCCCGGCTTGATGATGGCGAGCGGGAAGGTCTCGAATCCTCCAGCCAAGGTCGAGGATGTCGACGCGCTTCCCTCGCCGTTGTTCGAGCAGCTGCCGATCGCAAATTACTCCGATCCGGTCTGTGGATTACCGACGCCGGTGGGGCACACCTGGACTTCCCGGGGGTGTCCGTATGACTGCTCGTTCTGCGTCTGGCCTCAGATCATCTTTGGCGACAGGCGGTTCCGTCCGCGGCGGCTCGACCTGGCCCTCGACGAGGCCGAGAAGCTCATCGCGAACCACGGGTGCGAGTCGTTCTACTTTGACGATGACACTACGAACATCGGTGAGCGAAGGATGCGGGAACTGGCCGAGGGGATCGTGAAGAGAGGGTTGCAGCGGTACCCCTGGGCGATGATGGCCCGCGCCGACTGCATGACCGACGGCATGCTCGACGCGCTCGCCGGCGCCGGGATGTACGCGGTCAAGTACGGCGTCGAAAGCGTCTCGCCCAAACTCCAGGAAGCCTGCGGCAAAAAACTTGACCTCGGCCGGATCACCCAGGCGATCGAAAAGACCAAGGCCCTCGGTGTCAAGATACATCTGACCTTCACGCTTGGCATTCCCGGCGAGACGGAGGAGTCGATCGACAAGACGCTCGACTACGCCATCGCGGCCGCCCCCGAGTCGGCCCAGTTCTCCATCTGCACGCCGTTTCCCGGCACCCGTCTCCACGAGGAGTGCGAACGCAACGGCTGGCTGACGACGCATGAGTGGAGCCGCTACATCGGCAGCGCCGAGGCGGTGATCGAGACGCCCTGGCTGTCGGCCGCGGCATTGCGCGATGGCACCGTCCGCGCCGAGTCCCGCTGGAAGGCGTTCATCGATGCAAGGCTTGAAGGACGGAAGTCTGCACTGATCGACAAGCTCGCCGCCGCTCTCACATCAGGAGCCAGGAAGTGGATACTGCTGGGGGAGAAAGAATTCGCGGGGTTCATCTGGCGCGCGGAGAATCCTTTGATCTCGCTGGCCTTCAGCGAGGGGGAATGCCGTCTCGATGATGAGAGTCTGGTGATCGTGATCGTCTCGCGGCATGACGAGGAGAAGATCTACCGCCGACTCCTGCGGCAGGAGAAGCCGCGGGCGCGGATCATCCGTTTGTTCACTACTGCGATAGGCTGACCTGATGCGGGTTGCACGGGTGCGACACCTCTTTCTGCGTAAAATTACCCACGCAGTGGTCGATCATGGTGGATGTCGCCGCACGTCGCACGTAACGTACCGCATATTCAAAATTCCAATAAAATGATGGATACCACCATGAGAATCACGTCGAAACTCGCCTTAATAGCCGTCGTCCCCTTGGCCGCTTTCTGCTTCCAGGGATGGCAGAACATGAGGACCAGTCTTGAGGACCGGCAGATCGTCAAGGAGATGGGAGCCAATCTCGTCCTTGTCAGAGCCTGCTCCGACGTGGTCGCCGATCTGCAGCGCGAGCGTGGCAAGACCGTGTTGTTCAGGTCGGGGGGCATCGCCGCCGACGCGCTAGACGCCCAGCGGGCGCAGACTGACAAGAAAATCGACCCATTTCTCTCGTCTCTCGGCAAGGCGCGTATCGACGATTCCGCCAGGAAAAACGCATCGACGGTCAAGCGGCGACTTGACGAGATCCGCCGCGGGGCGGCAGGCAGGACACCCGACCAGATACGCGACGATTACACTGCGCTTATTGCCACGGCGTTGAACTGCGAGTCGGCCGTCGCCAACGCCCGCACGACGAAAGGGCTGGGCAAGCAGCTTTCAAGCCTCGTGCTCGTCGAGACGGCCAAGGAGAACGCGGGACAGCTCAGGGCGACCCTCTCAGGCATCCTTGCCCGCAACAAGCCGATCTCACGAGACGATCTTTCGCTTCTGATGGCCCTCAAAAGCAACGTCGACGTAAACTTGGCGTCGCCCGCCTTGGTGCTTAACGGCAAATCGGTCGAGTTACTTAGCGCCTTGAGGAAAAGCCCGCACCGCGCCCAGGTGGACGGCGTATTCACCACCGTGATGGGCAAATGGGAGACGGGCGACTACGGCGTTGAGGGGAAAGTGTTCTTCGACACGATCACGCGCGTGATCGACGACATAGGTGGCATCGTGCCCAGCGAGATCGAGGGCATCGCGGGGAAATTGGCGAAGATTAGTACTGAGAGCGGGCGAAATTTCGCCTTTTCGATGGCCGTGTTGGTGGTGGCCGCCTTCCTCTCGATTGGGACGGCGGTTTATTTCTCCCGGGGCATTGTGCGGCAGTTGGGAGGGGAGCCGCAGGAGGTGATCGAGACGGTCAGAAGGATCGGCGGTGGTGACTTCACCGTCAGCATACAGACAAGAACCGCCGATACCGACAGCCTGCTGTATAACATCAGGAGCCTGAGGGATAATCTCCACTCGTTGCTTACCGAGATACGCGTGACCGCGGAGCAGACGGCGGCCAGCAGCGAGGAGTTGTCGGCCACGGCGCAGTGCATCTCGACCGGTTCGCAGCAGCAGGCCTCGGCCGTCGAGCAGATCAGCGCCTCGGTCGAGACGCTGAGCGCGACGATCCAAAGCGTCGCGGGAAACGCCAAGGACGCCAGCGGAGTTGCCGACGAGGCGAAGAGCGCGGCGTCAAAGGGGGGCGTGACGGTTGAGAAATCGACGGAGGGGATGAAGCTGATCAACGACAGTTCTGAGAAGATATCGAAAATCATCGGGGTGATCAGCCAGATTGCCAGCCAGACCAATCTGCTGGCGCTGAACGCGGCGATCGAGGCCGCCAGCGCGGGCGAGCACGGGCTGGGCTTCGCGGTGGTCGCGGATGAGGTGCGGAAACTGGCCGAGCGTTCGAGCCAAGCGGCCGAGGAGATCACGCAATTGATTAAGGAAAGCACCGCGCGGGTGAACGACGGCTCGCGGTTGTCGAACGAGGTGGGCGCGTCCCTCTCCGAGATTCTTGGAGGGATCGAGAAAACCGTCGCGGCGATGACATCGATCCGTTCGGCGACGGCCGAGCAGGCGGCGACGGCCTCCGAGGTGGCGAAGGGCATGGAGAGCATCTCGGCGGTCACCGAGCAGAACTCGGCGAGTTCCGAGGAGATGTCCGCCAGCTCCGAGGAGTTGGCCGCCCAGGCGCAGAAGCTGCAGGAGCTTGTCAGCAGATTCAAACTCGACGAGGAGTCCCGCCGGCCCCCCGCCGCTCAGGCGGCGGCGCATGCCGCGCCGTGCCGCCCGCCTCCGCCTCCGTCGAGGCAGGCCCTCAAGGCGCCAGGCCGTCCCGCCCTCGCCGCCGCCGAACCGAGGAAGACTTCGGCGGGGGCGCTGTACCACGATTGATGGATGCGGCATTATACTGTATCCAGGTGAGATTGTACGGACTTCCTTACCCGCCGCTCAGTTCGCGAAGGATTTCTCCTGGAATCCGTCCTCGCCTTTTTTCAGCTCCCTGACGGCGCCGTCGACGAAGAGGAAGTTGCCCTCGTCGTAGGGAATTGCGGCTCCGGGGCCTATCATCTTCAGGTGGTTCGACTGGCTGGCGGGGTTGCCGTTCGACTCGATTGTCAGGTCTTGGACGATGCGGTAGTTGGTGAAGGTCAGCCCCGCCCGCGGCGGGGGATCGGCGACGGTGAGTTTGCGCGGCAGTCCCGCCGACCACATCGGGGGAGCGCGGAATTCATAGAGGTAACTTGACCGCCCCGTTGCGGATTTGAATCCGACGGGAAGGGTGCCGGACTCGAGGTACTTGAAGGTCACCTCCTTGTTGAGCGGACAGAAGAAGACCTGTCCCCAGGAGGCGTAGTCGCGCATGGTCGGGTCGTTGGTGAGATAGGGCATGAAGATCTTCCAGATGGTCGACACGTTCGTGGAGGTCTTGTCAAGATCATAGGCCTTCCACGTGTCGGCGTTGTAGGGCGGCAGATACTCGTTGTAGTCGTTGGCGTAGCAGGCGATGACGGTGCCGATGTTCTTCAGGTTGCTGCCGCACAAAACCTTCCTGGCCCTGTCGTGCGCCTTCTTCAACGCGGGGAAGAGGAGCGCGGCGAGGATGGCGATGATGGCGATGACCACCAGAAGCTCGATGAGCGTGAAGAGCCTTCCGTGGAAATTGTCCGATCTGGCGTGTTCCATTGTGCGGTCCTCCGTTATTTTCCAAGCATTGAACCGATCGCCTTAGCCAGCGCCTCGTTGATGTTGTGTTCCTTGTCGGTCATGAGAAAGATGTAGTCGTAGTACTCGACCATGCGGCGGGCCGGCTTGAGGTCGTCAAGGGCGCGGGAGAGGACTTTGAACTCCGCCGTGATACGTTCCGGAGACTTCGGCTCGTACGACGAGATGATCGGGGAGAAGGTGGCGGTCCCGCCGTTCGCCCGGAGCCAGGCGCCGTATTTGGCCGTGAGCGCCGCGACGTCGTCGACCGACGATTCGGGGCCCGAGAGGTAGCGGCTCACATACTTGCCGTGCATGTCCAGCGGGTAGCGGTTGACCCACGCCGGTGCCTTCGCGGTGGGCGACGAGATCGTATAGCAGGTGGTGAGGATCGACGGCTTCGCGGTTTTGCAGCGACGGACCCACTCGGCGACGAAACTGACCAGGCTCTCCTCGGCGAAGGCGCGGTCGACATCGGCGGGCGCCACCTCGGGACGCTCCTTCGCGAACTGCGCCTTCCTGTCCATCGAATAGTCGCAGAAGCAGGAGGTGTCGTAGCCGGTCTTGTAGCGGATGTAGTCCAGATAGATGATTTCGGGATCGAATTTCCGGATCACCTCCTCCGCGATCTTGAACGCCCGCTCGCGGACCTCGGGATGGTCGGGGCAGTTGGAGCGCGCCCAGGGATGGTCCTTGTCGACGTCCTCGCGCTTCAGTTCGCCGCGGCGGATCTTCTCAGCCTCGTCCTTGAGCAGGTCCGGCTCGTAGTTTCCCCACTCGCGGCTGTTCTTGAACGGTTCGATGATAAGGGCCACGCGGAGGTCGCGTTTGCGCGCCTCGGAGACGAAGGTGGCGAGCGGATCGAAGCCGTCCGTGCAGAAACGGCATTCTTCGGCGGGGAAAAGACCCGTGCGGTAGAGGAAGTAGCCGCCTTTCGCGATGGCCCCCACCGTGGTGAAGTTCATCCGTTTGCAGTTGTCGAGGACCTTCACGATCTTTTCGGGAGTGTCGAGTTTCATCCCCATGGGGCCGCCTAGAAAGAGGTAGGTCCAGATGAGCGACTCGTCGAACCGTGGCCGCGGCAGATCCTTGTAGGTGGCCAGCGCCGCCTCGCCCGCCGCCTCGTTGTAGCGCCGCATGTCGGCGACAAGCGTGGCGGCGGTGATTTCCGGGGGGACGTCGAAGCGCGGCCGCGCCGCCGCCCAGCGGACGCTGTTGACGAGCAGCGTTTTCTCCTCAGGGGAAAGTGGGGCGGGATAGTCGATGTTTTTCGGACGTTCTTCCTCCTTTGTCGCAAGTCCCATCGGATAGCCGATCGTGACGACGCGGCCACGGCCGAGATCGCCCGCCGCGATGACGGGGTTGCCGTCAGCGTCCTTGGCGAGAACGGAGCCCGCGGGGCCAGTGGCGAGCGTGACATGGTCGAAGTAGGAGTGCGAGAAGTGCGCGGGCACGCCTTCCATGACAGGGTGCTCGGGCATGGTGACGGTCAATTCTTTCTTCCAGTCGGTCTTGTCGACCCCGAAGGCGACCGAGTGGGCGAGTTTCAGCGAGGCGAAGACGCCCCGCAAACCGGTGGAGGCGTGTCCGAAAATGACACCTTTCCCGCTGTCCACGAAATTGAGGATTGTCAAGGGCCAGTCGGTTCCCGCCACACCGCGGTCGTAATCACCAATGTCGTTTTTGGTGAGGGCGTCGACGGCGGAGAAGACCAGCACGTCGTACTTCGCCAGCGTCTCCCGTTTGAGATCGGTGATGGCGTCCGCCGCCAGCCCCGCATCCTTTATGGCGTCGATGATCTGTTTCCCGCCATGTGTTGCAAGTGTCCCGTTGTCGTAGACGGCGATTGTGATCGGACCATCGGAGGGGGCGGGCGTCACCACCACCTGCTTGACGCTCACATCGTCGACGTAGATCGTCTGCCCGGGAGCGATTCCGGGCACATTGTCGAGGTGCAACCCGAGGGCGAAGCGTTTCACGGCCGGGTCAAGCGTGAACTTTCCCTCGTATCTTTTCCACGCCGTGCCGGGGATGACATCAAGGCGGGGGTTGATGATTCGGCCGCGTTGAGAGCTCTTGCCTTCGTCGTTGTTCCAGACGATGACGCGGGTGGACAGCATTGGCATGTCGCCTTTGACCCAGAAGGAGAAATACCAGTCGCCGGGGCTTCCCTTCATCGCCTTCGCGCCGCTGTAGCCGTCGCTCGAGGCGAGGAGGAGATCGACGCTGACCTGTTTCCCGTCGTTCACCGTCTGCCAGTCCTTGAAGGTCATGAACGCGCTCCACGCGCCCGTGTGAGCCTCCTTGTCGCTTGCGCCCCATGCCGCCTTGCCGCCGCCGTTGTAGCAGCCGAATCCGATCGGGAGGCGCGGAGCGGTCTCGATCCCGCTCCTTTTAAAATCTTTCTGATACTCGCCGGCCTCGATGGTCTCTTCGGCGGAGGCGTTCTCCGCCTGATTGGAGATGGCCGCTAGTGGCTGTTTCCGCGTGAGTCCTGGCGTAGTGAGGGAGAGTTCG
Organism: uncultured Victivallales bacterium; assembly: GCA_964436735.1. GTDB lineage: Bacteria > Verrucomicrobiota > Lentisphaeria > Victivallales > GWF2-38-69 > CAYTFM01. The sequence goes on along the minus strand of CAYTFM010000083.1, from coordinate 18,488 downwards.
TCGAGGAGGATAGTCCGTGGTCCGGAGGCTTTCGGGAGCGCGAACATGAGAACCCCCGCTCGGTTGAGGTCCGCGTCGGAGATGGGCAAACCGCCAGGCAGTTTGAAGTTGTCGAGGGGGATTATGATCTCCTCCCATTTCTCCTTGATGGTGGCCGACGCGGTGTACTTGCGCTCCTTGGCCCCATCGAGAACGATAAGCGTCACGGAGATCGTCTGCCCTGGATTGCTTTCAGCGAAAAAGCGCACCGCGGAGAACGCGGTTGGATCGATCACCCCCGGCTCGATCTTTTTCGCGAACCATGCATAGGGTATCGACGAGAAGTCCGCCGTCGCGCGCAGGACCTTGCCGCGGTCCTTGTCGCCGCTGTCGATCACTTCAAGCTTCGTGTTCTCCTTGCCGTACCTG
>CAYTFM010000083.1:8600-18070 GCA_964436735.1 uncultured Victivallales bacterium | reverse complement strand
TCAAAGAGCTCGAAGTCGTCGACGCTTCTCGCCGTCTGGCCGTGCGCCGCGGGTGCGGAGCCTACAGCGATAAGCCACGCGAGGGCGGGGAATACATTCAAGCATCTCATCGCGTTCATCAGCGAAACTCCTATGTTGTTGGGGAAGACGCGTGGGACGGATCCTTGGCGAAGCGGGCGACGGAGGCGCCTTCGATGAGGCGTGGCTGCGCGAGGATCAGCCGCGGACCGCCGCCTCTGCCGTTGGCGCGCTCGACCACCCGCTCGGCGATGATGTCGGCCACTTCCTCCCATGGTTCCGCGACGCGCGTGACGTCCGAAAGGCCGAAGGCGGCGAGTTGCCCGGCATCAAGGAAATGGTCCCGGAGCGCGATTATGGAGACGTCGCGCGGGACTGTGGCGCCATGTCGATGGAGTGTCGAAAGGACTTGCATGACGCTGTCCCCCTCATAGACGAGAAGGCAGAGGGGCGAATCGTTTTTCTCCAGGAGGCCGATCAGGAGTCGTTCGGCGTCCGGCAGCGTCCAGTCGTTCCATCTGCAGCGGGCCACGACTGGCTCGATTCCCGCCCGGTGCGCCGCCAACTCGTAGGCTTGTGCCGAGACTTGATACGAGGGATGCCGCGCCACCAGGATGTCGGAGGTCAACAGGCTGACGCGCCGATGGCCAAGGCGTGTCGCATGGGCGATGGCGAGTTCGACGGCGGCGGCGTGATCCACGTCCACCGCGTCCATGCCCAGCCGCGCCTGCGCGCCAGCGAGCACAATGGGATGTCGGGCGGCGGCGAGCCCTGCGAGGAATCCTTCAGATTGGCGACTGTCGAATTGGACGATCGAAGCCGATGCGGCATGCGCCGCAAGCCGAGAGAAGTTGTCCGTTTGCGTCTTTGGCTCCGCATAATCGGCGATGACAGGCCACAGGCGGAAGCCTCTCTCTTCAAGTCGGGGGTGGAGAAGCACGGCCAGGCGTCCCGATGGTTTGTCGGGACGCATCAAAAAAGGAATGCTCTCGCAGTTGCTAACGACAGGATGTCCGCCAGCGCCGCGCACTCTGCGCCCGACACCGGGAATCGCCACCACAAGCCCCTCCCGCTCAAGCAGCGTCAAGGCGCTTCTGATTGTCTTGCGGCTCGCCTTGTACTGGGCGCACAAATCCGATTCGCTGGGAAGGAGGGCGTCGGCTGCGAGTCCGCCGTCGCTGATCTTTCGACGAAGGCTTTCTCCCACTTTCCGATAGAAGGGGCCTGGCGAACGGCTCAAATGCGCGGAATGTGTCGCCATAATAAGGTTACATGTATCTATATTTTGTTGTTAAATTATGGATAATATATAGCTAAATATTGTATTCGTCAATATTAAATAGGTGAAATTTAATAAAAAGGATACATGTATCTATGCTATGTCCTGCGTAACCGCCATGCATAGGGTGCGGCCATTTTGGGTAAGCATCACAGCTGACAGATAGCAATGCGCGTTGGTTGCGGTCGTGCGGCGCATGGGAATAATAATAATATAGGTATATATATTTAAGTATATATTTACTTATTATGGCGAGATACCACGCTTTAAATCCTCCCCGCAGGATGCTAAATAAAAAAGAGGTGCCCGATGCCGGGCTGTGGAGGATGCGGGTAAGCGTGAGGGAAGTTTCCTGCGAATGCGGGCGGGGGTGAGATATGCTCTTCGGTTTTCTCAGCGTGCTCTTCGGGATGGGGGCGGTGTTCTATGGGCTGAAGGGGTTTTCGCCGAAAGGCCTTCCCATTTCAAAGGAGTTAGCCCTGACCGGCGGCAAGGGCAAATTCGTGGGAGGAGCCTGCGTCGTCTTCGGCGTGCTTCTCATACTGATCGCCTGCCAGTTCATCTTCGCGCCGTGCCCGCCTGTCCGTTTTTGCAGCGGCGGAGCCCTCTAAGGAAATTCAATGTGCCGCCGCTTTGTTCTTCCGCCCCTCCCTCACAGTCGGGGCTCGGTTCACGGTGCCTGAGCAGAGCCACGAGTGTGAGCGAGTGGTTGTGGCCGTGGCGGAATGTGCGTTGGAAGTTGAACGTTCCGACCGCAACGGCCGGAACGTTCAGAGAAGGGGTGTCGTCACTCCTCGTCCTCGGTCTTGGAGCGGCCGAGACGCTTGCGCTCCAGTTCCGTCAGGTAGCGCTTGCGGAGACGGATGTTCTTCGGGGTGACTTCCACGAGCTCGTCGTTGGCGATGTACTCGAGCGCCTCCTCGAGGCTGAGCCGCTGCGGCGGGGCGATCTTCATGTTGCGGTCGGAGCCGGCCGCCCGCATGTTGGTGAGCTGTTTCGCGCGCTGGATGTTGACGACGATGTCGCCCTCCTTGCAATGCTCGCCGAGGATCATTCCCTCATAGGTGACCTCGCCGATATCGATGAAGAAGGTGCCGCGGAGCTGCAGGCCGTCGATGGCGTAGGCGACCGCTTTGCCCTGTTCCATGCTGACCATCACGCCGTTGATCCGGTGCGGAATCTCGCCCTTGAACGGAGCGTAGTGGGTGAAGCGGTGGGACATGATGGCCTCGCCCGCCGAGGCGGTCATCAGCTTGCTGCGCAGTCCGATGAGTCCGCGGGTGGGAATAGAGAACTCCATGAGAGTGCGGACGCCGTGCTGCTGCATGGAGGTCATCTCGCCGCGCCGGGGGCCGATCAGCTCGATGCTTTTGCCGGTGGCGTCGCTGGGGGTGTCGACGGCCAGCAACTCGTAGGGCTCACATTTCTTGCCGTCGATCGTCTTGTAGATCACGTGCGGCTGCGAGACGGTCATCTCGTAGCCCTCGCGGCGCATGTTCTCGATCAGGATCGAGAGGTGCAGCAGGCCGCGGCCGCAGACTTTGAAGGACTCGCCGCTCACCTCCTCGACTCGGAGAGCCACGTCGCGCTCGGTCTCTTTGAAAAGACGGTCGCGCAGGTGCCTGCTGGTGACGAACTTGCCCTCCTGTCCGAAGAAAGGGGAGTCGTTGACGCGGAACAGCATGGAGATGGTGGGCTCGTCGACGGCGATCGGGGCGAGGGCCTCGGGCGCCTCGAGGTCGCAGATCGTGTCGCTGATGTCGATGCCTTCAATGCCCACCACGGCGCAGAGGTCGCCGCAGGGGACGTTCTCGGCCAGCTGGCGTTCAAGCCCCTCGAAGGTGAAGAGCTGCTTGAGCTGGACGTTCATCTGGCGCCCGTCGCGCTTGATGACGCAGGCGGGTTTCTTGATGTCGAGCGTGCCGCGGAAGACGCGTCCGATGCCGATGCGTCCCACGTAGTCTGAGTAGTCGAGCGTGGCCACCTGCATCTGGAAGGGGCCCTCGCGGCGCGCCGGTCCCGGGACGTGGTCGATGATGGCGTCCATGAGCGGGAGGATCGTGTCGCGGGTTCCGCCATCCTCCGCGAGGCTCGCCCAGCCGCCGCGGCCGCTGGCGTACAGCACCGGGAACTCGAGCTGGTCCTCCGAGGCGCCAAGTTCGATGAAGAGGTCGTAGAGTTTGTCAAGCACCTCGTGGGGACGGGCGTCAGGCTTGTCGAGCTTGTTGATGATCACGATGGGCTTGAGCCCGAGCCGCAGGGCCTTGTCGAGCACGAACCGCGTCTGCGGCATCGGTCCCTCGGCGGCGTCCACCAGCAGGATCGCGCCGTCCGCCAGATTCAGCACCCGCTCGACCTGGCCGCCGAAGTCGCTATGCCCCGGGGTGTCGATGATGTTGATCTTGGTCTCTCGGTAGCGGATGCTGATGTTCTTGGCGAGGATGGTGATGCCGCGCTCGCGCTCCAGGTCGTTGCTGTCGAGAAAGCATTCTTGAAAGGATTGGTTGTCGCGGAACAGCTTGGCCTGTCTGATGATCTGGTCGACCAGCGTCGTCTTGCCGTGGTCGACGTGCGCGATGATGGCGATGTTGCGCAACTCGGTCATGGATGTGTCACATAGTTTGTTGTCGGTTGCGTTGGGCGGCTTCGTTTCCCCCCGCCGTGTTCCCGGGAAGCGGCCATGCGTATGGGAGGAAATAAACTCCGGGCGGTTTGCGCGCCAGTGGCGGGAGGGGTAAAATATCACATCCTTGTTAAAATGAAAGCGGGTGAACGCCGAAAATCCGGCTGATCCGTGTCTGGATAACCATTTCTTGAAAGCGCGAAGGAGAGCGGATGATGAAAAAGAAGCTGACGGCCGACAACATGAAGAAAGAGTTCGAGACTGACGAACTCACCCATATCTGCATCGACGCGCTCCATCACACGCTCGGGCGGCGCCTGACGCGGGCGACCGAGTCCGACAAGTACCAAAGCCTTGCCATCGCCATCCGTTCCATGCTCATGGACAAATGGCTTGAGACCGAGAACCGCTACCGGGCGAAGGACGTCAAGCGCGTCTTCTACCTCTCGCTTGAGTTCCTGCTCGGCCGGGCGATGCACAGCGCCATCTCCAACATACAGGTCGAGGAGGAGTCGCGGCGCGCGGTGCAGAATCTCGGGGCGCTCCTCGAGGACGTCTATGAACTCGAGTATGCTCCCGCCCTCGGCAATGGCGGTCTCGGACGCCTCGCCGCCTGCTTCCTCGACTCCATGGCCACGATGGGCATCGCCGGCTACGGCTACGGCATCCGCTACGAGTACGGCATGTTCAATCAGATCATCCAGAACGGCTGGCAGATGGAGAAGCCCGACAACTGGCTTTACCAAGGCAACCCCTGGGAGATCCGCCGCGGACACCGCACCACCCGCGTCAAATTCTACGGCAGGAGCCGTCCTTTCGTCGACAACCAGGGCCGCTACCGCGTCGAGTGGGTCGACACCGAAGACGTCCTCGCCGTCCCCTACGCCCAGTTCGTTCCCGGCTACGCCAACAACACCGTCAACCTGCTCACCCTGTGGTCGGCCCGCGCCACCGACGAGTTCAACCTCGACTACTTCAACCACGGCGACTACATCAAAGCCGTCACCAACAAGGAGCAGAGCGAAACCATCTCGAAGGTGCTCTATCCGAACGACAACATGTTCGTCGGCAGGGAGTTGCGACTCAAACAGCAGTACTTTCTCGTTTCGGCGTCCCTCCAGGAGATCGTCAAATACTACCTCGACGACCATCCCAACTTCGACTCGTTCTGCGACAAGACGGCGATCCAGCTCAACGACACCCATCCCTCGCTGGCGGTTCCCGAACTGATGCGGATCCTCGTCGACGAGCACCTCATCACCTGGGACAAGGCGTGGGACATCACCACCAAGACCCTCGCCTACACCAACCACACGCTGCTGCCCGAGGCGCTTGAGAAGTGGGATGTCGAGCTGTTCGGCAAGCTGCTGCCGCGGCACTTGGAGATCATCTACGAGATCAACGCGCGCTTCCTCAAGCAGGTCGCCTCGTTCTACAAAAACGACCCGGCGAAGCTCAGAGACCTGTCCATCATCGAGGAGGATGGCGGCAAGCGCGTCCGCATGGCCAACCTCGCCATCGTCGGCAGCCATTCCGTGAACGGCGTCGCCGAGCTCCACACGAAACTGCTCAAGGAGCGCATGTTCCCCGACTTCAACCGCATGTGGCCGGAGAAGTTCCACAACATCACCAACGGCGTCACCCAGCGTCGGTGGCTCCATCAGTCGAACCCCCGGCTCTCCGAGCTCATCACCTCCTACATCGGCGACGGCTGGATCACGGACCTCGAGAAGATCAAGGGATTGCTCAGGTATGTCGACGACAAGAGTTTTCAGAATTCGTGGGCTGCCGTCAAGGAGGCGAACAAGAAGGAATTCGCCGCCTACATCAAGCACAAATTCGGCTTCGACGCCGACCCCGCGTCGATTTTCGATTTCCAGGTCAAGCGCATGCACGAGTACAAGCGACAGCTCCTCAACGTCCTCGGCGTCGTCGCCCGCTACCTCCGGATCAAGGAGGGGGGGCGCCGCAAGAACCACGTCCCACGGACGGTCTTCCTCGGCGGCAAGGCGGCCCCCGGCTACTACATGGCCAAGCTCGTGATCAAACTCGTCAACGACGTCGCCGCCGTCATCAACGAGGATCCGGACACCTCGCATCTGCTGAAGATCTTCTTCCTGCCGAATTACCGCGTCACGATGGCCGAGCGCATCTTCCCCGCCAGCGACCTCTCGCAGCAGATCTCCACGGCCGGCAAGGAGGCCTCGGGTACCGGCAACATGAAGTTCGCCCTCAACGGCGCGCTCACCGTCGGCACCCTCGACGGCGCCAACATCGAGATCAAGGACGCGGTGGGCGACGACAACATCTTCATCTTCGGCCTTAAGACGGAGGAAGTCGCCCATCTCCGCTCCCAGAACTACAATCCCTGGGACTACTACATGAGCAATCCGGAGCTCAAGCGTGTCGTGGATCTCATCGGCAGCGGCTACTTCTCCCCGGACGACGAGACCCGCTTCAAGCCCATCGTCGACTCGCTCCTCTACCGTCGTGACCACTACCTGCACATGGCGAATTTCGCCAGCTATATGCAGTGCCAGGAGCGCATCGACAAGTGCTACCTCAACCAGAAGGAGTGGACGCGCAAGGCGATCACCAACGTCGCCAACATGAGCTTCTTCTCCAGCGACCGCTCCATCATGGAGTACGCCCACAACATCTGGGGAATCAAGTAGGCTGACGCCGGGGGGGGGCATGGGACACTGTCCCCACATCCTGCCAAAGAGGTGCGCTTCCCTTTGCAGGAATCACCTGATGCGTGCGCCCCGTCCTGGAATGCGTCCGTCGACGGAACGCATTCGAAAGGATTCACGCTGAATTAGGCGGGCAGCGAAAAATGCGTGTAAGCCTTTTCCCTCCTATGAAACTAACCACCACAAGACCTAAGCGCGGCCACGGGAGCGCGCTCCCCGCGCCATTTCGGGACGCCGCATGTTTCTTTCATGGTTGAACATCGCCTCGGCGGAAGTGGGTGCGCTGAATAGTCACCTCAAAACATTGAATCCACGTCCATGCAGCCATTCAGAACTCGAACGATCTCAAGTTGTTGATGGCCGCTCCGATAGAAGATTATATATCCAACGCTATATAGCACCAAATATCCGTCAAATCTTCGATCGCCCTCTCAGAGATGATCAGCTTGAGGCTATTCATTTGCGGAGCTTTTTGCGACCTGATGACTTGATGTTGTGTAGTGTTTTTTCTAACCCAAGCTGACGTTTCGTGCGCAGGATGGTTAACATCGTCGCGAGTTACCAGTTGCCGGAGGCGCCGCCGCCCCCGAAGCTGCCTCCCCCGCCGCTGAAGCCTCCGCCGGAACCACCCCCACTACTGAAGCCGCCTCCGCCAAAACCACCGTAGCTGGAGCGGTAGCCGCGCGAACTGTGTCCATAGGTGCGCCCGCCGTGCCGTGCGAGGAAGGGGCCGATGAAGATGCAGATGATGAAAAGGGCGAAGAGGATTGAAACGACAAGGTTGGATCTTGCCTTAATGGTTTTCTTCGGAGGGGGTACTTGCTCTTTTTCCTCCGCTCCTGTAACGAGCGCCTGGACGCGGTGGACGGCGTGCAGGATGCCGCCTTTGAAGTCGCTTTTGCGGAAGTACGGAGCCATGCCGCGGATGATGTCGCCGGCGCGGGCATCGTTGATGGCTCCTTCCCATCCATAGCCGATCTCAAGGCGCATCTTGCGATCTTGGACGGCGATAAGGAGAATCGCCCCGTTGTCCTGGCCCTTTCGACCAATCTTCCACGCCTCGGCGGTCTTGATGCCGACATTCTCGATTGGCTCGTCGTTCAGAGTCGTGAGAGTCAGCACCGCCATCTGACCGCTTGTGGCCTTTTCGAACGCGACGATCGCTTTCTCGATCGTCGCGCGGTCCGCGTCTGAAAGAAGGCGCGCGGTGTCGACGACCCGACCGGTCAATGGCGGGACGTCGAAGGCCTGAACGGCAGCGGAGCACACAATGATACCCACGGTGAGGATGGCGGCAAACGGGAGCCTGCCCCCATGAAACAAGCGACCACAAAACCAAAGTGCGCCCACGGGAGCGCGGCGAAGCCGGACGCTCCCCGTGTTATTCTCGCGAGCGGTGGTGTTTCTCTCATGGTTGAACCCTGCCTCGGCGAAGGTGGGCGCGCCGAATGGACGTCGGGAAAGGATTGGTGGGGTGATGGTGGCGCTCATCCTGTGCTCAGGTTGTCGGGCAGTTCGTTCACGTCGTCGGACTTGCGCGGGAAGTGCGTTGCGAGCGCGTCGCCTGCCTTCAGGACACCCGCCTCGATGCCTCCGGCGAGGTCACCTGTTTTGAAAAATCCCGTCATGGTGTCGGCGATAGAGGTCCAAAACGCATCGCCGACTTTCTCATGGATTCCCGTGTCGCCTATTACGGCGAACTTCTTCTCTCCGAGGACGATGAAGAAAAGGATGCCGTTTCTTTCCTTGGTGCGGGTCATCCCGAGTTGTTCGAATTTCGTTTTCGCGGGCTCGAGCGGATCACCGCCAGTCCGCCGCTGAAGATGAACACGGATCTCGCCGGACGTCAGGCTCTCCGCCTGCCGGATGGCTTCGAGAATCCGCTTCTCGCTGTGACTGTCGATGAGGGAGAACATGGGGAATATAAGGGGTTCAGGGTTCAGGGTTCGCCGCTGCGATAGGGGCTCTTCATTCCTAATCTTAATCGGGCAAGAGTATGATTAAGAGCAAGATTAAGATTATGATGGGACCATAATTTCCTGCGAGGGTATTTTCTGTGCATCATCCTGAACCCTATTCCCCGAGTTTAGAATTTCACCTCCGGCGCTTCGCCGGTCTTGGCCTTTTCGGACGGCTGGAAGTATTCGGCCTTGCCGAAGCCGAGGGTCGAGGCGAAAAGGCTGCCGGGGAGTGTCCGGAGCGAGGTGTTCAACTCCTTGACGGCGTCGTTGTAGCGGGTGCGGGCGACGGCGATCCGGTTCTCGGTGCCCGCCAGCTCGTCCTGAAGGCGGATGAAATTGGTGTTGGCCTTCAGATCGGGATACTTCTCGGCGATGGCGAGCAGGCGTCCCAGGGAGGAGGTAAGCGCGCCGCTGGCCTCAGCTTTGGCAGCCGGACCGCCCGCGGCGAGCAGGCTGGAACGCGCCTTGGCGACCTCCTCGAAGATCTCCTTCTCGTGCTGGGCGTACCCTTTGACCGTGTTGACAAGATTGGGGATGAGGTCGGCCCGTCGTTGCAACTGCGTGTCGATCTGCGCCCACGACTCCTTGACCACCTCGTCCTTGGTGATCAAGCCGTTCCTCACCAGGATCGCGAACCCCGCGACCACAAGAGCGACAAGCACTCCAATCACCGCGACCACGATACAGCCTATCAACGTTTTGTTCATGAGAAGACCCCTTATTTCAAGATGTCGAATGCTTTGATGGCGCAGAAAACCGACATGGCGATCAAGTTGTTGAAGAAGTGCAGCAGAATGCACGGGATGATCGAGTTGTGGCGGAGGTACAGGAGCTGAAGCGCGACCGCCAGCAGGAAGAGCGGGGAGAAGAGGGTGATGCCAAGCAGCGCGCCGGCG
>CAYTFM010000083.1:0-8590 GCA_964436735.1 uncultured Victivallales bacterium | reverse complement strand
TCTGGACAAACGATCCGTGGACGACGGCGAACAGGGCCGACGTGAGGAGGAGCCCCAGTACTGGTCCGAGGTAGTTTCTGAGGAATCCGAAAATCACGCGGCGGAAGGCGAACTCCTCAACGATCGGCGCGACCAGCACCGCGGTGATGAATATCAGCACAAGACCTTTCACGTCGGCCATCTTCAGCAAGGCCTCGATGGACGGAACACTTTTGATGCCAAGCAGATAAAGGGTGAGCTCGGCCACGACTGCCGAACCGTAGATCAGCGGAAGCAGTCCCGCCACCACGCAGATACCCTCCCGCAGGTACGTCGGTTTCCAGTTGACCAGTCCCAGTTTGCGGCGCATGTCCAGCTGCGGATCCACGAGGGACGCCACGAAGAGCGTCGGCAGCAGCATCAGAATTTGCGCCGGCACCGTGCAGAGGAGGATGAGCGTGAACAGGCCGAGCCGCTCCTTTAGCCCCCCCAGCGTCGCCGCCACGACCCACGGCAGCAGGATGGAGACGGCGATCATCAGCGCCATGGCGGGAAACGCGGCCAGTGTCCAGCGGTCGGCGCGCGGATCGGGCACATAGGGGTTCTCGGCGGTCATGGGGGGTGATCCCTTGCTCGGGTAGTAACTGAAGCTTCGCTTTCACATTCTACCCGTCCCGCCCTTCAAAATCAAGCGAGGGCTCAGTAGACACCGCGGCGCCGCGCCGTCTCGTACATCGCCACGACATTCTCAGTGGGGGAGTTGTCCTGCAGTTGATGCGTCGGGGCGAAGCAGTAGCCGCCGCCGGGCATCATGATGTCGAGAATGTCGGCGCAGTATGCGGTCACGTCCGTCACGGTGCCGGTGGCGACAGGGCCGGCCGTGCTGATGCAGCCGTGGAAGGCGAGCCGTCCGCCGAACCTTTGTTTGAGGAACGCCGGGGACATGTCCTTCGCCTCGGGTTGGAGCGTGTCGACCGCCGCGATGCCCATCGCGATGAAGTCCTCGTATGCCCAACTGCTTGACCCGCAGGAGTGGATCATCACAGGGATGCCGAAGCTTTTCGCCACGTCGACAAGCCGTTGATGCAGGGGGCGGATGTGTGTGCGGAACAGCTCCAGGCTGATCAGCGGCGCGTTCTGACTGCCGAGATCCTCGCCGATCCAGAGGAAGTCGATCCCGCCGTCGGCCGCCTCGAGCGAACGGCGTATGATCTCAAGCTGGATGTCAACCCTGCGCTTCGCCAGCAGCAACCCCGCGGGATCGTCGGTGATGAGATCGATCATGGTCTGTTCGACGCCGCGGAGCATCCCATTCATGTTGATGACATCGCCCGTGCCCGCTCCTCCGGTGCAGATGGCGAACTCCTTTTTGCCTCGGCAGGCCTCTTTGATCGTCGAATAGTCGAAATCGTCCGGATTCGGCATCGGCCAGGCGGCGATCTCCTCCTCGGACGCGTTCTGAAGCGGGAAGTCGCAGTAGTCCCAATAACCACCCGACTCATGCTCGACCCAGGTGCGGTGGATGCCCCAGTTGTCGACGCTCACTCCCCGCTCGGGAATGTCCAGATGGAGCCGCGCCCCGGTGTAGGCGGGGCCGACGCCGCGGATGTCCACCCCCAGCGCCCGCAGAAGCCCCTCGTCATCGTCTTGCGCCAATCCGAAATGCGACTTGAGCCGTTGATCGATGGCAGGATTCGCCGAATAGTCGATCGGCACCCGGTCAGGTTCCTGCCGATTCAAGACCGTCAGCATTCGCTCCTTGGAACTCATCGGATTATTCATGGGTGTTCCCCTGTGGTTAATAAGTTTGCCTCCATTCTATCAGAAACAGAGCTGCGGGCAATGGAAAAATACGGCATTATTTGTAATATTATGTCAAATACAATTAATATTAACTTATTATTTGTTATATTAAGTCCATATGAACACAGACGTCTATTTCCCCCAGGGGCACATCGGACTGGCGAATCACCGGGCGTTCGCCCCTGGAGAGGTGGTGAGCTCAAGCTGTGTGCACAGCCGCATGCTTCTCTGGTGCATAGGCGTAAGGTGGAATGTGCGGGGGAACGGTGTCGTCTACGAGTTCAAGGCTGACAGCTTTCTAATGCTGCCGTGGGCCCATTCTGTCCATTACACGGCGGACGCGAAAGATCCATTCCTGCTTGGTGGCGCGCATATCATCCCCAAGACGGTCGGGGAAAAGAACTTCAAGTATGGCGTCCTCCATGTCCCGTGGGAGCGACCTGAGGATTTTCAAGGTCGAAGCGACGTGTCGGTTCCGGGATTGGGCGACGTGGTCTATGGCGAGATGCCCGCCCACTCGCCGTTGAGGAATCTGGCTGAATACCTCGTCTGTTGGTACCAGCGGGGGGCGCGGGAGCGGACGATGGCGACACTACTGGCGAACGTGCTCGCCGCGGAGCTGCTCGCCCACATCCGTGATCCGCGGAAACCCCTACCCGCGAACCTCAGGGTGATGATGGACTTCGCCGAGGCGCGGTTGGTTCGCCCCATCAGCGTGGGGCAGTTGGCGAAAGCGGGGGGCTGCAGCCTGTCGACGATGACGCGGCTGTTCAGAAGATCTCTCGGGATGACGCCAGTCGAATGGCTCACCAGAAGGCGCATGGAGCGGGCGGCGGAGCTGCTTTCAACCACGCGGCTACGCATGGGAGAGGTGGGCGTCAAGGTCGGCGTCGACGACCAGTATTATTTCTCCAAGCTCTTCAAGAGGCGGCACGGCGTGACCGCGCGGGAATACCGCAGAAAGAGCACCCTGCTCTGACGAGCCGAGGACGGCTTGCCGCTGGCTATTGGACAAGTGTGGTTTAATGGGGCGCAACACCTTTTGCGCCGAATTCAAATGGAGCGGAGGGTGCCCGCGCCCCACTGCCTCAGTGAAGACGTTGTCCCACGTTCAGGCGGAGGGTCATTGCGGCGAGAACTCGTCCTTGCCGACGCCGCACTCGGGGCATTTCCAGTCGGCGGGCACCTGCTCCCAGGGGGTTCCGGCGGGGACGCCGTTGTCGGGATCGCCTTTGGCGGGGTCGTACACGTAGCCACAGAGGTTGCAGACGTACTTCTTCATCTCGGCGTCTCCTTGTGATGGGTTATGGACGTGGGGTTATTGATAGAGTTGCGGGTAGTTGAGATAGTTGTTCACCTGGCGTTCGTCGGCGTTGAAGTGGGTCAGAGGCCTGCCGACGTAGATCTGGCGCGGACGGGCGATTTTGCGGTTCTTCGACTCGACCATCTCCTTCCAGTGGGCGATCCAGCCGGGCAGACGGCCGAGGGCGAACATCACGGTGAACATGTCCTCGGGGATGCCGATGGCGCGGTAGATGATACCACTGTAGAAGTCGACGTTCGGATAGAGTTTCTTTTCGATGAAATATTTGTCGCTCAAGGCGCGCTCCTCAAGGCGTTTGGCGATGTCGAGGAGGGGATCTTTGACGTCCAGCCGCGCCAGGACCTTGTCGCAGGCGTCCTTGATGATCTTGCCGCGCGGGTCGAAGTTCTTGTAGACGCGGTGGCCGAACCCCATGAGTTTGAAGTTCGAGCTCTTGTCCTTCGCCTTCTCGATGAACTTGTCGGGATCACCCGCGCGCTGTATTTGGCGCAGCATTTCCATCACCGCTTGGTTGGCGCCGCCGTGGAGCGGTCCCGAGAGGGCGCTGATGCCGGCGGAGATGGTGGCGTAGAGGTTGACCTGCGCGCTGCCGATGACGCGCACGGTCGACGTCGAGCAGTTCTGCTCGTGGTCGGCGTGGAGGATGAACATCATGTTGAGGATTTTGACGATCTCGGGGTCGATCTGGTAGGGGGTGACCGGCGAGTCGAACATCATGTTGAGGAAGTTGGCGCAGTAGGACAGGTCGTTGCGCGGATAGACGAGCGGCTCGCCGATCGACTTCTTGTAGGCGAAGGCGGCGATCGTCCGCACGATGGATATCAACCGGGCGGCCGTTGTGTCGATATCCTCCTGCAGCGACAGCAGGTCCACGTTCGGATAGAAGGTCGACAGGGCGTTGATCATGGTCGAGAGGATGTGCATCGGATGCGCGCCGCGGGGGAAGCCGTCGAAGAAGTGGCGCATATCCTCGTGGATCAGCGAGTTGATGTTGAGCAGCTTGGAGAATTTCTTCAACTGCTCCTCGTTGGGCAACTGCCCGTGAAGCAAAAGGTAGGCGGTCTGGGTGAAGGTCACCTTGCCGGCGAGCTCCTCGATGGGGATGCCGCGGTAACGAAGCACACCCTTCTCACCGTCTATGAACGTGATCTCGCTGGTGCACGAGCCCGTGTTGGCGAAGCTGGGGTCGAGGGTGATGTGCCCGGTGTCCCTCCGAAGGTTCATGATGTCGATGGCCTTCTCCCCCTCGGTGCCCACGACAATCGGGAGCTTATACGACTTGCCGTCGATGATCAGCTCGGCGAATTTCTGTTCGGCCATACAGGCGCCTCTCAGTTGAAAAGTTAGACTTCCGGGCGACTTCCAAGCAAAATGGCGGACTGATAAAATAATGGCCGATCACGCCTGTGTCTACTCTCCGAGACGTATTCCTCGTATTCTTGGAGGAGGAGATCCCCCTCATTGCCGGAGGCTGTGGTGGATGGCGTCGGACGTGATCGGGCCGGGGCGGAGGATCTCGAAGCCCTCCGCGTCCGCCTTGACCACAGTCGAGGCGATGGAGGTCGCGGGCAGGGGGCCGGCGTCGACGGCCAGGTCCGGCGCCGCGTCGAGCTTCGCGAGGGCGTCGTCGACAGACAGCGCGGGCGGCTCACCGGCGAGGTTGGCGCTGGTCGCGGCCAGCGGGGCGTCGAGGCGCCGGAGCAGGTCGAGGACGAAGGCGTGGTCGGGGATCCTGAAACCGATTGTCCCGCCGTCGGACGAGGGGACGACCAACGTCAGGGGGCCGGGAAAGAATTTCATGGCGATCCGCTCGGCGACGCCTGCCAGGATCGCCCCATGGCGGCGGGCCATCTCGACGCTCCCCGCCAGCATTTGGAGCGGCTTGTCCGGCTCCCGCCGTTTCGCCTGGCGGATCTTCGCTCGACCGCCGACACTCCCCCAGGCGCACGCGAGGCCGTAGACCGTCTCGGTGGGAATCAGCAGGACGGCGTCAGGCCGGCCGGCGACCAGGCGGACGCATTCCACGGCGACCACTGAAAAGTCCGCGCCAGGAGAGGTGGACAGCGTCCGCCGCGGTACGACGCTCTGTTGTGTCTCGTCCATGAATCCGCCTCATGTTTGTTCTGTGGTTGCCTGATTGTACATTACATTAAAAAAGGAATCATCCTATGGCACAGAAGAATCATTTGACCGAGGCGGGTGTGTTCAGTGTCGGCTGCAACTACTGGGCATCGCACGCCGGTACCAGCATGTGGCGCGATTGGCGTCCCGAGGTTGTCGACATGGACCTCCGCGAGCTCGCCGCCGGCGGTCTCGAGATTCTGCGCATCTTCCCCCTCTGGCCGGACTTCCAGCCGCTGCATCTCCTCCGCGGCGGCGGCGGGCGTCCCGAGGAGTACCGCTTCGGCGAGGAGCCGCTGCCTGACGACGAGGTAGGACAGGACGGCGTCTCGCAGGTCATGCTCGAGCGCCTCGAGTCTTTCCTCGACATGTGCGGGAAGCGCAAGCTGAAGGTTATCGTCTCCCTCATCACCGGCTGGATGAGCGGGCGCCTCTTTGTGCCACCCGCTCTTGAGGGACGGAACGTCATCACCGACCCGGAAGTGATCATGTGGGAGGTGCGGCTGGCGAGGCGCGTGGTGAAGACCTTCAAAGACCATTCGGCGGTGCTCGCCTGGGAGCTCGGCAACGAATGCAACTGCATGGGCGGAGCGGACAGGGCGCAGGCCTGGCTCTGGACCGCGGCGATCGCGGACGCCGTCAAATCCGTCGATGCCACGCGCCCCTTCATCTCTGGCATGCACAGCGTGCGGTGTGAGCGCGGCGCCGCCTGGCGCATCGCGGACCAGTCCGAGCTCACCGACATGCTCACGACCCACCCCTATCCGCGCTTCACGGCGTTCTGCGACAAGGACCGCATCGACACCATCTCCAGCATCCTCCACGCCACCGCCGAGACCAGGCTCTACGCCGACGTCGGCGGGAAGCCGGCCTTCGCCGAGGAACTGGGCACCCTCGGAGACATTTACGGCGACGAGACAACGGTCGCGGCCAGAATTAGAAGCAACCTTTTCTCGCTCTGGGCTCACGACTGCCGCTCACTGCTGTGGTGGTGCGCCTACGATCAGGGACATCTTGCCCAGGCTCCCTACGATTGGACGGCCATCGAGCGCGAGCTTGGTCTTCTCAAGAAGCACGGACAGCCGAAGAAGGCGCTCGGAGAGTTTGGCGCGTTCATGAAGTTCCTCAAGGGGCTGCCGTTCGACGCCCTTCCTCCAAGGATGCTTGACGCCGTCTGTGTCATGACCGAGTCGCTTGAGGACTCCTGGGCCGTGGCCTTCTCGAGCTTCATCCTTGGCGCGCAGGCGGGACTCGACTTCGAGTTCCAGGACGGCAGAAAACCGCTGAAGGATTCGAGCCTCTACCTCCTGCCGTCCCTTTGCAACGCGCAGAGCCTCTCGCGCCAGAGATGGAACGAACTGCTCGAGCGCGTCAGGAAAGGCGCGAGCCTCTACCTCTCCTTCGATGATGCCATCATCAGTTCCTTCGAGGAGATCACCGGCCTTCGTGTGCTCCATAGGGAGCGCCGTGCCTCCGGTTCCGTCGAATTGCTGTTTCCTGGGAAGGCGCAGCCCGTGCGGATGGCGAGCAAGTACCGCCTGAACCTCGAGGCGACCCGCGCGAAGATCATCGCCGCCGAGGCGGACGGCAATCCCGCGTTCACCGTGGCGGGCTACGGAAAGGGGAAGGTCTATTTCCTCTCCGCTCCGGCCGAGACGGTTCTCGCGCCGATGAAGATCGACGGATTCAACACCGACGATGCGGCCTTTCATACTATCTACGAACAGCTGCGGAAGGCGTCGGACAGCCAGAAGGTGATCACGAAAACGGCGACGCTGCTTGGCGTCACGGAGCATCCCGTCAACGCCTCCTCGCGGATTGTGGTCGCCATCAACTACTCGCCGCGGCAGATCGAAACCACTCTGCGGATCAAGGCCAGATGGCGTGTCACCCGTGTTTTCCGCGGAGCGGCGAAGCAGCGGGGCGATGAAACGATCGCATGTGCCGTCGGTGCCAACGAGTCTGCCGTCTTCGAGATCAGAAAGCGGTGAGCAAGGCGGGGCGTGACCGCATCCCAACATGGTGAGGTCCGAAGCGCGGAGCACGAATTTCGAAACAGGCCCTTCTGCTGAAATACCCAGATGGATGGTTGACGGTGGATGGTGGGAAGAATCCGAAGCTTCTCCTCCACCTTCAACCCTCCACCCTCAAACGTTATGATGTAGAATGGTGTAAGCCGCTACCCTATGTACGATTGCCCGACCTGTCAGACCGAATTGACGCGGCGCCAGCATGAGCGCGGCGGGGTGTATTGGGCCTGCTCCGCGTGTGGCGGAAAAGCCGTGGGGTTGGGCTTGCTGCGCAAGCTCGTAGACGTCAAATACATAAGCCAGTTGTGGAGATTGGCTATCGAGGAGTGCGGCGGGAAGAGGCGGCGGTGTCCGATGTGCGGCGAGATGATGAGCGAGGTCATGCCCGCCCCTGACGCTCCGAAATTGGACGTCTGCAGGAAATGCCCGCTGGTGTGGTTTGATCCGGGGGAGTTCGCCTCAGCTCCCTCCGCGCCGACTCCCGTTGGGCAAGATGCCGGACTGCCTCCCGCGGTGAAGGAAAAGCTGGCCATCCTGCGCATAGAGGATGAACGGCGGAAGGTTGACCAGGCGATGACCTCGCCGGAGGAGATATGGAAAAACCTCCCAGGCTTCATGGGGTTGCCGGTCGAATTCGACTCAGCTGACGTGTTTGTGCGACCGATTGCCACGTGGACGATTGCGGCCGTGATCGTCGCGGTAAGCGTCTGGGGTTTTTTCGACCTTAACGCGGTTGTGAAAGCCTACGGCTTCATCCCTGCGCAACCATGGCGCCTTGATGGCCTGACCTGGATCACCTCCTTCTTCATTCACGGCGGGTTGCTGCATCTCGTCGGCAACGTGTATTTTCTGCTGATCTTCGGCGACAACGTGGAGGAGCGCCTGGGGGTGTGCAAATACCTGCTTCTCATCGCTTTGTCGACGGTCTGCGGCGATATGCTCCATCTTTTGTTCGAGCACAGAAGCGCCCTTCCCTCTATTGGGGCGAGTGGGGGGATCTCGGGGGTTCTCGCCTTCTATGCCCTCAGTTTTCCCAAGGCGCGGCTTGGGGTTTTCTTCCGCTTTCCCTACACGCTCATGTATCAATGGATTAAGATCCCGGCGGCGGCGGCGTTTGCCGTGTGGATACTGTTGCAGGCCTATGGGACATATGAGCAGATACGCGGCATGTCGAACATCTCCTCCCTGGCCCATATCGGCGGCGTCGCGGTCGGAGTTCTGTTCTGGTTGGCGTGGCGTGGCGCCAGAAAGCGGGATGAGCAGGAACTGGTGGCCTAACGCTCCCGCCAAATTGTAACACTTATTTTTTAACAGCCACTTAGCCAGTATCGGT
>CAYTFM010000082.1:0-29448 GCA_964436735.1 uncultured Victivallales bacterium | reverse complement strand
GTGGGGGGGGGGAGGGCTTTGGGAAGGGAGGGGGGGGGGGGCGTAGGGGGGGGGGGGGGGAGGGTGGGGGGGGGAAGGTCGAGGAGGTTTCAGGTTTCAGGTTTACGTTTTACGATGGGTGTGAGTCATGCGGCGGATTGACACATTAAAGGTGAGTGTGAGCGGCGTGCGCGGTGTCGTGGGGGACTCCCTGACGCCGTCGTTGGCCGCCAGCTTCTCGGCCTGCTTCGGCGAGTACGTGGGGCGGGGGCGGGTGGTGGTCGGGCGCGACACCCGCGCCAGCGGGCCGATGCTCGAGCGCGCGGTGGTCGCCGGGCTGCTGGCGGTCGGGTGCCAGCCGGTTCTGCTTGGCGTCGCCTCCACGCCGACCATACAAATCATCGTGACCGCCACGAACGCCAACGGCGGCGTGGCCATCACCGCCAGCCACAATCCCGCCGAATGGAACGCCTTGAAGTTCATCGGCAAATCGGGGATATTCCTGAACAACGCCGAGGCCGCCGAACTGCTGGACATCTACAATCAACCTGAGCGCGAGTATGTCGCCGAGGAGGACTACCGCTTTGTGCGTATAACCGAGAACGCGTTCGAGACGCACAAGAAAAAGATATTCGACCACATCAACGTGGAGGCGATTCGTCGTCGTCGCTTCAAGGTCGCCATCGACTGCTGCAACGGGACGGGGGCCTTCCACAGCCGTCCGTTCTTGGAGGAGCTTGGCTGCGAGGTGGTGTCGATCTTTGACTCTCCGGACTGCGTGTTCCAGCGCAAACCAGAGCCCACCGCCGAGAACATTGGCGCGCTGTGCGAAGCGGTCATGGCGGGCGGATGCGACGTCGGTTTCGCCCAGGATCCCGACGCCGACCGCCTGGCGATCGTCGACTCGCGGGGGCGTCCCATCGGCGAGCAGAACTCCGTCGTGCTCGCCGTCGAGCACATCCTTTCGAAAACCCCCGGCACGGTGGTGGTCAACGCCCAGACGACCAAAGCGGTCGACGACATCGCGGCACGGCATGGCTGCGAGGTGAGGCATTCGAAGGTCGGCGAGATCAACGTGACCAGCATGATGCTCGCGGTGGGCGCCGTGGTCGGCGGAGAGGGAGGCAGTGGCGGCGTGATCTGGCCCGCCGTCCATCCGTGCCGCGACAGCTTCTCGGCGATGGCGATCACGCTCGAGCTCATGGCCGAGCGCGGCGCGCGCGTTGAGGCGATCCTTGACACGCTGCCCCGCTATCAGTCCGCCGTCGCCAAAGTCCCCTGCTCGTCGGCGATGGCCCTCGAGGTTGTCAGATCCCTCGTCAGGAAGCACGCCGACGCCAATCCCGAGACGATCGACGGACTCCGATTGAACTTCCCCGACTCGTGGGTGCTCATCCGCTCATCCAACACCGAGCCCGCCCTCAGAATCTTCGCGGAGGCCGCGACGAAACAGGCCGCCGAGGAACTGGTGGCCCGCTTCTCGAAGCTTGACAGCTGTGTGTAGCCTGTCTTCGCGGGACTGTGGAAAATGTCATTGTCGCCCATCGCGGCTCGGCAAGCCTCGCCCTCCAGCATACGCATGGATTTCACGTCTCAAGTGGAGGGCGAGGCTTGTCCGAGCCGCGGAAAAAGGGCACATGCCCTTTTCCCTCAGTCCCGCGCGTGTGCGGCGGATACAGGGCTGCTTCGGCGTGCTGGAGTGCGGCGGCCTCCGCAATTCGCTCGTCGTGGGAGGACACGTGGACGACATGTCGGCCCAACGCGCCCCATATCCTCTGATCCGTTGTTTTGTGAAGGGCGATGACGTTCACGCCCAGCGCGCCTGCCAGATGGGTTGGTCCCGTGTCGTTGCCGACGAAAAGTGCCGCATGTGATAGGAGGGAGGCGAGTTCCACGGCATTCCCCGGCGTTTTGCATTTCCCCGTGCTCAGAAAGACGGTGCTCTCCGGGCGTTCAATTTCCGCGGGGCCGAGGAGGAAGAGGACGCTCTTGGCGCAGGATGTCTCAAGACGCTCCGCAAGAGAAAGATACAATGCTGGTGCGAAATTCTTTTTGACGCTTCCGCTGCCGGGATGGAGCAGGACGGTGTCGAGCGGATCCTGCGGGCGCCATGGAAACAGTTCAGAGAGATCAGCGGGTGGTGCGAGTGGGTATGCAGTCTCGACGCTGTCGACGTACGAGCGGGCGATGTGGCGCGTCGGTGCGTCGGGAAATGGCTGCACGACGACGACGGGCAGAATGGACTTCCTTCTCAAGAGCCCTGCGGTTTTGTCGCCGGCGGCCAACCAAAGGACGGCGCCGTCAGGAGTGCCGAGACGCTCCGGAATGCCGCTTCCCTCGAAGAACGGGAGCATGTCTGACAACTCGGCGTCATGCCACTGGTCGATCAGCTTGAGCGAACACGCGAGGCGCAGATAGTCGGGGCGCCCTACGCCGATGAACGCATGGGTGGGAAGCGAACGCCTCAGCAGGAGCAGCGTAGGCCACGTGAGGATGAAGTCGCCGAGCGCGCCCCGGTGGCAGATGAGGAGGTCATTGGTCATTGGTCATTGGTCATTGGCGAAGTTCCCTTTCCCAAGGCGAAGGCGCGGAGCGCCGCACGCAAGTCTTTTTTCTGGATCGGTTTCGCGAGGTGGGCGTCCATCCCCGCGGCAAGACAGGCTTCTTCATCCTCCTTGAGAGCGTTGGCGGTGATGGCGATGATCGGCAGATGGCGGAGGCCCCGTTCCTGCTCCATCGTCCTGATGCTCTGGGTGACCTCGATACCGCTTAAGGTTGGCATGCGGACGTCCATCAAGACGAGATCTATCGAGTCGTGTTCCTCGGTGAGTATCCGCAGCGCGTCGGTGCCATTGTCGCACATGCGGCAGGCTGATCCCATCTCGAAAAGGTGGTGCATGATGATGTTGAGGTTGCAGGGGTCGTCGTCGATGACGAGGACCGCTAGTGGCGTCAGTACACCAGTTAGGTCTTCGTTTGCCATGTTGTCATGTGGGGCATCCAGGGGGGATGGCGGGACGACAGCTCCAAACCGCGCGGTGAAATGGAAGACGCTGCCCTTGCGGTGGACGCTTTCGGCCCAGATGCGTCCGCCCATCATCGTCGAGAGCCTCTTGCAGATCGTCAAGCCGAGTCCGGTGCCGCCGAATTGCCTGGTCTTCGAGCCATCCGCTTGTACAAAAGGCTCAAAGATGGCATGGAGCTTGTCAACGGGAACACCGATGCCCGAGTCGCTGACGGAGAAGAGCAGGAGAAGGGTGTGGGCGGGGACTGGTTCGTTGTCCGACCGGTCGGACACGTCTGACTGGTCGGTGAGGTCAGTCCTTTGCCGCGTGACCTGTAGTCGTATGTGGCCTTTTTCCGTGAACTTGAGGGCGTTGCCGATGAGGTTGATGAGTATTTGCTTGAGGCGTAAGGCGTCGCCGACGAGATGGTCGGGGACATCCTCGTCGACAGCCGCATGCAGGTCGATGGATTTGAGGCGGGCATGGACGGAGAACGAGTCGAGGATGTCGTCGACAGTTTTCCGCAGGGCGAATGGAGCTTCGACGAGGTGGAGGTGCGACGCCTCGATCTTGGCGATGTCGAGGATGTCGTTGATGATGTTGACCAGGTCCATGCCGCGGCGTTTAATGATCTCGACGGCGTCGCGCTGCTCGGTGTCGAGGTGTGTCTCCAGGAGTATCTCGGCGAAGCCGATGACGGCGTTCATCGGGGTGCGGATCTCATGGCTCATGGTGGCGAGGAATTCGCTTTTCGCCTTATTGGCCTCGTCAGCCTTCGCGGCGAGCTCTTTCGCCTGCAGGGAGGCGAGTTCCAAATGCTTATTGGCCTCCTGGAGCGTCCGCTCGGTCCGTTTCAGTTCGGAGATGTCGAGAATGGCTCCGATGATGCCGCCGGTCGAGCCGTCGGGATTGCGGAACGCCGCTTTGTGGAAGACGACGTCATGGCGCACCCCGTCCGAGGCCAGCACTTGGCTCTCGTAAGTCTGGACGCCCGCCGTCTTGACCAGTTCCAGATCGGCTTGCTGGTAGTCTGCCGCGAGATCGTCGGGCGAGATTTCGAACACGGTCTTGCCGATGATTTCCGAGCGAGGTTTGCCGATAAATTCCTCGAACGCACGGTTGCAGCCAATGTAGCGGGCGTCGGCGTTTTTGAAGAACACAGGGTTTGGCATGGCGTCCAAAAGGTTTTGGAGGAACACTCCGCGTTCGCGGAGCCGTTCCTCGGCTTTCTTGCGGGCGGTGATGTCGGAGTGGGAGGCCGCCATCCGATAAGGGAGGCCATTCTCGTCGCGCAGCGCCTCGCCTCGCGCGAGAATCCAGAGATAGTAGCCCTCGCGGTGGCGGAAGCGGAATTCGACGCTGTAGGTGGTGAGTTCCCCCTTGAGGTAACGTGCGACCTGCTCCATGATCCTGGTTTTGTCGTCGGGATGAAGCCGCTCTTCGAAAGTGGCGAACTCGTTGGGGAGCTCAGCGTCCTCGTACCCGATCATCTGTTTCCATCTTGGCGAAAGGAAGAGGGTTTTGTCGCGGATGTTCCAGTCCCAAGCGCCATCGTTTGAGCCGTTGATCGCCAGCATGTACTGCTCGCGGCTCAACGCGATCGCCTTCTCCGCGCGCAATCTCTCCCTGTTGGCGAGGGTGAGGGAGATTTGGTCGGCGAGCTGGCAGCAGAAGCTGATTTCGTCCTGAAGCCATTTGCGGGGAGACCCGACCTGTTCGAAGCACAGGATGCCGAGGAGTTGCCCCGACGAGCGGATTCCCGCGTCGAGCAGGGAGGTGATGCGGTTGGGGGCAAGATAGCGCTCAGCGTACCCCGCGGTGCGCAGGTCGGTGTAGGGTGAGTTGGCGTCGACGTATTTATACGATTTCAAGGCGGAGAATTCGTTCTTGAAATCCTCCTCCTCCAACGCTGTCCCCGATGAGTGCGTTTTCGTCGTCGCGTCGTAGAGGTCCACGCAGCGAAGCACCGTTTCGCGCTCCTCGAAGAGCCAGACGCTGACGCGCGGCACCACCGCCGTCTCCGCGGCGAGCCGCGTGAGCTCCTTCGCCATGAGCTCGAGTTCACCTCCCGCGATGAAGGGGGAGAGGGCGCTGGTGGCGAGGGTCTCCTGATGCCGCGTGCTGCGTGCCAGGGCCGCCGCCACACCCTCCTCGTGTCGCTTCCTTTCTGAGATGTCGACAAAGCTCTCAAGAAGCTTCTCGCGGCCACTGAGCGTGATCCGTTTGACGGATTTGAGGATTGGCAGGCGGGAGCCGTCAGTGCGGACCAGGAGACGGTCTGAGTTGTCCACCTCTTGCCCAAGGTCGATGATCGGGCAGGAGTTTTGGGCGGCGGGACAGATAAACTGGTGGCAGATCCTCCCCTGGATGAGCTCAGCCGGGGCGCCGAACATTGCCGCCGCCGCGGGGTTCACCGTCTCGATCACGCGGGTTTTGGCGTCGACGATCAGGACGCCAGCGTTTAAATTCTCGAGCATGGCCCGCTGGAGGGTCTCGCTTTCGCGCAGCGCGGCCTCGGTGCGTTTTCTGGTGGTGACATCGGTGACGATGGAGTGGATGAGGGCGTGCTCGCCGAGAAGGATGCGACTGCTGGAGACCTCCACGTCGCGAATGGATCCGTCGGCGAGGCGGTGACGGAATTCGAAGAGTTTCCCCGTCCCCATCGCCACCGAGTTCATCGACTGGCGCACCTTGCTTTCGGGGAGAGTGTTGATGTCGGTGATCTTGATCGAGGTGAGATGCTCCCATGTGCATTTGTAAAAGGCCACGGCGGCGGTGTTGGCATCGACGATAGCCGCGCTGTCGGGATCTATCAGCAGCATGGCGGCGGTGTTGTCGGCGAACTGGCGGCGGTAGGATGCCTCGCTTTCCCGCAGTTGGGCGGTCCGCTGGCCCACAAGGCGCTCAAGCTCGGCGCGGCGCTGGGTGAGAAACCCGACGAGGAGGGTGATTGTCGAGGTCAGGAAGAGCGCGGTGGCGGCGACCAGGAACGCCGCCTGGAACGGCTTGCCCGCAAAGAGGTTTCCCACGTATGGATGGGCGATGATGGCGTAGGTTTTCCCGAAGGCGAAAACTGGGGTGGATGACGCCAGACTGGTGCGGGGAAGAGGGAATCCCTCATCGTGGTTCTTTGCGTCGCTTCCCAGGGTTGACGCCAGCCAGAGAGGTGGCCTTTCAGCGCTGAGTTGGTGCATGGCAATGTCGTCGATCGCGAGAAAGCCACGCGTTCCATGCCTGTGCACGCCTTGCAGCGTGTTGGAGAGCAACGAATCGGGGTAGACGAGAGCGGCGATGTATCCATGGAGGCGGTTGGTGTTCGTGCCGCATTTCTGCCCGTTGTCGGCAGAGCAGAAGACGGGATGTATGAAGAGGATCGCCTTGCGGGCGCCGGTCGGCAGTTGGAGTTCGATGGGGTCGGTGGCGGTGGGCATGCCGGTGCTCGCGGCCTCCTCAAGAGCGGCGCAGCATCCGGGTGTCGAACCAAGGTCGACTTCCCGAATCGTCTCACTGAATGATGCTGGCTCAATGAAGCGTACGGGATAGTGGCTGGCCACTGCGTCCGTCTCGGGGGCGACCGGGGCCGGTATCCATAGCCAGGCGTCAATGGTGGCGCTACTCGCAAGGGCGGTGGTGTACTTCCTGAAGTGTTCCTGGTCCAGATCGTGGTCGAACTCAATGAGCCTCGCCGGCGGCTCCAGTTTGTCGTCGTGGATGCTGTGGATGGCCGAGGCGATACCTTGTGCCTGCCCTTCCGCGATCTGGTCGAATATCATCTCCTGCGAGCGCGCCACCCAGTCGTAGGCGATATGTGTGAGGGCGAGGGTGAGCGTCAGGCCGATTGCCGCCGTGAAGGCGGGTTCGAGGTGCCGGAGGACACCATGGCGGTTCTCGGGGAGCGCGCGGCGTCGCTCGAAACCGGCGATCCCGACGACGACGAGAAGGAGCAGCAGCAGGGTGAAGACGATAGGGCCTAGGCGCGCCTTCGCGAGCGAGGCCTTCCATGAGGTCGCCTCAATGTCCATCCCGATGACCAGTTCGACGTTGTCCGTCTGGGGGTTCAGCACCGGGGCCAGGGCGGTGACGAGGGTGCCGTACTCGGCGGTGTAGGGGCCGATGACGATCGGTTGGCGGTTTTGAAAGAGGACGCGCAGTTCGGGGGGAGGGGCGAGATAGGTGGTCCCCGGGGGGGAGGCGAGGGGATCCTGCTCGTCGATGCTCTCGGGACCGAATATGAATGCGCCGCCACGTTCGGCCATGCTGTAGATGTCGCGGAATCCCCTCGCTTTTGTGTAGGCTCTCATCTGCGAGCGCAGGCGCTGGAAATGATGGTTGTTCTTGTCGTTGGCGGTGAATTCCAATTCGTCAATAACGTCGGACTTGATGGTGGCGGCGATGGCGATCGCCTGGGAGAGCAGTTGCGCGCGCATCCTCTCGTCAGCCACTTGTCCGCGCCAGTTCGTCACCGCGAAGCTGACGGCGAGGAGCAGGACGATCACGGTCGGCGATATGAAAACGCGGAGGCATTCTTTAGGTCCGTGCGCGGCGTTGGGGCGGTTGTAGGCGAGCCATGCGCCGAGGGCGGTTGCCATGGCGCATACGGCGCGGATGATCTGGATGGGGAGTCCCGTCGCGGCGAGGAAGCTTTCCTGGTTAAGGGCGCACGCGGGGAGGAATGACGCCTTGGGGGGGATTAATCCTGTGGCGAACCCGTACCCGAGGAAGGCTGTTCCCGCCACAGCGAGCGGCCACTGGCGGGAGGCTTCGGCGCGTCTCGCTTCCCTGAAAAAGGCGATTCCGGCGAGCAGCGCGCCGGGAAGGCCAAGCGCATAGCGGCAGGAGGCGTTCAAACCACTCATGCCCGCAAGGGCGCCAAGCCCCGCCAGGGCGAGAAGGGTGGGATAGAGCCCCCACCACGGCGGACGGATTCGCCCAGCGGGCAGGGCGCGTCGACCGAACTCGACCAGTGGCAGGAACGACGCCGCCATGACCGCCAGCCTTGCGCATTTGAACGGTTGCGAGTCGCCGAGGCATATCGCCAGCATGTCCAACCATTCGTTGAGCCCATGCGCAAGCCCGAACAGCGCGAGCAGGCGCCAGTCCAGATAGGCGTCTATGTCCCTTGGCAGTTTCCATGCGATGGCTGCCAGTAGAATGAACGCCGTTCCGTATGCCAGGAATATGTAGTCCAGGTGCTCTACCATGACATGTCAACCTCGTGTCACACAGGGTGCATTGGAAACATACCCGCACACCGCCTTTGTGAAAAGGGGATGAGGCGCAGATGGCGGAGTTTCGGGCGAGCCCAGGCGGATTTGGCAGGCAAGTCCGCGAAGTCAACAGGGTGTGGGAATTTCAATCTTGCAGGTCGCAGGTGTCAGGTTTCAGGAAAGGATTTTCCATCCTGAACCCTGAAACCTGACACCACGTAGCAGTCGGAACGTCCGCTCTCACTACGCTACTCGTTCAACTTTGGGTGTCGGCCTGACGTTTTGACTTCATCCACCATGGCGTGGAGATTCTCCTCGGGGGTTTCCCGGCCGACTTGATCGCCACTGCCGACGATTACTCTGGGGTTGTCGGCGAAGGCCTCCAGGATTTCCCGCACCTCGCGTCTGACCTCGTGTTCTGTGCCCCGGATGAGGGTTTCGATCGTGTGGACATTGCCGTTCATGGTGGTGCGCCCGTTCAGCAGTTTCGCCGCGGCGCGCAGGCCGTCCACGCCGACAATGTCGCCGCCGGGGGGGCGCTCAAAGGGGCACACGCAATCGATGCCGATTTCCGCGAAGTCCGCAGCCGTCTCCAGGCATTTGCCATGGAAGTGGATGTGCAACAGGCGGCCATGCCGATGCGCCTCGTCCGCCACGGCCTGTATGACCGGCTTGTCCCATCGACGCCACATGGCAGGTCCGATGAGCGAGTTGCAGCTCCATGAGCAACCTATGCACAGGCTTTCTATCGGTGTTTTCTCGCAGATGGTTTTGGCGAGGCGGACAAGATGCTCCTGATAGCGGGCTTGCAGCTTCACAAGGTACGGCTCAAGCTCGGGATCCATGAAGTCGTAGATTCCCGTCTCGAATCCGCCTTCGCGGGCCCCGGCCCAGAAATCGAAGAACGGAACGCCGAGCCAGGCTTCGAGAAGATAGGCGTCACCGACCTCGGTCCACGCCTTGATGAGTCCGGAGGGATCGAGGTTTTCAGGCTCACCGCCCAGCGCGCAGAGTTCCCAGGCTTCCACGTCGTGGCGCATATCCTTCAAAGGGCGTTCCACGCACCAGCTTGGCTCTTCGCGGTTGTAGCGTTGGCGCGTGGAAAGCTCTCCTTTGGGGGTTGTGATGGTCCTGTGGACTTCCAGCGTGTCGGCGTCCACCCAGGATTCGCGGCTTGCGGTGGTGATCCGCGGATTGGGCGGATTGGCGAATGCCACGCCCCATCCCTCGCAGCCGAACTTTTGAAAGGTGGTTTTCAAGGCGAGGTGGAATGGCGTGGACCGCTCGAACTCGATCATGTCCACGCCGAGAACTTTGGCCGGATAGTAGTACCAGAACTCGGGCGCGACAGCGGGACGATCACTGAAGACACCCCGATAGGCGTTGAGCATCCGCCGCTTGGCGTTTGGCAAGGTGGAGCTTGGCCGCGATTCAGTCATGTGGTGTGCCATGTCACGCCTGGCTTCCGAGTTGGGGGGCGGACGGACCGCCTTGCCTGTTTGTGAAATTCTTGAAGGTGGCGAGCATGTGCTCGTAGTTCTCCAGCGGCATGCCGGAGAAGATGGTGTTGGAGGTGGAGAATACGTAGCCGCCGCCCGGAGCGCCGTGCGTAAGGCAATAGCGGGCGGATTGTTCGATCGCCTCCCGGGGGCCTTCCTGCATGAGGTTGCACTGGACGTTGCCCATCAGCGCCATGCGCCCGTACGTTTTCCGCTTCACGGCGGCGATGTCCATGCCGGCCATGGGGTCGATCGACATGAGGCAGTGCGGTCCGCAGGCGAGAAGTTGGTCGAGTATCGGATTCAAGTCGCCGTCGCTATGGTAGATGGCGATCAGGCCGCGGTCCTTGGCGCGTTGGACGACCCTCGCGAGATAGGGGGCGCAGATCTCGGCGAAGTCCGCGGGGGAGACGAAGGGACCGGCGTTGAAGGCGACGTCACAGGGGATGAAAACGAAATCCGCCCCCGCGTCGGCCATCTTGTCGATCAGGCCGGTCGACGCGCGGCACCGCGCCTCCGCCTCGGCGATGAGCGCGGATCGCTCGTCGGCGAGTTTGACGGCGAAGGCCATCCAGTCGTCGACGTTCTCGATCGCGATAAGGGCGCCGCCGATCATGCCGCCGATGGCGATGTCGTCGCCGAACGTCTTTTTCGCCGCGGCGACGCCGTCGGGATCGCCCCAGGGCCAGTAGACGCAGAGGGCATCCCATTTGAAGCGGTCGACGATCTTCTGGTAGATCTCCATGCACTGGCCGATCTTGCGCTCCTTTTCTGCCGCCGCGCATCCGCCCCAGCTGTTGCGGTCCGGAAATTGCAGGCCGAACGCCTCCCGCTCCAACTCGAACATCGATTCGAAGTGGGGAGGACGGTCTGGTTCCTCAAACCGCATGGTCTTCATGAATCGCTCTTTGCCGGTCATAGGTGCTCCTTGTGTTGTAACCTTCAATGTCCTATGTCTGTGGCGTTTGATAAATCCGAAACTCGAAGCACGAAATCCGAAACAGCGGAACACGCTGTTGAACTGTTTGTCTCATTCGAATTTACTTCGGATTCCGATATTCGGATTTCGGATTTGCGGGCAAGCCCGACTTGGGCTGTATGATGGATGATTCATAATGTTTTTTGTGGTGGTGCACCGTGGCGAGCAGGGACGAGACGTTTTCGATGGGGGTGTCCCTGTCGAACGACCAGGCGCACAGGGTCGCCTTGCCGTGTGGCGATAGCGTGTTGATGAGCCGTCTTGTCTCGGCCGCCACATGATCGGTCGAGCTGTCGCGCATCATGACCGGATCCACCAACGGCATCATCCGCGCGTCCGCGAAGACGGTGGACGCGCGATCCACGCTGGTGCCTGGCCCCAGTTGAATGGCGGCGATGTTCGGGATCTCGGCGAAGGCTTCCAGCAGGTGCGTCGATGAACCGCATGAGTGATATGTCGCCTCCTTGAAGCGTGAGGCGATTTTCGCGTTCATGGGCAGGATGACTGAGCGGTAGGTCTCCTCGGAGAGCATCGACGCCGCGCAGTCACCCATGTTGACGGCGGTGAATGCCGCTCCGGTGGCGGTTGTGATCCGGTTGAACACCGCCTGGTAGATCTCCCAGACTTTCTCGAAGACGCGGGTTGCCTGATCTGGCTCCAACGCCATGAGAATGAAGATGTTTTCTCCGCACAGCTGGTGCGCTGTGGTATACGGGGTGTGGATGTTCATCGTTCCCGTCTTGCTGCCGAAAATGTCCGCCTTGCTTCCGTGGTGGCGCGCAAGATCGCGGTACGCCGCTATGATGCGGTCGATGACGGGATGGGCGGCCGCGTGGCGTGGATCGATGGCGGCGATCTCGTCGGGCGTGAGATTCTCCCACGGCTTGCCCCAGCTCTCCACCGTGCCGTCCACGGGGAAGCGCCATTCCGCCCCCTGGGTGCGCATGATCACATCCACGGGCTGGATGAAAAGATTCGTTGAAGGGGAAGGGGTGGGAGTGCCGACGCCATAGTTCCCGAACAGTTCGAATAGAAGCCGTTGCTCCGCCGAGTCCGTCTCTGTGCGCTGCGACGGATCGAAGTAATACGCCTCGCCGTATGCCGCGCCACCGTGCCGGTGGTAAAAAGCCGGCATGAAGTTGAGACTGACAGCTATCACGGTTCTTGTCCTTTCCTTGTCGCCTTTACGGGAGCGTTTATCGCTGAGAAGGAATGTGTGTGAGTGTTTATTTCGTGATCGCCTCGGCCCAGAGTTTCGCCATCAACTCCATGCCCTCGATGTTGGGGTGGACGGGGTCGGCGCCGTAATATTTCTCCTTATCCTTCGCGTAAGCCGCGAAGAAGTCAGGACCCTTCCGCAACCCTTTTTCCGTGATGAGTTTGTTGATCACCACGCAGTAATCAGAGAGGATCTTGTCCGCGCCGGAAACGTAATCGTAGCAGGGGGTGCATATGAAGATGTTGGACGGTTCGGCGGCATAGTCCTTCCGCAGGAGGTCGACTGTGGCGGTCAGGTTCGCCGCCACTATCTCGGCGCCAAGCTTAGCCCGCTCGTCGTTGACGCCAAGATGGATGAGCCAGATGGTTGGTTTCAGGAGGCGCATGCGCTCCTGCCATCTCTTGTCGGTCCGCATCATGGCGAGGTAGCGTTCGGTGGTGATTCCGCCCCATCCCTCGTTGGCGATGAAGACGGGACGCCTCCATTTCTCCACCAGCATATCGTTGAGTTTGGGCATCCAACTGGCGAAGCAGTTTATGTCGGGGCGGTGGTGGGCGGTGGTCGGCGTATACTGCGGGTAGTTTCTGCCATCCTTCGAAACGGCATCCGACGGAAATGCGTCGGGAGTCAGATCGAGATTGTCCCGCCAGAATCCTCTGCTGTGATAGCCTTCGGTGATGCTGTCGCCGATAGCGGCGACGACCGTGCCGATCCCGATGCGCTCATGGAGGTCTTCCGAGACGGTGTTTCCGGTGGCGCCGACGCCGGCGACTGCCACCGCATATTCTCCGGGAGGGAGAGACGGAAACGTGACGGTCGGATTTTCAGGAGTCGTCACCTGGGCGTCGCCGATTATCTTCCCGTTCTTAAGGAGGGTGACTTGCGCCTTGACGGTCTCCGGGGCGGTGAAAGCCGTCTTGATCGTCAGTTCATTTGATGATTGGATATAAGGGATCGTGTACGAGCCTTTGATGTCGGGCACCCGCAGCCAGACCGCATGCATGGTGATGGTGCCCGCTGTGCCGCCAGGGGCGGGGACGTTCAGGCTGAGGGGCTCGGCCGTGCCGACAAAGGAGGCGGCAAGGATCGAGGGAATAAGGCATGCGTTCATGTTCATGCGAGATCCTGTCGTGAGCTGGTTTCCCTTGCTGAGAGGCGTATCATGGTTTCAAGCATAGCGTAATGGATGTATATTTGCCATGCACAAAAATGATCCACTAATAAGAAATAGCTGGACAAATATGATTTTGTCGCCCTCCCTGTTACGGATTTTCGACGAGCGGCGGCTCTGGGGAAGGTCGCCTCTGGGGCGCTCGAAGTCGCTGACGCCGCAGGCGGTGGACCGGTACCGCGGACCTCGTCGGACGCGGATGTTCATCGGGCATGAGTTCTGGGAGTTGTCGTTCACGTTGCAGGGAAGGGGAACGCTTGTCTGGAGGAAGGGGGAACAGGAGTCGCACGCTGGTTGTGTCACCTTAATTCCCCCGCATGTCGAGCATTACGAGGATTCCGCTGACGAGCGGTTTGAAACCATCTGGCTTGTCTTCACGGGTGAGGCGATGGCCTCAGTTCGTCTCAACGGACCATTGATGGTCAAGAGCAAGGGGTTGCTCGAGGACGCCGAGCGGTTGTGGCTGCTTGCGGAGCGTGAGATTACGGGGGCGGGGCCGGAGCTTGACGGGATGTCTCTCGCGCTCGTCTCCCGATTTCTGCGCTTGAGCACAGACGGGGAGGGCGGAACCGAGGAGGGCGTCGAGCGCGTGATGCGGACCTTGAACGAGCGCTACGCCGAGCCGTTCACCGTGCCGCTCATGGCGGACGAGGCGGGCATGAGCCTCGGCCATTTCCAACGGAGTTTCAAGCTGCGGACGGGGCGCTCCCCGGTCGAGTACTTGACGGAGGTCAGACTCCGCGCCGCCGCGCAATTGCTCGAGCGCACCGATCTGTCCGTCGGCAAGGTGGCGGAGATGGTGGGCTACGAGGATCCCTTCTATTTGAGCCGGCGCTTCAAGCAGGCGCGGGGTGTCTCGCCGGAGAAGCATCGCGCGTCGGTCCGCCCTTCGCTCTGATGCGCGTCTGCCGCGTTGAGCACCCGCATGCCGACATGCGAGTGGTAATTGGTTTCATGTAATATTTACATCTATCACGAAATAGTAATAGGTTAATTGGTATTATAATGGATTTATGAAAATAACATCAAAGATAACATAGTACTACCAAATGGCGTTGCCATCGTCGAGGATCCGGCTATACTGGTGAGCAAGACCTCCGGGGTGGCCCGATTGCGCCATGGAGAATTCAAACTGGCCGCGGGGACGCGGCCGCTCCATCTGGTGTCAGACGGGCTTGGAGCGTCCCGGTCTCCGGGACACGGTTCCGATCGAATGTTCGCGTAATGCGTAACCAAGG
Source organism: uncultured Victivallales bacterium (assembly GCA_964436735.1). Classification (GTDB taxonomy): domain Bacteria; phylum Verrucomicrobiota; class Lentisphaeria; order Victivallales; family GWF2-38-69; genus CAYTFM01. The sequence continues at coordinate 15,151 of CAYTFM010000082.1, read as the reverse complement.
ATGCGAGGCATGGAGAGCAATCTGAAGTCGAGGCAGCCGAAAAACAGACAGATCTGCACGACGATCCTCGAGCAGATCAAGTCGGGAGCTCTCGTGGCGGGAGATCGCCTGCCCCCCGAGCGTTCCCTTTCGGAGATGTACGGCGCCTCGCGGGTGACGGTGCGGGGAAGTCTGCGCAAGCTGGAGAAGATGCGCCTGATCGAGAGAAGGAGAGGGAGCGGTACGTATGTCTCCGGCAGGATGGATCAGGAAAACCGTGTCCGTCGTGTCGCGCTCGTGCTCGTCTCCAAGTTGGACAACCTGTACGAGGATCCCTATTTCGCCCAGTTGCTCATCAGCCTGCACGCCAGCTCCAGCCTCAACAAAAGCAGCATCTCCCTCGTCAGACTCGGCGACAGGGAGGAACTCTCCCGCTATATCAGGTCAATCGAGATACGCGGGAGGGAGTTCGACGGTTTTCTGTTCATCACCCAGCTTGAGGATGACGAGGTGGCGTTGTTGAATGACGCCGGGGTGTGCTATGCGGGATTGATGCCCCCCGTTGGCGAACGGCAGATGTCGTATGTGGACATCGACAACGTTGGTGGCGTCTCCATGCTGACCTCCGCCCTCCTTTCTCTTGGAAGGAAGAGTCCCATGTTCCTGAATGGCTGTCCTGAGCTCAAAGTCAACAGGGATAAGGCCGAGGGGTTCCGCACTGCGTTGACGGAATATGGCGTCTCTTTTTCGGAAGGCATGATAGGAAATGTCGAGCCGTCGGAGAAGGAACCGGCGAGAAGCGTGGTGCGGAAACTCCTGAAGGGCAAAGGAGCCAGGCCGTTCGACGCGCTTGTCGTCTATGGGGATTGGGCGACGTTCGGCGCGGTGGAGGCGTTGCGGGAGGCGGGTCTCAAGATCGGCGAGGATGTCCTTGTTGGCATGTACGGCGGGTACCCGTGGGTGTACAAGGCGTTGGGGATGGAGTTTGCGACCGTGCGGTTGCCGTTCTCCGAGCAGATCGAGAGGGCGTTGCGGATTGTGCTGCAGCGGATTAAGGATCCCGAAAGCTCCGTCGTCGTTGAGAAGCTGGCGACGCGTCTTATCATCAAGGCAGGAAAGGGGATGGCATGAGACGGTATATGGTATTGTTGGTGGTGTTTGTCGCCGCGCGCCTGTGCGGGCAGGAGTTGCCGTCCGAGACGCGCCTCGACATCGACGGCGCGGATTCGGGAGTCCAATTGAAGGAAGGGGTGGTCATCGGCGGCGGGAAGATTCTGCAATCCTACCGCAAGATCGGCTACGGCTACTCGGCGTATCTGCCCGTGCCGCCGAACACGTGGACGAAAGTGGGAATACGCTTCACGCCGATGGTGGACGGGAAGGTCGACGTCATTCTGATGGGCAAGTTTCTGCCCGTGGAGAATGGCAATGCCGTCATTCCGACCTACTGGGACGCGATGGCGTGCGAAGGGGCGACGCTTGTGAATCCCGACTTCGAGGAGGTGGCGGACGGGCTTCCTGTCGGCTGGACGAAACACTCGAGAGACTCGGTGAAGCTGGATGCGTCGTCGATTGCCGACAGGAATTTCGTGAGAAGCGGGAAGCGCAGCGCGCTCGCCTGGCATGACGCCTCGTTCTCCCAGACCCTCGAGGTGAAGGCCAACGTGCCGGTGTCCATCGAAGGGTGGGCCTATGTCGACAATCCCGCGCTGCCGCATGTGACGACTATTGACCTCTCGTGCGCGGCCAACATGGGGCTTGTCGATGAGACCGCCAACGACCAGAAAGGCGGTTGGACCGATCAAGGGAAGGGAAACGATCTTTCATCACTGTCCCGCGGACGGGGCGTGTTTGCCGGTGTGCCGTTCGTCGTCGCAGGCGGCGACAAGGCGGCGATCGTGCTGCGTGGCCAGGCACGCTCTTTTTTCCCGGAGTCCGTCACACTGCCGATTCCTGGCAGCGTGGGGCAGCCGAAATGGCTCTACCTTCTGCACGCCACGGCGTTCACGAAGGAAGGCAAGGCGGGGCGGATCGTCGCGGTCCATGCGGATGGCGCGGTCGAGGAGATCCCCGTGATGGTGGGGCGCGACGTCGGCGACTGGTGGAATGCGGGCTCCCGCGAGAACGGCTACGTGGGATTCATCTCCGAGAATGGGAGCTCCTTCATCGGACTCTTCGTGTCGAAGTTTCCCCTCAAGGCCGAAGGTGGCGATCTGACCGCGTTGCGCTTCGAAAGTGGCGACGGGGCGGTGTGGGGCGTCGCCGGCGTGTCCGTCTCGGATGACGACATCCCGTTCCCGAAGAAGCAGATCTACTCGTCCTCGGCGTCGACAGAGTGGGTTCCGATAAAAGTCGACGAGCGGGTCGAGGTCGGCACCGCACTTGATTTTTCCGGTATGTTTGACGCCCCGGCGGGCGGAAGGGGGTTCCTCGCGACGGGCAAGGACGGGCGTTATGTCTTTGAGAAGGGCGCGGTTCCGGCGCGCTTCGCGGGAACGTGCATGGGGACGTTCAACACCAAGTTCCTTGGCGGCATGACGCATGAGGAGCTTGCGGCATTGGCGGGGGAGCTTGCCCGGCAGGGGTATAATTGCCTGCGGTTTCAATATGTCGACAGGCTGTTCTTCAAAGACCGCGAGGATCTTTCATCGATCGACGAGCAGTACGTCGACAGCTTCGACTTCTTTCTTGCGGAACTGAAAAAGAGCGGCGTGTATTTCACGATTGATCTCGTCTGGTCCCGCGGTCCCGAGAAACTGCTTGCCAAACACTTCCCGTCGTCCGTTGGCAAGGACTGGAGAGGCTATTATTTCACCGGATTCTATCTTGTCCCGGAGCTTCGCGAGGAGCTCAAGCGTTTTTCCAAGACGGTACTCACGCATGTCAACCCCTACACTGGCCTTTCGTGGAAGGATGATCCGGCGCTCCTCTATCTCGACATGATCAACGAGGATCCCCTTAGCCTGCTGTATCCCCGCCAGCCGGCGGAAGTGGCCGCGTTGTATGAGAAGGCGTTCAACGCCTTCGTCAAAAAACGGTACGACACCACGGAGCGACTCTCCGCCGCCTGGGGCGATCTGCGCCCTGAGGAGTCGGTCGAGAAGGACACTATCGTTCTACCGAAGTCCTTCGAGACGGGCAGGCGCGGAGCCGACGTCTGCGCGTTCCTCCTTGAGATCCAGTCGGCTGGATACCAGGAGATCCGCTCCTATCTGCGGAACGAGCTGGGGGTCAAACAGCCGCTTGCCGACTGCAACATGGTGAACGACCGCTATACGGCGTTGCTGCGGCGCGGGTTCGACCTGGTCGACCAGCACGCCTATTGGGATCATCCCGGTTTCCCGAAGGGAGACTGGGGGCTGCCCTACTCCTATCATAACAGCTCGGTCATGCGACGGTTGCGCATGCCGATGTCCAACATCTCCAATGACTCGTACGGCGCCTATCTTGCGACCACGCGGTTGTTCGGGAAGCCGTATTTCGTGACTGAGTACAACTTCGTGTCGCCGAACGTCCACCGCTCCGAGGCCGGGCTGTATCTGGGATCCCTTGCCGCGCTTCAGGGGTGGGATGGCATCTGGAGCATGGGGTACGCCTACGACCGCGCCCAGGTGTCGCCCAACGCTCCCTTGCAGGCCTTCATGAGCGCGTCCGATCCGGTCATGCAGGCGACTGAACGGCAGATGAAGCTGCTGTACCTCCGCGGCGACGTCCGCGAGGCGGCGGGAGCCGTCTCCATTTTCGCCCGGCCGAGCGAGATTCTGGAACGCTGGGATCTGGGCGGCGAGGCGGCGATCCTATCATTCGCCACCAAGGTCGGTTTGGATATTGGCGAGGCGCCTGCGCCGGGCGGCGGCGCTGTCCTGCCGCTGCGAAGAGGTGTGGCGTGCCCGGAGGCGAACATTCCACTATCCGCCGCCGATGATGACCGTGAATGGTTTTCATTGTTCAAGACGCGCTCCTTGCCGGAAGGCAACCAGAGCGATCTGGCGAAAGGGGTGGTCGAAAGCGACCGCGGCGAAACCTGTTTCAACTTCACCGAAGGGATCATATACGTCGACACGCCGCGCACCAAGGGGTGGGTCGTCAAAGGCAAAGGGAGCTATGAGCTGCCTGGGCTGCAGGCCGATATCGACGCGGGAGCCTGCTCGCTCACGGTCTCGAGTCTCGATGGCAAGCCGATCGCGGAAAGCGGACGGCTTCTCGTCATCTTCCCGACCGACGCGTTGAACAGTAACATGAAGTTCGAAAGCGAGGACCGGACCCTGCTTTTGGCGCTTGGGACAACGCCCGTGCTGTTGCGCGCCGGCGCGGCCGACATCACGCTTGCGAACCGGAACAACCTGAAGGCGTACGCCCTCGCGATGTCGGGCAAACGGGTCGCCGAGGTCCCGGTGACGATCGCCGACGGCAAGCTGTCATTCAGAATCACGCATGCCATAAAGGACGATGCGGCGGTACTATATTGGGAGTTGGCCGCGGAGGATGCGCGATAAACGTGATCGTAAGGGAAATTGTTTTACAGAAGGTGTGGTCACATGAGCAGCAATTATTCTCATGGACGGCGGAGCCGGACAATTAATAATTCTATGAGTGCGAAGGCTTTCACTCTCATAGAATTATTAGTGGTGATTGCGATTATCGCCATCTTGGCCGCGTTGCTCCTGCCCGCCCTGCGGAATGCGAAGAACATGGCGAAGAGCATCGCGTGCGGGTCGAACCTCAAACAGCTCGGCGTGGCATACGAGTCGTACTGCGTCGACTGGAGCGGCTATTGTCCTCCGGCGGCGACAGGCATGGGGACCGACCCGGAGAACGGGAAGTGGACGGTCTTCAACTGGCAGCGTTCGTTGTGGTCCTACGTGGTGGGCGATCTGGCGTCGCATCCCTACAATCCCTACGATCCCCCTATCACGAAGACGGTGTTCTTCTGTCCAAGCGATCCCATCCTGACCGGCGCGGGAAGCGGGGGAGCCAGTCAAAACTTCCGCTACGGAGTCAATCCCAACATTTTCACGGCGGCGACCGGAATAACGTTGGTGTCGCCGACCAGTTTGGAGCCGAATTCGTACCCCGCCAGCCACGCCCAGTCCCCCTCGCAGAATGTCCTGATGGACGAAACCTGGAAGACTGAAGTCTGCCATTCGTGGGAGTATTATCCGCAAGGTGGCGGCGGCGGTAACATCACCCACAGCACCGGCGGCAATTTCCTCTTCATGGACAAGCACGCCGAATATCGGAAGTTTCCCAACGGCGTGCCCGCCTATTATGTCGGCTGGCCGTGGAGCAATCCCGATCCCACCTGGGCGCGTTTCTGGTACGGCGGGCAGTAGGCGCGGGAAAGCCTTCCCACGCTACTTCTTCGGTTCCTGCTTCACCGCCTCCTGGGCGTCTTTGAGCGTGAGCTCGGCGTCGCTTGCGACCACATACACCGGACGCCATATGCCTCCCATGGCGGCGATGTTGTTCACGCGCACGGCCACGAGGTTTGACTGTCCCGGCTTGAGGTTGGCGGTGGCGTCGAACAGGAACGGGGCGTTCCAGATCTGCTCGGGCAGGAGTTTTGTGCTGGCGCAACTGTGCTCGAGCGCGGCCTTCCCGTCGCCGTTCAGGTAGATCCACGCCTCCTCGTCGACGGCCTCGAAGAGCAGATAGATGTGTTTTTTCTTGAGGTCGGGGGGCAGGTCGAACTTCTGCCGGTACCAGCCGAATCCGGTGTAGCCAGGATTGCCCTGTTTCTCCCAGCCGCATTCGAGATCGGTGCGGTTCGTAATCCAGGCGGCGTCGTTGAAACCATCGGCGAACCATTTCCCGTCGATGCCGGCGTTCTTCTGATCAGGGGCGAACTTCCAGAACGACGCGAGCCGCGTGACGGCGACCTCGCCGTGGGCGGTCTTGGCCGTCCAGGATGTCTGACCGATACCCTCGTTCGTCGTCACGCGGCGGATGCGCTTCACCCATGCGTCGAGGCTTTGCCCGCCTTCGGAGATGTGCGTGATCTTCTCCCGCGCCGCGGTGGCCGCAAAGCGGTCGAGGCGCGTGACGAACGTCTTCTCGTCCGCCAGTTTGCCATCGGCGAGGAAGTGGATGTTCGTCTGGTCGAGCTGCGAGTAGAGCACGGACATCTCGGCGACCTCGACGCGGCGGAGGTAGTCCGGCTGCCCCGCGGCGGCCGCCTTGGCCTGCTCGAACAGCGCGGCGGATTGTGCAAGGATCTCCGGCGCGACGTACGGCGCGGTTGTCGACGCGTAGCAGGTCATGGTGAAGCCCGCCTTCTCCACCGTGTCGTGGATCAGGTTGATGTAGCTGCGCAGGTGCGGCGCGGCCGGTCCGTAGTAGCCGTTGAGGAATTCATTCAAGACTGCCGTGTCGTCGAGCTCCGGATTCCAAAGGAGTTTCCCCATCACCCACATGCGGAGGACGGCGAATTCGCCGCCGGGCGATTGGTAGTCGCCCTGCTCGAAGATGCCCTTGACGCTGTGCTTTTCGAAAAAGCGGATGTTCGGCCCCAGGACGCGCAGGTTGGGATGCGCCTGGAGGTAGTGGCTGAAGTTGGTGACGTAGTCCCAGATGTACAGACGGTCGCTTATCTCTGACCATTTCACGATGTCGTCGCGGAACGCCTTGTTCCGCTCATCCTCCAGCGGATGCGCGAAGTCGCATTCGATGCTGCAGAGGCGTACCACCACGTTCTTGCGCGGTTTCACGATTTTCGGCGGTGAGCGGGTGTACTGATAGGCGAAGGTGTCGACCGCCACGTTCGGGTAGTCCTTCTCGATCGCCTCGGCCACGGCGTTGACGAAGCGGATCATCGTGCCGGATTGTCCGCCCTCCTCGTCGTCCACGGCCTTGCACTTCGCGCAGGTGCACCAGCCGCGCCAGTCGTTTTGCGTCACGGACACATAGGCCGCTTGTGGATTCTCCTTCAGCCATTGCTTGACGCGCTCGATGACGAACTGGGTCAGCTCCGGGTTCGTCAAGCAGAGCTGTCCGCCTTCGGTGACGCGTTTGCCGTTGATTTCCGAATACCATTCGGGATGTTTCTCGAAGTGCTCTTGAGGCGGAACCAGTGGATAGAAGGTATGGCACATTGGCCCGGCGTACATCATGGAGTAGCCGCGGGCCGCGTCGTTGCCGGGGCCGCACCAGCCGTTGTATTTCATGCGGACGGACCAGTCCTTGTCAAGCCCCTCCACATAGCACTGGTCGCGGCGCTCCAGCGGCGGAACATAGCGGACATCCAGCCCGCCGGCGATGGCGAGCGTCAGCTTCTTGGGAATGAAGCTTTCACCGCGCGACCACCAGCGGACGCCGACCTGGTCCTCGAGGAAGGTGTAGACCGCGTACAGCGTGCCACGCGGCGCGCCGCGGCCGCCAGTGAGGATGAGGCTTGCCCCCGATTTCTCGGACGCCGACTCATGGATGATGATGCCATCCGCTCCGAGTCCGTCAAGAGACAGCGAGGGATCCAGGGCTTTGGCCGCAGCGGGGCCGACCGCGATCCGCGGCGCGGTGCCCGCGTCCTCCGGCGTCTTGATTGGAAAGGCCGCGCCGGTCACCTGCGCAAGGAAACTCGCCAACTCCTCCGCCGCGTGTCGTTCCGGCGGCGTGGCGGCGCGGGCCAGCGTGATGACGTAGGGCGTGGCGCCGTCCCGCGCCAGGACGCAATCGGGCGATTTCCCCAGCGACAGCCCCTGGCAGCCGACGACCGCGACGACCAGAAGCGCACCGAGCGCTATGAGCGGGATGGCGGAGCGGTTGTTGGATTGGACGGCGGACTCGGGCGAACGCATGCGCATGTTGCGTCTCCTTGTTTAAGCTAAACCACAGGTGCTAATTTCTTGGTGCCACTTATGATGTTAATGAGCTTGTGAGTGAGTCAACTGTTTTGAGTGCGGCGGTTCGACGCCCCAGGGCAAACATGCGGAATAGTCTCCCATGGAGGGGCGCGTTTTCTTTTGCGCCATTCTCCAAAAGATCGCAAAGACGGTTGGCGCGGAGGGTGCCGCGCCTCACTTCATAGCCATTCGCGCGCCCCTTGGTGTTCAGTGCGCCCATTTTCGCACGGCGTTTTCTGGATTTCCTTTTGAGCGTTTTTCAAGTTTTTCCGTCAGATCTCTGATTTTGAATGACAGATCATTGTTTGTCGGGGAGTGAGTCGCACTGTCACTCCTGTATAGTGTCGTGGGATCGTAATATTGCGATGTCATGTCGGATTGACTTTGCTTCTCGCATATGACTCGAGCTTGCGTTTCTGTTCCTTGATTCTCTCGCAGGGGGAGTTTCGGCGGACTGTCGCCTGGGTCTCCGCCCACGTGATCGTCTGCTGGATGACACGCCACCGCTCCTCGGGGTTCCAGTTGCGCGAGCGTTTAAGCTCCTCGTCATGTTTGAATGTGGTGTCGTTGCTCAATTCTGGCCTTTGTATACGTTCAATTATGATTTTTCTTGAAGCAATCTTCGGAGGAAACGCACCCGCTCGATCTTTTGTTCGTCGGCAGGAAGAGCCATCTGGGATCGCAGCATATCCTCATCGGATAACGCCACATACGCTGTCCCTGCTGCAGTCTTGCATGAGAGTCCCCGCTGTCTTGACTCCTGCCATGTCCCCAATCCTGCCACTGCGCGGAATATGTCAATGGCGCCGGCGGGGCTTGTAAGGCAGAAAATGGTTTGCGCGTCTAACCAGCCCTGAGCGCGTGCGGCGGCAGGGCGCCAGTCGGAGTCGTCCGCTCCCCATTCGGCATGCAAGTCGGCGAGGGCTTGTTCGGTGCGGATTCTGTTTTCGATGCTGTCTTCGATCCACAGATCAACATCGAAGGTGAGAACAGGCTCGTGACGCAGCAGGAAATTCATCCCGCCAATCAGCAGGCTCTGAACGCCACGATCGTTCATGCCGCGCAATATGGTGTCGACATCCATAGGTGAATCTTGCAGGAGTGGGTGCAACCGTCCTTTAAGCTAAAGGTAGACGAGAATTCAACCGAATTCAACGGCCAGGGAGGAGGCGGTACCGGTTTTGTCAGCGGAGGTTGTCGAAGCCGTTTTCCCCCCATGTCGCCAGTCCGGCGGGGGAGGTGACTCGACGCACAATCCACGGGGTGCCCGCGGTTTCGAGGACGCCGATGCACATACGGTTCGCCTCGGTGAAGTAGGCGATCAGCCATTCAAGACATCCTCACCTTCTCTTGTTTTTTCGCGTAAGGCCTCTTGACAAGAGACGGTGTATTTGTTAAAGTTTATTTAAATGAAACATTTAATGAAACATGACGGAAGGCTCCCATGGCTGACTCGGTAAAGGATGTGGCGATAATCGGCGCCGGCGTGACGGGATCGGCACTCGCGCGGTTGCTGTCCGCATATGAACTGGACGTCGCTCTGCTCGACAAGGAGGTGGATGTCGGCTTCGGCGTCTCCAAGGCGAATTCGGGAATCGTGCATGCGGGGTTTCACCACGACGCCTCGAAGACGCTGAAGGCGCGGCTTGAGCTGCGCGGCAACCTGATGTTCGAGAAGCTGAAGCTTGAGCTTGGTTTCCCGTTCAAGCGCATCGGCATACTCATGGTGGCGTTTTCGAGCGAGGAGATGAAAACGGTCCGCCGCATGTTCGAACAGGGAGTCCGCAACGGTGTTCCGAACATCGAGCTGTGCGGTCATGACAGAATCATGTCGCTGGAACCGAAGTTGAACAAGGACGTCGCAGGTGGCCTTTTCGCACCGACCGGCGGGGTCGTGGAGCCGTATCGTTTTGTCTTCTCGTTGGTGGAGTCGGCGCGGAAGAATGGCGTTGAGCTGCTGACATCGTTCAGCGTCACCGCCGCCGAGCGCGAGGCGTCATGCTGGCGCATCCATGCCGAAGATGGTCGGTCGATCCTCGCCCGACGGGTGGTCAACGCGGCCGGGCTTCACGCCGACGCGATATCGACGGTTTTCAACGCCGAGAAGTTCATCATCAAGCCTCGGCGGGGTGAGGAATATCTGCTGGACCGCAACACGCCGGCCTGTCCGGCGCATGTGATTTTTCCGGTGCCATCGGGCGAATCCAAAGGCATGCTGGTGATTCCGACCGTGGAGGGCACGGTCATGCTGGGGCCGACGGCGGAGATGTGCGAGAGCAAGACCGACACGTCGACCACCTCCGGTAATCTTGAGCGGATATTCGGCAACGCCGGCAACATTATCTCGGGCGTTTCCCGGCGGGACATCATCACGGCGTTCTCGGGGATGCGTCCGACGGTGGAGGGCGACGACTTCATGATTTGCCCGTCAATGATCGCACCGGGGCTCGTGCACGCCGCCGGGATACAGTCCCCGGGGCTCACGGCGGCGCCTGCGGTGGCCGAGGAGCTCAAGGACATTTTGAAGCGCGACGGCATGGAGGTGAGGGAGAAGGTCTCGTTCGATCCCTACATCAAACCCCATCCGCGCATCTACGGCATGCCCATCGAGCAGATAGATGCCCTTGCGGCGGAGGATCCGGCGTTCGCCAATATCGTCTGCCGCTGCGAGCAGGTTTCCGAGGCCGAGATCGTCGATGCCGTCAGGAAGGGACATCGCACGCTCGACGGAGTCAAGTTCTACACGCGGGCCGGGATGGGGCGCTGCCAGGGCGGCTTCTGTTCGTTCAAGGTCATGCGGATCATCTCCCGCGAGACGGGGCTCCCGCTCGAGGCGATCACCAAGCGGGGCGCGGGCAGTGGCCTGGTGGTCGGCAGGATTTCGGCGGAGGTGTTTGACCATGAATGAGCTATCATGCGATGTGGCGGTGATTGGCGGCGGGGCGGCAGGAATGGCGGCCGCGGCCGAGGTGGCGAAGCGGGGCTTCAAACCGCTGATCCTCGAACGCGAGCCGCATCTGGGCGGGATACTGCAGCAGTGCATCCACACGGGGTTCGGGCTTCACCGCTTCAAGGAGGAACTCAGCGGGCCGGAGTATGCGGGACGCGACATCACGGAGATCAGGAAGTTGAACGTCGACGCTCTGTGCGGCACGACGGTTCTTGGCATGTCGGACGAGGGCGGCGCGAAGATCCTCGAGGTCTGCTCCAAAGCGGAAGGCGCGTCGAGGATCACGGCTAAGGCCATTGTCCTCGCGATGGGCAGTCGGGAGCGGAACCGGGGCAACACCGGCATACCGGGGACGCGTCCTGCGGGCGTGATGACCGCCGGCTTGGCGCAGCGGTTGCTGAACCTCGAGGGATGCCTGACGGGGAAGCGAGCCGTGATCATCGGCTCGGGCGACATCGGGCTCATCATGGCGCGCCGCCTAACGTGGACGGGGGCTAAAGTCCTGGCCGTCGTCGAGATACTGCCCTACCCATCCGGGCTGGCGCGCAACATCGCCCAATGCCTCGACGACTACGGCATTCCGCTGAAGCTCTCTCATGCGGTGACGAGGATTGCCGGTACCAACCGCGTCGAGCGCGTGGAGATCGCTCCCTTGGTGGACGGCGCGCCTGACCTCTCCAAAGCGGACACCATCGACTGTGACACCGTCCTGCTTTCCGTGGGACTCATCCCCGAGAACGAACTATCGAAGACAATGGGAGTGAGTCTCTCGTTGGCGACGGGCGGCCCGGTCGTCGACTCCGCGCTGATGACGAACGTCCCCGGCGTCTTCGCCTGCGGCAACGTCCTGCATGTCCACGATCTCGTCGACCATGTCTCCGACGAGGCGACGCGCTGCGGCGCGGCCGTCAGCGCATATCTTGAAGTGCCAGAGACTTCCACGAAGCGGCGACGGGAAGGCGCGGTCGCCGCGGGGGCGAACCTCAAGTACGTTTCGCCGTCGAAATATGTGCCCGGCTCCGCGCAGCGTTTCTCGATGCGCGTGCTGGCGCCCATGGACGGCGCCACGCTTTCCGCCACCCTCGGAGGGGAACCAATCATATCCAAGACGCTGCGCTTCGCCAGGCCCTCCGAGATGATCACGGTGGACATCCCGGAGAATCGCATTCCCACCTCGGAGAAGGGGGAACCGCCGCCGCTTGAGTTTTCCGTTATATCGGGGGGGCCGCGGATATGAGTGCAAAATCAATGACCTGCATCGTCTGTCCCGCCGGATGCCGACTTGCCGTCGAGAATGTCTCGGGAGAGTGGCGTGTTGAAGGGCACAAATGCGAGCGGGGACGCCTGTATGGGATTGCCGAGATGACGGATCCGAAGCGCGTCGTCACCGCCGTTGTGAGGACCGCCTCCGAGTCCTTGCCCTACGCTCCGGTCAGGACCGACAAACCAATACGGCGCGACCTCGTCTTCCCGCTTCTCAAGGCCATCTACGCGACTGAAGCCACGGCGCGCTTCAACACGGGCGACATCGTCATCGCCGACTTCGAAGGCTCAGGCGTGAACGTGGTGTTGACGCGGGATGCTGAATAGATGCGCCTGAAATTCAAGGTGAATGGTGAATAGCGGATTGTGAATAGTTTACTCCGCCATTCACCAATCACGATTCACTATTCACAAAAACAAATGAAAGAGGATACTGACATGTTGCTGATGGGGCATCGCGGATGGTCTACGAAATATCCGGAGAACACGATTCTCGCCTTCCGGAAATCGCTTGAGCTGGTCTCCTTCTATGAGGACATCGGCATCATCGCGGGAGCCTGGTGTGTCGATGACGTTCCCACTCTGGAGAAATGTCTTTCCATTAAGGGGCTTTCGATTGTGACCAGCAATGCGCCGGACATCGTGAAGGCGCATGTGAAGGAGCGCGCCGCCAAGTGAACTTCAGCACCGCATGGCTTCCGGGAAACTCCTTTTGCTGTGGGTGCGGCAGGACGCATACCATTGCGACCCGCCGCATTGAGGCGGGGCAGGGGGCCCTTGCGCAACTCGGCGATTTCCTGAAGTCCTCGATTCCCGAAGGCGGAGGCATTCTGGCGGTCTATGACAGAAACACCCACGACGTCGCAGGGGCGAGTGTGCGCGCAACTCTTGGTCACCTGCCTTTCCGCGAGTTCGTCTTCAAGGCGTCCCACGGTGATCTGCCCGCCGACATGAACTCGCTTGCGGAACTAGAGGCGGAGTTGAAGGCGGCACTCCCCGCGTTGATTCTGGCTGTCGGTTCCGGCGTCATTAATGATCTGGTCAAGGTCGCCGCCACCGACATGCACATTCCCTATATATGTGTGCCGACGGCGCCATCGATGGATGGGTACCTGTCGGCCAATGCGGCGCTGCTCTCCGACGGTATGAAGAAGCCGTTCAACGACCTTCGCCCTCCGCTGGCTGTCTTCTCCGACACGGAGATCATTATGAGCGCGCCAGACAAGATGGTTAGAGCCGGACTTGGCGATGCTCTTGGCAAATTCACCTCTCTTGCCGAGTGGCGTATCAATGAAATCGTCAGAGATGAATACTGCTGCGCCGAGGCCATCGGTATGCTTGAGGAGGAGATCCTCGAGCTGCTCGCGGTGGCTGAGAACGAGGAGCTCCGCTCGAAAGCTCTCATCGAGCGCCTGATGCGTGTCCTGCTGGCGACGGGAACTGCCATGCAGGCGACTGGATCCTCGGCGGTCGCCTCCTGCGGCGAGCACTACATCTCGCATGCGATGGAGATGCGCGGCTACGCGCTCCACGGCCATGCGCCCTCCTACCACGGGCTTCAAGTGGCCTTTGGCGCCAAGACAATCATCAACGCCTACAAACGGCTTGCGGAGGGCTTCGTCTCCGGAGGTCGCCTCGATTTCGCCGCCATGCGCACAGTCTATTCCTCGCATGTCGCCGACTGGTCCGCTCTTGGTGTCGACGTCTCGCGTTCAATCGTTGACAAGATCGAGCTTCTGGAGTCCTGCGGCGAGCGAATGAACTTCATCTCCTCCGGCTCCTGCGCCGAGGTTGTCGCTTGGCTGCTTGGCCAGGCGGACAGGATCGAGGCGGTCTACACGCGGCATGAGTTGCCATCCACGCCCGCGGAGTTGGGGCTTTCCACCGAGGACGCCCTTTTCGCCGCGAGGCATGCCGTCGACATTCGCCAGCGCGTGTGCGTCCTTGATCTCCTTTTCTGTCTCGGCGCGATGGACAGCGTTGAATCCATTATAAAGCGGGGAGGACGTTGAAAATGGAACTCGCTATGAGTGCCTTGGATATTTTGGCGGACGTGCGGCATGTGCTCCTCGACATGGACGGCACCATCTGCGAGGGGGGAAGGCTCTATGACTGCACAAAGCCATTCCTGCAGATGCTGGATGAGAGAAAGATAGGGCACACATTCCTCACCAACAATTCCTCGCGGAGCGTCGATGCCCACGTCAGGCATTTTGCCGCCATGGGGCTTCGCATCTCACGGGAGGAGCTGTATACCTCCACGCTCAACGCGGCCGATTATCTGAGCAAAAAACTTCCTGGCGCGCGGCGGCTTTTCTCGCTCGGTACCGAGAGCATGCGGCTCGAGCTGTCACGGCTCGGTTTCGAGGACGTCGACGAGTCGCCGGACGCCGTCCTCGTGGGGTTTGACAACGAGCCCGTGTACGCTCGGCTATGCACAGCAGGGCATTGGATAGCACAAGGGCGTCCCTTCCTGTCCACTCACCCTGACCGCCTCTGTCCCAGCGATCAACCGACGCTGTTGATCGACTGCGGGTGCATCACCGCCTGCCTTGAGCGGGCGACGGGGAAACAAAGTGTGATTCTTGGCAAACCCTCTCCCGCCATGCTGAACGCCGCCATCGCGGCCGTTGGCGTCAAACCGTGGCAGACGCTCATGGTGGGCGACCGCCTGGATACCGACATCGCGATGGCGAACGCGTCGGGCGCGCGATCCGCCCATATCAATCCGACAGGGCATTGCTCGTCGGCGGGGCGGGATGGATGCGAGCCGGATCTTGTGGTACGGAATCTGGGTGAGTTAAGTGATTTGTTCAGTCAGCTCCACAATAAAAAATAGTATGGGAGGAATGAGTATGAAGTTCGTGGCGCACATGGGGGATTGGAAGAAATCTCATGCGAACACCATCCCGGCGTTCGCCGCTGCGGTCGCGCATCCCGAATGCGGCCGCTGGCTCACGGGAATTGAGACTGACATCCGGGCCACCTGCGACGGCAAACTGGTGGTGTATCATGACAACTCGTTGCCGGTCCGCGGCGTGGAAACCCTTGTGGAGTCGATCACCCACGACGAGTTGCGCGCCGCCGTCGCGGCGAAGTTTCCCGGCGTGGTCGTCCCGGT
>CAYTFM010000081.1:24680-29504 GCA_964436735.1 uncultured Victivallales bacterium | reverse complement strand
AATGACGCAGGAAGCGTCCGGCTTCGCCGCGCTCCTGTGGGCGCACTTTGGTTTTGTGATCGTTTGTTCATGGGGTTAGAAACTGGCGCAGGTGAGGCCCCTGGCACTTTGGAGGGCGAGGTTAATCCGAGCCGTCAACAATCGCGGCTCACACAAGGTTCGCCCTCCAACATTCACCATTCACACCCTCAACCGTCCCTACGCCCTGACATACTTATTGCGCAAAATACACTTAACCCGCCGCGGGGAGACTAAAGACATTTAGATCAGGATAACAGGATGGTCAGGATAAAACGACCCTATCATGCCAATCCTGTAAATCCTGTCAAAATACAATTTCCCTAAACGATCAAGTTAAGTTTCAGTTGTAGACTATAGGGGCCGCCACTTCAATGTTAGTGCGTTAACTTGCCCTCCCTGCAAGTGAGAGGGCGGCGCGTGGACAAAGCCAATGAATAACTCGGCGAGACGCAACGACCATCTTGTCAATCCTGTTTTCAAGTCGAACCCCCGTTAGCCCGCAAACCGGCCCCGTCTGTTTGCGATATACAAGGCGATCCGTTCGCCCTCTAGCCAGGACACTGGTGTACAGGGAATCGACTCATAGCACGGCCGCGACTCCGCGTCGACTGGGGCGCGACGTGATCATCGGCTACGTCGATCAGCTCAAGCAATACGGCTATCCTGAGGAGCGCCTCGTCCCCTGTCCGATGATCGTGAACACGGATATCTTCCATCCGCAACTTAAAATTCCAGATCGTTGTCCGGAATTTTAATCGAGTGAGTTATGACCGATTTTGAAACATGCCTGAAGGCTCTTTCGGCGAAACTGTCCGCATCGGGGATCCGCGCCCCCTTGTTCGGCGGTTTTGTCCTACCCGTTTATGGTGTGGAGAGATTGACGCTCGATATGGACTTCCTCTTAGCCGAAGAAGATTTACCAAGATTCGCCTCACTGCTTGCCGAACTTGAGTATGCTATGGTTTTCAAAAATGCGCAATATGCGAAATTCAGGAACCCCTGTCCCGCAATCTTGGATATCGACACGGTATTCGCCACCTCTGACACTGTCGCCGCCATTTGGCAAAATGGCGTGACTCACAGCCTGAGCGGAGCGGAGTTTCTTTGCGTCTCACTCGACATCCTCATAGGGACCAAACTTCATGCGGTACGCTATAACGAGACTCGACGCGGCAACAAGGACTTTAACGACCTGCTCTCACTCATTGAAGCAAACTCACTCAATGTCGCCGCCCCAGATTTTAAAATGCTATGCGAGAAGTATGGCACCGTAGAAATTTACGACCGAATCCGCAAGGAGATACCATGAACAAGAACCTTCCTGACCTGCCAATAGTGACTGGCGAGACGTTGCGTCCAAAACTTTTAGGCGTTGAGCATTTTTACAAGACGATCTCCTGCCTCTTGGCTGGCATGCCGAATCTATCCGTCCTGAAGAGACATCGGCTGCAGGCAGGTCCGGTGCCGCAGCCCTTCGTGTATCACCATAGCTCGACGCGACGCCAAGGCTAAACTTGCTTGTATAGGAACTCGTTTTTTTTGACATGCTTTACAGGATCACCACGATTGAGTTTTCGATAGAGCAGACATACTCGGCCCGCAAAACAGCCCTGCCGTTTTGCTAAAGTTATTTCCGCGCCTCGTCAACTGGTGTAAAGTCAAACACAAAGCGAAACCGTGCCAATAAATCAAACCCTAACCGACAGCGGAAATAACTTCCGAAGGCGCGACTTGATCATCGGCTACGTCGACCAGTTGAAGCAATACGGGTACCCCGAGCGACCGCTCTCCCCCTGCCAGATGATCGCCACCACCGATATCTTCCATCCGCGCGAACTCACCGGTGAGCAGAAGGCGAAGTACGGCTGCGACGTGATGTTCGCCTCGAACCGTGGTAAACCGACCGAGGATGTAGTCGAGGAAGACCTCCTCCCCCCCCTCGAACCGCTCGGGTTCACCCGCAAACTCCTCATGGATATCCACGACATGCTGTGGACGGCCTATCGGGAGGGGAGAACCTTCACTGACACTCTTTCGCTCAAACTTTTTTTAACGGATTCTGAGGAATTTTCCGCAGCACTCGCAGCTCTCTCCGCCGATCTCCGTGACACCCCCATCCAGCGTCTCTTTTGGCAGTTGAACGATCTGGTGTATCGCTATGTCGTTCTTGAGTGGCTCGATGAACATGCGCAACGCACCCCGGGATTTCGTATGCACCTTCATGGACGAGAATGGCGTCGGCACGCCAGCCTGGCCCCATACGACCAAGGCCCACTTGAACATGGCGAAGAGCTCTCGCTCGCCTTCCAGGCGGCTCGCTTTTGCCTTCATTTGAACTCGCAGGAGGGACCTCATCAGCGATTGTTTGAAATAATGGCTAGCGGGGGAACTCCAGTTATGCGGTGCAAGGATAAAAACGTCTTGACGCCTCTCAGTCTTCTTGCCGCTTTCCGCACAATCGCAACGACCTTTTTCGATAGTGAAACTAAAGTGCCCCGCCATAGAAGCCAGCTCTCCCCGACAGAAGAACACGCCCTCGCCGATTATATCTTCTCCCTTTCTCAAAACATACTCGATATACAACAGGATATATCGCCGATGGCTCTCACCTCTCAAATCTTATTGCATATCGCCGAACGCATGCAGAACAACCCTGACTGGCTGTTTCCCGCTTGGCACGCCTTGAACTTCCAGTCTAAATCGGAATTGGCACGTGTTTTTGATTCCCAAGACCACAGACAACAAACATGACACTTTAAAATAAATATGGATTGCAGAGGAAGAGCCTCAGAGTGGCGCATTTGGGGAAACTCTCCGCAACCAAACTACCGCAATGACCTCAGTCATTTCCATAATCAACGATCAGCAGGTAGCCAAACTAATCCAGGGAAATGCCCTTGCGTTATTGGGCAGTGCCAACATGATGCGCCAGGATACGCTACCGGAAGACACCCAGGCAATACTGGAATTCTCCATGGTGTTGAAGAAGTCCACATCCATCGACAAACTCGAGCTGCTCTTCGGCAAGATAGCTCGCCCCAGTTGTACCATCATCCACGGACTGATCTGGCAAATTCTCAAGGATAATGCAAAACACGAGGTGGCGCGCAAAGAGAAAATTGCCGCTCTGGCCAAAATGGTGGCACTCGATCTGCTGACGCCGGAGCAAACAATACAACAAGCAGTCTTCCTCGCTATAATCGGTGACGCCGACGGGGCACAAGAACTCATCACCCGCACGTATTCACGCCACCCCACGCTCTCTGACGCACACGCACTCGCCGGCTGGGAGCTCTTTCGCATGGAGGGACTAAGCGCCCAGGCACTTGAATGGTTTCACATCGATGAGAAGGCAGGACGGCTGTCGAGTGAAATGCTGCTACGCCTTACCTTTCTATATGCGAAACATAAACGAATTGACGCGTTAACCCATCTGCTAAGAATCAGGAACCCTGCTAAACTCAGTATGGAGGAATGGCTCCGAATCGGTTCCGAAGAAGACAGCAGCAAACTGCTGCGGACACTGCCTCCCAAGAGCTATAGCAGTAATGACTGCTTCTTACATTTCGCCTCTCTCTTCGCGTCGAAAGCCGAGGGGAAGCTTGCGCGGAAGCTGCTGTTGACCGTAGCCCCCTCCTCTCTGTCGCAAAGCGCGCTTGCCGAATATACGGTATGCACAGTGCAGCTTTCCATGAGGGACAAAGCGGAGCGTCTTCTTGGTGATCTGGAGTCCCGCCACCGTCTATTCCGCACCTCATTCCCCTATCACCTGGCCAGACTTCTTTACAGGACGGCCAACTGGGATATCTCCGGAGCTCTCAGCGTCTGCGAAGAGATGAAGGAGAACCTCTCGGAGGCGTTCAGTCCCGTCTACACATTTCTCCCTCTTTTCAAGCTCGGGAAAATTGATCAATGCGTTGAGATCTGGGAGTGCCTTTCCCCTGCGCAAAAGAATCTTGGTGCCACCCTTTATTGGAAAGCGTTTTTTCTTCGCGAACGCGGTCGAATCGACGAAAGCATAGAGCTTTTCCGCACCATTCCTCTTGACAGTGGCGCCCATTGGAGTTTCGTTTTTGACGTGGCGTTAAGCCTTTGGGTCAGGGGGAAATCGGCCGAGTCGAAGCAACTTTTGGAACTTAATCTCTTATCCCAGGACCTGCCGGCACATCACCCCCTAACGCTACTCTACGCCGTCCAGACCGCCTTGGATAGAGATGAAGGCTTCCCGGAGGCGTTGCTCGCCAACGTCCAGGAAGCCATCGGCAACCTGACCCTTCCCTATAACTGGCACGCTTCCTGGACATTCATCTTTGCCATATGCCTGAGCATAGCCATGAATCGGCCAGCAAACGCCCTCTCCTTCACCGAGACGCTGTTAGCAAGCTGGATCCTCGAACCGACCGCTGCCGCCGCCTTGCAACTCCGTTTGGCACCCCCCTACCACGCCGACTCTCTGCCGGAGGCTGTGGCCGTCTGCCTCTTCCCCTATCAGGCGGAGGATAGCTTCTCACGGCAACTGCCTCGATGCCTGCTGAACCTCCTCCAAAGAAAAAGGAATTAGTTTTGACACTGCCGCTTCCCTTTTGCATCACCGCCGCCGAGCACCCGATTGCCACTATCGCAATTGTGGCCGCGGTGACGGTTGCCATCCTTTTTGTGGCAATCAAACGAGTGCTGAAATTTCTGACCGGCATACCCGCCATCAGTGGTGACGAGCTCACAGAAGCCCTGGTCAAATCACATATCATGCGGATTTGGCAATCACTGGAAAAGCCTGCTCCGGAACGAGTCAGGGTCGCTCTG
>CAYTFM010000081.1:0-24670 GCA_964436735.1 uncultured Victivallales bacterium | reverse complement strand
GATAATGATGCAAATATGATAGCCCTTGGAGAGGCTCTGTATGGCGCCGGCAAACACACCCACTGGCTGGAAAGCGTCATCCTGTCCTTCCCCCCGCGACGAATCGATGTCGTCGCGGTGCTTGACGACAATGCGCAGGAGCACGGCCAGCGCGTCTGGGGGCAAGTGCCCATTAGACCATCACAGCTGGCTGCGGACGAGGTTGATCGGGTTATACTTTCTAGCGACACCACCCTGAAGGAGACGATGCGCACGCACGCACGGGAGCTTTGGAGCACGCAACTACCTCTCATCGACCTCTACGAGGGGTTGCCGCTTGGCCCCTATCCCAAGAAACACCTCTAATCCATGCTAACCACCGCCCGTCATCATCTGTTTTTATTCCAGTCCCGCCTCCAGTGCCACCTGCGCGCAAGAGAGCTGTATGGTCCTCTGTGCCGTCTACACGACAAGCTGCAGCGGGTCGAAGACCTCTTAACGCAAGGCGAGCATGCACTCTGGCGACTTGCGCTTCGTCTGTTGCTCTTGCCTTGCCTGGCGAGATTGTTGAAGCTCTCACGCACGGAATTGGTTCTGTGCCTCAACAACGGGGCGATCGGACACCTTTCAGTGGAGCCAGAGCGAGCCATCCGCGAAAACCTGACGGCTCCGAAAGCCAAGAAGCAAATCATTCTGTTGAATCGCAGCGTGTCGGTTAACCCGTTCCTCGACACTCTTTGGCGTCGAGAGTTCTCCTGCATCAACATATCCTATCGCTGGCAGGCAATCTGCCAGAACATTAGTTTCAACTTCTCCAACCAGGTCATCAAATGCGACTATTTCAACGGTGCGGACAATCTCCAGCGCTCCTATCGGAGAGCCCTGGCATTGCACGACAATCCTCTCCTCCACTTTACCCCCGATGAGATCGCCCACGGAGAAGAACTCCTCCGGGAAATGGGGATAGACAAAGACGACGGGTTCGTCTGTCTGCATGCCCGCGAGGGGGGATTCAAGCCAAGATTGACCTACCATTCCTACCGCGACGTGGATATCAACAGCTATCTCCCCGCCATACGATCCCTCATAGACAAAGGAGTCAAGGTTGTCCGACTTGGCGATGCCAGCATGAAACCCTTTCCCCCCCTTGACGGCATGATCGACTATCCCCATACGCATTTCAAATCCGATTTTCTGGACATCTTCCTTTGCGGATCCTGCACGTTTCTTGTCGGGACCAACTCCGGTATGAGCCATGTGGCCACGCTCTTCGGAGTCCGGTCGTGCCATTTGAACGTGGTGCCCTTCACCTGCGCCCTAACAAAGGACATTTTCATTCCGAAGCTGATCTTTGACAAGGAAAACCGCCTCCTGAGCTTCCGGGATCAACAACGGGCTGGTTGCTGGAACTTCAGCCGCATGGAGCAATACGTCCAAGCCGGCCTGACGATCCACGACAACACGTCCGAGGAAATCCAAGACGCCGTCGAGGAGATGTACGCGCGCGTCCTGGGGACTCCCCTGTATGACGAGGAAGACTCGCGGCGGGCCCAGAAGGCCGCGTCAATTTGGGAACGGGAGTTGGATTTGCATCCAGGTGTCGGCTCGCGTCTCGGCCGGGAATTCGCTCGGCAATACGGATCAGCTCTACTTGAGGAGTAAGTTTCTCGCTCATGCGTATGCTCAACAATCTCCCTGTCGCTTCACCACACGGTAGATGGCACTGCCTTGCAGGTGTGAAGTGAAAGCCGGGATTATCATTCAAGCCCGGCTTTCATCGCGCCGCCTTCCGGGAAAAGTTCTCGTTCAAGTCGGCGACCGCCCACTTTTGCAGCACCTGCTCGACCGGCTGACCACGTTAGCGGTGCCGTTGCTTGTCGCCACCTCTTCCGAGGAAAGCGACACCCCGATCGCCGAGTATTGCCGCCTGAAAGGCTATCCCGTCTACCGCGGCGACCTGGAAAACGTCGCCAAGCGCCTTGTGGAAGCAGCGGCCCATGCGGGATTCGATCCTTTTATCCGCGTCTGCGCTGACAGCCTCTTTATAGACCCTCAACTGGTGCGCCATGGCTTGTCCCTTTTTCGTTCCGGGGAAACACGTCTGGTCACGAACGTGTGCCCTCGCAGCTACCCCAAAGGGCAGTCCGTGGAGGTGATAGACAGGGAGTTTCTCGCATGCGCCATGGCCGACTTCAACGAACCCGAGGATTTTGACCATGTCACCCGCTATTTCTATCGGCATGCGCCTCTTCCAGGACTTCTCAATTTCCTCGCACCTGCGGATTACAGCGCAGAAGAGTTGCAGGTGGACACCTTCGCGCATCTGGAAGCCGCAAAAGAGCTTCTCCGCCTCATGGATCGACCAGCCTGGAGTTACCATTGGCAGGAGGTGCTGTCCATGAAGCGACGGCTTCCCCTGGGAGACGCGCCATGATCCGCGCTGGTGTCATAGGGCTTGGCGTGGGGCAACGGCATGCCGAAGCATACTCCCGGCACCCCGAGGTGGAACTGCGCTCCTTGTGCGATCTCGACTCCGAAAAGCTCAAAACCGCGCAGGAACTCTTTCCGCAGGCCACGCTCACCACCAATGCGATGACGCTACTTCGGGATCCGCAGTTGGACGTGATCTCCATCGCCAGTTACGACGATGCCCATTTTGAACAAATCATCTTAGCGTTGGACAACGATAAACACGTCTTCGTGGAAAAGCCAGTTTGCCTTTTCGCCCACGAGGCCGCCGCCATCCGTGCGAAACTCCGAGAAAAACCAGCCCTCAGGTTTTCAAGCAATCTTCTGCTCCGGAACAGTCCGCGCTTCCAATGGCTTCGCCAACAGCTAAAAGACGGGCTATTTGGCACCCCGTTTTACCTGGAAGGGGCCTATGACTACGGCCGAATTGAAAAACTGACTCAGGGGTGGCGGGGTCGGTTGCCCTTCTACTCCATCGTTCTTGGAGGTGGCGTACACTTGCTGGACCTCTTCCAATGGCTTAGTGGCGACAAGGTAGCCGAAGTCATGGCGTATGGAAACCATAAAGTCACGCAAGGCTCGGCCTTCCGGTATCCTGACCTGGTGGCAGCACTCCTGAAATTCGAAAGCGGAATGGTCGGACGACTGACCTGTAATTTTGGCGGGGTCTGTCCTCATTTCCACGAACTTTGCCTCTAAGGAACCCGGGCGACTTTCCGCAATACCCCAGGCGCGGGAGAGCTGCTCCTCTCGCGCGACCCAACCGTCGCTCCCACGCCTATATCGATCCCTTATCCTGTGGCGGACAAGACAGCGTTGGTGTATCAGTTTGTTGAATCGATCCTTGACCGTGACGAACCTCCCGTGAGTCCGGAGGCGATTTTCCAGGTCATGGCCACGTGTTTTTCAATAGACCAGTCCTGCGTGGAAGGCCGGCCGGTCCAAGTCCCAGAATTATAGGAGAGGGAACATGCGTACAATCCCGTTTGGCAAACCTCTGATTGGCAACGAAGAGAAACAGGCGGTTCTGGAGGTCCTTGCCGGAACGGTTCTGGCCCATGGGCCGAGGTCGCACGAGTTTGAAGCGGCTTTCAGCTCCTATGCGGGGGGGGGCCATGCGACAACGGTCTCCAACTGCACGGCGGCCATGCATTTGATCTATTTCGCCTTGCAGATCGGTCCTGGCGACGAAGTCATCGTTCCCGCCCAGACCCACGTCGCCACCGCCCATGCGGTGGAACTGGCCGGCGCAAAACCCGTCTTCGTCGATTGCGACCGGACAACCGGCAACATCGACCTCGATCACCTTGAGGAAGCGATCACCCCCCGCACCAAAGCCATCGCCATCGTGCATTTCCTCGGAATGCCCGTGGCGATGGATCGCCTAATGGCTCTCGCCACACGGCGCAATATTCTCGTGCTGGAGGACTGCGCCCTCGCCTTGGGCATGCGGTATCAAGGAGTGCATGCGGGGCTTCATGGTGACGCAGGCTGCTTCAGCTTCTATCCGGTCAAGCACATCACCACGGCTGAAGGCGGCATGGTCTTGTCGAAAAATCCTGATTTGGTGGAAAAAGTCAAACGCCTGAAAGCCTTCGGCTTAGACCGCACGGTCGCGGAACGCACCGTCCCTGGCCTCTACGACGTGACGCAACTGGGCTTCAACTACCGCCTAAGCGAGATACAGTGCGCCTTGGGGATCGAGCAGCTCAAACGACTGCCAGGCTTCCTAGCGAAACGGCAAAGGAACGACCAATTGCTCCGCGAAAAGCTGCGGGATATCGACGAGATCGAACTGCTGGAAACCAGTCACGGCCCCTTTCTTAGCAGTTACTATTGTCTAAGCGTCATCTTGAAGGATCATCTGGCTTCCAAGCGGTTGGAGATCATACGGGAACTCAACCGTCAGGGGGTCGGCACCAGCATCTACTATCCGCATCCAGTCCCCCTGCTCCGCTACTACCAGGAGAAATACGGGCTCAACGCCTCACGGTTCCCCAACGCCTCTCGTATAAGTTATCAGTCCATCGCCCTGCCAGTCGGGCCGCATCTGACGGACGAGGACCTGGAATGGATCCTGCGTATTCTCAAGCAGGCCATACAAAAGGAGCACGCAATATGATCGCGCTAAAGAAAAGACGGATCGTTCTAATTGGCGGAGCCGGCTTCATCGGACACCACCTCGCCCTTCGCCTCAAGGAACAAGGGGCCGAAGTCAGCGTCATCGACGGACTGGCGGTCAACCATCTGCTCACTTACTCCTCGGTGGAGTGCACCCTCCCCAATCGCCTTCTTTACCAGAAAATCCTGAACCAGCGCATCGACCTACTCAACCAAGCCGGCATTCCTCTGTATGTCGAAGACGCAAGAGACTACCACCGTTTGAGCATTCTTCTGACTCGACTGGCCCCCCACAACGTTGTCCATTTGGCGGCCATTTCCAACGCCAATTCGTCCAACAAAGATCCCCATTCGACCTTTGACCACAGCCTGCGTACCCTGGAGAACGCATTGGACAGCGCCCGCGGGATAAAGCTGGAACATTTCATTTACTTCTCCTCAAGCATGGCCTACGGCAATTTCCCCAACGGGTTCGTCAGCGAGGAAACACCGTGCAACCCCATCGGCATCTACGGGGCCTTGAAACTCGCAGGCGAGAAGATCGTCCACGCCTACCACCAAGTATTCGGGCTCCCCTACACTATCATACGCCCCTCCGCTCTCTATGGCGAGGGCTGCGTCAGCCGCCGCGTCACGCAGATCTTCATCGAAAACGCCCTGCAGGGCAAGGAGATCACCATCAACGGCACCGGGCAGGAGCGTCTGGACTTCACTTATGTCGCGGATCTGGCCCAAGGCGTCATCGCCGCAATCACTAACGAAGAAGCCCGCAACCAGACTTTCAATCTGACCTATGGAGAAAGCCGCTCCATCGCCGAGGTCGGCGAAATCCTCTCGCACTATTTCCCAAATCTGCAGATCAAGCATTTGCCCAAAGACGACCTCACTCCGGAACGCGGCACCCTTAGCGTGGAAAAGGCCCGAAAGCTTTTAGGCTACGAACCCCGCTTCCCCTTGGAGGTCGGGCTTCCCCGCTACGTTGAGTGGTATAGGACTTTGCTCCCGGGAGTCGCCACCAGTTGAAGGAGTTTCTCAAACCCGACAAGTGGCTGGGGGATATCATTGGTTGCCCAGCTTACGCCTTGCAGGCGTCCTCGGAAGACATGCTGTCCTGGAGCCATACGCCGCCCGTTCTACCTGCGGCCTGTTTTGTCACAGCAAAACTTCCGACCGACGCAATAATGCCGCTGGATGTTCTCCTGCGGGCCGGATTCCGTCTGATTGAGACTAACATCATCCTGGAAAAGACCCCCAACGCACCAGTGACGAGTTCCTCCCCCCCGTCTGTAGAAATCCGTCACGCACGACCAACTGACGCCCCAGGAGTCAGGGAATTGGCACGCACGGGTTTTCGCTACAGCCGTTTTCATCTGGATAACCGGCTGGATCCCGCGACGGCCAACGAGATCAAGGCCCAATGGGTCGGCAATTTTTTCACAGGCAGGCGCGGCGACAGCCTTTGGGTTGCGCTGGATGGGATACAGGTGGCAGGATTTCTGCTGATGACTCTCGGGAGTGAAGAAGCCGCCATCATCGATCTGATCGCCGTTGATTCGCGCTACCAGCGGCGCGGTGTGGCCCGCTCCCTGCTCCGTCAAGCTGAGTGCCATTACCGGCAAAAGCGTCTGCTGCGCGTCGGCACCCAGATTGTCAATCACCCCTCCCTGAGACTTTACGAAAACGAAGGTTTCCGCATCCAGCAAAGCCAATATGTCCTTCATTTCCACACCAAATGAAGGCGACCCACATACGCATACCGCCTCTGCAAGCGCAAACCACCAATACCGTTTGAAAGCTGGTAATAACCTATTTCATTTATGGAAGCCATCCATTAGCCCTTAGCGGAAGCCTCCACCGTTGACGGAGTTGCATTCATGAAGCTTGACCACCAAGATTTGGGACAGAAAGTTTTGGTTGTTGCTGAAATTGGCAACAACCACGAAGGAAGATTCGACACCGCCTGCCATTTAGTGGAAGCCGCAGCCAAGGCGGGGGCCGACGCCGTCAAGGTACAGGTCTTCCGTACGGAACACTATGTGGACCGCACCAATCCCGCCCGCTTTGACCAGTTGAAAAAATTCGAACTCTCCGAGGCCGAGTTCGCCCAGTTGAAAGACCAGGCGAGCACCCTCGGCCTGCTGTTCCTCGCCACTCCCTTTGACCTGGGAAGTGCCCACTTCCTCGCCCCCCTCGTTAGCGCCTACAAGATCGCCTCCGGCGACAACACCTTCTATCCGCTTCTGGAAGTGGTCGCTCGCACGGGCAAGCCGGTCGTGCTTTCCAGCGGCTTGGCCGACATGGCCGTCTTGCGGTCAAGCAAAGCATTCCTGGAGGGCGTCTGGGCGGAAGCCGAGCTCATGGGAGATCTGGCGGTGCTCCACTGCGTCACGAGCTATCCTGTGCCCCCCGAAGAAGCCAATCTGGGGGCGATCCTCGACTTGGAACGGCAGCTGGGGTGCACAATCGGCTACTCAGACCATACCTTAGGCATTGAGGCGGCAGTCCTGGCCACCGCCCTTGGCGCCCGGCTCATTGAGAAGCACTTCACGTTGGACAAAAATGCATCGAGCTTCCGAGATCATCAACTCTCGGCCACGCCAGAAGAGTTCCGACAGATGGTCGAGCGCATCCGACTTGCCGAGCGCCTTCGCGGCACTGGCAGGAAGGAGCCCCAACCAGGAGAAAAGGCCCTCATGCCCCACGTCCGACGCAGCATCGCCGCCGCCCACCCTCTCCAGCCGGGGGAGTGGCTGCGTTTCGAGGATCTGACCTGGCTCCGCCCCGCTGGCGGACTTCCCCCTGGCCAGGAAAAGCGGATTTTGGGCAAACGGCTAAAAGTCCCGGTCGAGGCGGGTGCCTGGCTCCTGCCGGAAATGATGGAATAAACATATGCGACTTCTCATCCTCACCACCCCCACCCTCCATCATCTCTTCTATGTCAAGGAGATGGTTGCCGCCGACAACAATGCCACCGTATTCCTGGAAACATCCCCGTTGCAGGCCCCCTTCCCGGCCGCAACCGGCTTCGAGATCGAACGGGATCGCCACGAATCCGAGTTCTGGTTTGCCGGGCACCCGCCTTCCTTTGCCGATCTGGCTCCTACGCAGGAGTTCGCCACATTAGATACTACCGAAGTCCTCGCCGCAGCTCAAGAAGCGAGGCCTGAATTAGTGCTGACCTTCGGGACACGCAGGCTGCGCCCTGAACTCATCGCCGCATTCCCCGACCGGCTTCTCAATCTACATGGCGGCGATCCAGAAGAATACCGAGGGCTGGACACCCATCTTTGGGCCATTTACCACAACGACTTCGGAGCCTTAGTCACCACGCTCCATCGACTCACACCCCGCCTCGACGCCGGGGAAATCGTCGTCCAAGCCCCCCTCCATCTCATTAGCGCGGAAGGCCTCCACCACCTTCGACGCATCAACACCGAACTCTGCGTTCAGCTCAGCCTGACGGCGCTCGACATGGTCATGCGCTTCGGCAACGTACTCAGCCGCCCCCAACGCCGTAAGGGCCGCTACTACTCGTTCATGCCGGGCGTGCTGAAAGAGATTTGCGACACGAAATTCCGACGCCATCTGGGATCCATTCAATGACTGCCACGCCCACACTCGCGGAAACACGCCTCACGATCCTGCTCTTCCACGGAGTCGTCGAGAATCCGGATCACGGCGTCCGCAACTACACCCGCAAACATCTCGGCCGAGAGGACTTCGCCCGTTGCCTCCGCTGCTACCAAGAGGCTGGCACGGCGTTGAGCCTGGAGGAGGTGGTCGCGCTCCATCGCCTTGGCAGCCCCTATCCGCCCCGCGCCTTCGCCATCACCTTTGACGACGGCTACGAGAACAATGTCTCTCAAGCCGCTCCGATTTTGGCCGACCTCAATCTGCCAGCCACCTTCTTCCTGACAACGGATTTCCTTGAGAACAACACCATGACCTGGATCGACCAGATCGAATACTGCCTCGCCCACACCAACAGCGGGCGGCTACGGCTCCCCTGGCAATCCCAAAGCCTCTCCTTCCACACCACGCCGGAGAAGATTGCCGTGCTTGACGAGATCCGGCGGATGGCGAAGCAGGATCCCCGGCTGGATCTCGAGACCTTCGTTCAAGGGATATTCGACCAATGCCGTCACCCCCGGGTCCGTCAGCTGGACGATTCATTAAACCAGAAAATGAGCTGGAAACAGGCGGCGCAACTGGTGGCGCATCCCCTTTTCGCCGTCGGGGGGCACACGCACACTCACGCCATCCTGGGCTTCCTCACCCCGGCGCAGCTCGACTTCGAGATAGGGCACTGCCTTGATCTCATACGGGAAAAACTGCAGTTCACCCCGCGACTCTTCTCATACCCCGAAGGACAGTCCCATTGTTTCAACGAGTCGGTCATCGAAAATCTCAAAATGCATGGGATTGACTGCTCGCCAACCGCAATTGCAGGCTACAACGACGTGGGAACGGACCTCTTTCATCTGAGGCGCCACCCCGTGATTCTCTAAGCAAATAGGAGCTGACCACTTATGTGCGGCATTGCTGGTTATTACGGGAAAGAAGAAATCCCCCCTGAAAGGGTCGATGCCTGTCTCGCCCTGATGCATCGCCGCGGCCCGGATGCCCGCGGCGTCTACCAGGCGCACCACCAAAGCGGCCAGCGGGTTCTCCTTCTGCACAGCCGACTGGCCATCCTTGATGTGGATCCGCGGGCAAACCAACCGTTTCAGCAAGGGAACGGAGTGCTGGTCTACAACGGAGAGATCTACAACTACCTGGAGGTCCGGGAGGAACTCCGCACGCACGGCCTCCAGTTCCACACCACCTGCGACACTGAGGTGCTCGCTCAAGGGCTGAGCCGGCTCGGGCCACGACTCCTTGACAAGCTCGAAGGCATGTGGGCGTTCGCCTGGTATGACACCCGGTCAGGCAATCTCCTGCTCTGCCGCGACCGCTTCGGCGAGAAGCCCCTCTACCTCCTCACGTCGGACAACGGCCTCTTCTTCGCCTCCGAAGTCAAATTCCTCGCCGCCCTGGCGGGGAGAAAGCTCCGCATCAACCGCCGTCATATCCAGCGCTACCTCGTCAACGGCTACAAATCCCTCTACAAGACCCAGGAGACATTCTTCGAGGACGTGCGCGAGTTGCCGCCAAGCACCCGTATGACCTGTACCTCCTCCGGAGAGCTATCTGAGGAGCGGTATTGGCAAGGACAGCTGCGCGTCCGTTCCGACATGAGCTATTCCGAGGCTGTTGACGGGGCGCGGGAGGCGTTAATCCGATCGGTGAAAATCCGTCTACGTTCCGACGTCCCCTTGGCCTTCTGCATGAGCGGCGGGGTTGACTCCAACAGCCTGATCAGCATCGCCAAGCGGCTCTTCGGCTATGACGTCCACGGCTTCACCATCGCCAATGTCGACCAGCGTTACGAGGAGATGGATCTTGTCAACAACGCAGTTCAGACCTTGGGGATCCGGCACACGGCCATACCGCTTTCCACCTGTGACTTTCTCAGCAACCTCCGCACCCTGATCCGCTACCACGACGCGCCAGTTTACACCATCACCTACTATGCGCATTGGCTCCTGATGCGGGCCATCGCCGAGGCGGGCTATCGGGTCTCCCTCAGCGGCACCGGGGCCGACGAACTCTTCAGCGGCTACTACGACCATCACGCCTTGTATCTTCACGCCGTCAAAGACGACTCCCTCCTTTTCTCGGAGAGCCTGGCCAACTGGGAGAAGCACATCCGTCCGATCGTCCGCAATCCCGTGCTGCAAAACCCTCTCGTCTTCATTCGCAATCCCCATTGTCGGGAGCATGTCTACCTTGAGGCGGCGGACTTCGCCGGCTACCTGTGCCAGGACTTCGCCGAGGCGTTCACCGAAGTCGACTACTGCCCCGATCTGCTGCGCATGCGAATGCTCAACGAGCTTTTCCACGAGGCTGTCCCCGTCATCCTTCACGAGGACGATCTCAATGCCATGTTTTTCTCCATCGAAAATCGATCACCATTCCTCTCCCGCGAGCTCTTCGATTTCTGCTACGCCATCCCGACCCGCCACCTCATCCGGGACGGGTTCAACAAGAAAGTCCTCCGCGACGCCATGGAGGGCATCGTCCCGAAGCCCGTGCTGGACGCGCGGCGGAAGATTGGCTTCAACGCCCCCATCCATTCATTT
Organism: uncultured Victivallales bacterium; assembly: GCA_964436735.1. Lineage (GTDB taxonomy): Bacteria > Verrucomicrobiota > Lentisphaeria > Victivallales > GWF2-38-69 > CAYTFM01. The sequence continues at coordinate 13,919 of CAYTFM010000081.1, read as the reverse complement.
CTCGACCCCGACGATCCGCAGGTCGTCGCGGAGCTGCTGCGAGACAGTCCGGTCTACGACGTCTTCCGCAGAGATAAAGTCGAGGGTCTCCTACTGGCCCGCGAACTGAGTAATAGCCGCAGTAAATTCCTTTTCAATTTCGTGAACGTCAAACTTTTCCTGGAGGAATTCGCGTAATGCGGTACTGCCACAAATGCGTGCTCCCCGACACCCGTCCCAATCTCGTCATCGGGCCGGATGGCGTATGCAACGCCTGCCATGCGCATGAGACAAAAGCTCAGATCGACTGGTGCCAACGCGAGCAGGCGTTCAAGGCGGTCGTGGCCAACGCGCAACAGCGCAGCCACGGCTACGACTGCCTGATCCCGGTAAGTGGCGGCAAGGATAGTCATTGGCAATTGCTCACCTGCTTGGCGTACGGCCTCCACCCTCTGGCCGTCACCTGGAAAACACCGGCCCGGACCGATATAGGGCGTAAGAACCTTGAGAATCTCGTCCGCCTTGGCGTCGATCACCTCGACTACCAGATCAATCCCGAGGTGGAGAAAAAATTCATGCGCCTCAGCTTGGAACGTTACGGCTCCACCGCGATCCCCATGCATATGGCGATTTTCAACATCCCGCTCAAGCTCGCAGTCCGCTTTCGCATCCCGCTGATTGTCTGGGGGGAGAACTCAGCCTTCGAATACGGTTCTGCCAGCGAGGCGCACACCGGACTACGCCTTGACGCGGAGTGGCTGCGCCACTACGGCGTCACCCACGGCACAACCGCCGCGGACTGGATCGGGCCGACTCTAAGTCGCCAGGAGCTCACCCCTTACTTTGGACCGACAGCTCACGAATTGGAGGCGCACGAAACCTTGGCGATCTTCCTTGGCTATTACTTCCGCTGGGATCCCCAGGAAACCACCCTGGTCGCCCAGAAGCACGGATTTCTGAGCAGCTCGACCGGCCCACGCACCGGCTTGTACACCAGTGCGGACATCGATGACGAGTTCATCAGCATTCACCATTGGCTCAAGTGGTACAAATTCGGATTCACGCGACTTTTCGACAACCTTTCTCTCGAGATACGCAATGGACGCATAACCCGGACGGAAGCCATTGACACCATTAGACGTCAAGGTGATCAAACCCCCATTGCGGACATCGAGAAGTTCTGCGCCTTCAGCGGGCTCACCCGTGAGGCGTTCTTCGAGATATGCGAGAAGTATCGGAATCCCCACATCTGGAAACGCGTCGGCACCGAATGGCAGCTACCAGACTTCCTGATTCCGGATTGGAGATGGGCATGAACCTCACGCCGACCACCCCCCCGCGGAAATTCCGGACGGGCGCTACCGGGATTGAACTTACCGAATGCGCGCGGATCGAACTGGCTCCTGACGAACTGGTAACCTTCGTCTCCGCGACTGGGAGCGAACATGACGTTGTCCGCAAATCCTGGGGCTACTATGCGACCGGCTCGACTAACCACCGCCTGCCCGCCAACGGGCTTCGCCCCCTTGTGGCGCGCAACGCCCAAGGGCACCATTTCATCCTTCTGGTCGAGACCGGCAAGGAAGCCGAACTCATGCGCTATTTCAGTGACGAACAGATGCAGCCTGTCGCCTGGCTGGATGGCTCAGCTCCGCTGCTGGGACAGAAGGAGGCGCCTTGATCACACGCCCCGCAACCTGCCACTTCTGCCTTTCAAGTGGCTGGAACCCTTCCTTCTCCTATGAGGCTCCCCCGCCGGGCGAGACGCCTTTCCAGTTCGCCCCCCCCTACCAACGCCGCTATTGGCAATGCCTCGGATGTGGCCATTATTACCAGGAATCGCCCCTCGACTTCTCCCGCCTCTACGATGCGGACTATGTGACGGCAACCTATGGAGACGCCGAGAAACTGCGGAAGACCTTCGAACACGTCAGCACGCTGCCGCCCGAACGCTCAGACAATGAGGGGCGCGTCCACCGCGTCTGCGGTTGGGCGTCCCGTTACCTCTCGCCAAATTCCCGTGAACTGCTCGACGTTGGAGCCGGGATAGGGGTCTTTCCTTGGCGCATGGGCAAGGAAGGCTGGAACTGCACCGCTCTGGACACCGACCTACGCCAGATCGACCACCTGTGCGCTATTGGGCTTAGGGCAATCCGTGGCGACTTCCGCGAATCCAGCGGCTTAAGCGCATATGACTTGATCAGCTTCAACAAAGTTCTCGAGCACGTGTCTGATCCCATTGGCATGCTCTCGTTATCCAGGTCGTACCTGAGGCCGGAGGGGGTGGTGTACGTGGAGCTACCGGATGGCGAGGAAGCGGCCCTCCATGGGGCGGGTCGTGAAGAATTTTTCCTCGAACATCTCCATGTTTTCAGCCTCGCCTCATGCTGCCTCTTGCTTCGCCGCGCGGGGTTCGTCCCTCTGCTTGTCGAACGCCTCCGGGAACCAAGCGGCAAGTATACACTATGCGCCCTCGGCACCTCGCCTGTGAAAGGAGTGTGAAATGAACGCACATGATAAATCCGCGCCCGATCTGCCCTACCAACAAGGAAACCGTTCCAGCTTCGCCCGATTGTTCGCCTTGAAAAATAATCCATTGAAGATCATCGCCGCTCAAAAAGGGGAGCGATTCTGGGAATATCGTCGACAGTGGGATCAGGCGGGTAGTTACCAACTGGAGACTGATTATCCGTTGGAATTAAACTTCGAATTGAACTTCTCATGCAATTTACGCTGTCCGATGTGTCTGTGGTCGGCGGAGAATGTCAAACCGGCTGCGGCGAGTTTTTTGGATGTGACGGCATTCCGCCGTATTGTCGAGGATGGCGTCCCCCGGGGGTTAGCCTCACTCCAGTTCAACTTCCTCAACGAACCACTGCTTCGTCGGGATCTTCCCGAGTTTGTCGGCACCGCAAACCATGCGGGGATTCTTGATCTCATCCTGCACTCCAATGGCATGCTGCTCTCCGCTCAGATGAGTGAAAGGCTGATCGACGCAGGGTTGACCCGGCTGAATATCTCGCTGGACGCCTTCCAGGCTGAGACCTATGAGCGGATTCGCCCCGGCGGCAATCTTGACAAAGTCAAAAACAACATCTTCGATTTCCTGGCCGTTCGAACCCGTAAAAATGCCACCTTGCCGATCCTCTCACTCTCGTTCGTCGAACAAAAAGCCAATGAGGGCGAGTTGGATAAGTTTCTGGAGTTCTGGACTCCCTACGCCGATCTTTTCAACATCCAGAACTACAGCAACTTTTTCCGCATGAGCTCGTTGGGAAACGAGAAAGAGGAAGGGCTGAGCCTCGCCTCGTTCACCCCGACCCCGAGTTGCTCACAAGCATGGCAGCGGCTTGTCATACGATACGACGGCAGCGTCTTGCCGTGCTGTTCCAATTACGGCGTCGACCTGGTGGTTGGGCACCTGCCCGAACAAAGCATTCACGAGATTTGGAATTCCCCGAAAATGCGTCAATTCCGGCATGACCAGGCCGCAGGCCGCTCTCTTGCGTCAACCATCTGTCGTATCTGCCTGGAAAGCATCATCCCAAAGGAAGAACTCAAATGACGCTCCCACGCACCGAGATGAAACGCATGGACGACACCACCCAGGTCATGACCTGTGCGCAAAACGACCCGAACGAGATATTGACAGATCTCATCGGCCCCCGCTTCGCCGACTATCGCCGCCGGTTTGAGGCCGCCACACGTTTCGAAACCCGCCCTCCCTACCCGCTCCACGTGGACTTCGAACTCAATTACGGCTGCAACCTGCGCTGCCCGATGTGCCTTTTCTTCATTGACGAGAGCGAGCGTCCTCAGGAGCCAAGACAACGCAACCTCCCCAGTCAGGTGATACGCCAACTCATTTCCCAAGGCGTTCCCCAAGGTCTCTGCTCAATTGGCTTCTCCTACTATAATGAACCACTGCTGCGCCAAGATCTGCCAGATCTATGCAAATGGAGCCACGATCAAGGAATCCTGGACATTCATTTAGTCACCAACGCCACTCTTTTAGACGAGCACATGTCCGAGCGCCTTTTGGACTGTGGCCTCACCAGGATAGGATTCTCGCTTGACGCCATCCGGTCTGAGACCTATGCGCAAACTCGGGTAGGAGCCGACTATGCGAAGGTGCACGCTAACATCCATCGGTTCCTCGACCTCAAACGTGCCCGCGGCCTGAAATTGCCGCTGACCAGAGTGAGTTTCTGCCGGACACGCCTCAACTACATAGAACAGGACGAGTTCATCGCCTATTGGCGGGACAAAGTCGACTATTACGTCATCCAGGAGTTCATCGCCATCCACCCCACCCAACGTCGTTTGATGGTGCCCGGCATCCAGCCTGCCGCCGCATTCCGCTGCCCCCAGTCCTGGCAACGCCTGATCATCCGTGCCGACGGCACGGTGCTCCCCTGCTGCGCCTCCTACGGCATCGAATTGCCCATGGGGGCGGTCTACGAGGCGTCAATCGAGTCGATCTGGAACTCCGACCAACTTTTAGCACTCAGCCGCCTCCACCAAGAGGGGGCCTACAATGCGAATCCTGTCTGCCGTCGTTGCGCGGCGAATTCAACCGGAGGATAATCGGCATGCCCGCTTCGATTGTTCCATTTAAAGAGACGTTGGAGTCTTTCGCGGAAATCGAACGCGCCATCGACGTCAATGCGATCCGCTATCATGACATACGCATCTGGCCACTAATCCGCTGGGACATTTACGGTGTGACCTGCGGTCCATCACGCGTCGTCTCCACCACCCCAGACATCAGCCGGCGGCAAATACTATCCCCTACGGTTGACCTACTGCAGGCCGTCGCAGACAACCGCAGGGGATGCCTCTTTTTCTCGAGAGAGATGGCCCACACAGAAGTTCTCGACGGCAAGGAGTATTGTCCCTTTCTCGACCCCATGGTCGCTCTCGCCCAAGAAGCCGGATACGCAACGCTGAAAATCGAGGCGAGTCCGCAGGCGGGCTTAAGTCAGGCTCGTAAAGAGCCCACCTTCCACTTTGTGCCGATCGGCCACCCCGCCACACAACGAGCATATTCGGGCATTGAGCACTTCAAAGCCTGCAAGGAACTTGTGGCAAAGCTGTTCCATCTGGATTTGCCTGAAGATGGGTTTCAAGAACTGGTGCACCAGATTGAGGACTGGAGTCAGTTTTTCTCCGCCGTTCTGCGGGTTGGCCGCCCGAAAGCCGTCTTTGAAGTGTGCTACTACGACTTGGCGACCTTTGGCCTGTGCCTGGCCTGTAAACGCACCGGCATCCCTCTGATTGACCTTCAGCATGGTACCTTCGGAGGGTATCACGGCCTTTACACGCACTGGACCCGCATGCCGCCTGAGGGGTACGAACTTCTTCCGGACGTTTTCTGGACCTGGGGCAGTCGCTCGCAGCAGGCGATTCTCCAATGGTTTCCCGCCGGAACACACAAACCTCACGTGCGGGTCGGCGCTAATTTGCGCGTCGCCTCATGGCTTACCCGCGCTCAGGCTTCCGATGGCATCCCACACGAATTACGTCGACGTCTACGCGAGGCGTCCCGCTCCATTCTGCTAACTTTAGGATTCAACGTCATTCCTCCTTTTGTCCTTGACGCGATGAAACAAGCCCCCACCGACTGGCTTTGGCTCATCCGGCTTCACCCCGTATACGACAGTCCCCTGGAGCGCCAGAAACTCCACGAACAACTGCGGGTTCTTGGAATACCCAACTATGAGATTGACCATGCCACTGAAACCTTGCTCTATTGTTTATTACCACAGGTCAACCATCTCCTTTGCGCATTCTCCTCCTCGTGTTACGACGCCCTCGCCTTTAATGTCCCTGTAACTCTTTACGATGAAGCCGGTCTCAAGTTCTATCGGCAAGATGTTGATGACGGACTTATGGCCTATGCGGCGGATGTGAACGGCATACTCCAATCCGTCAGCACCCCCGCTCAAGTCCACACTCCGGACTCAGTCATGGTTCGTCGCCTGGAAGAAGCCCAAACATCCCTCAAACATATCCTCGGCACAACAGTTCCAGCTCTTCCACCATGCCCCGATGATGTATGGATCGAGCGATACTGGCAAACTATCAACGTACTGGATTCCGACTTCTTGCGACAGGCTTATCCGCCTTCTTTGGCTATGGTTGCTGTAGAAGCCTATGTCAAGGCCCGCTGGCAACTGCTCGCAGCCCCCCTCCCAGACGGGAGGAGAAAGCGGATTGCGATTTACGGTGGCGGGAAGCACACCCTCTGGCTCTATCAACTGGTCAAAGAGCTACCCAGTCCCGACGTTGTCGCCATTATGGACGACCGACCAGAAACAGTCCACGAGACGCTCTGGAATTGCCCGGTGGTCCACCCCAAAGAGCTCCACCCGCAGACAGTCGACGCCATACTGCTCTCCAGCGACAGCCAGACAGCGAGAATGAAAGCCCGGTGCTTGGAGCTTCTCGGATCGGAAAGGGAGATTATTGATGTATATGAGGGCTTTCCTCCCGGCCCCTACCCGAAATTGAAACACTAACACGGCGAACACAATAAATGTTAAGGAAGGGAGCAACCATGGACCTTGATCTACGGACGACGCCCCGGTCATTCTCGCCGGCCCCCGGCCTGACCCTTCACGACATGGGAGCAATCCACTTGGCTCCCGAGGAACAGCTGACCTTCACGACGGAAACCGGCAAACGTAATGATCTCATCCGGAAAAGCTGGGGGTATTATCTGAGCAATTCCATCAACCACACGTTACGCCAGCAAGGATTCCGCACCGCCTTGGTGCTGAGCCGCCTTAGTCCACAACCACGGCTGTTCCTTAATTTAGTCGAAGAGGAGAAGCTTCACGAGTTCTTGGAATATCTACAAGCCAACCAAGCCGAAGTGCTATGCTGGCTGGACAATTGGCTGCCAAGAGGTGTTGAGGAATGAATAGGGAAGAACAGGTGGTCGAGTCCCCTTATATCGCCTTCAGCAATACACCACCGCACATGATGCCGCGCAACAGCCGCACCCTCATGCGCAAGGATGGCGGTTTTGTCCTTTTCCCCCAACACACCATACAGATTGGCACCTTTTTGGTGCAAACCACCGGCAGGCTTTTCACCCCATCCACTCGCTCCGCCCAGGAAAGAGCGGAAGCAGTGGTACGCGCATTTGAGCGCAAAGGCGACGACTATCCCTTAGAACTCGAGGGCGATGGCACCACCTTGCTCTACGACCTGCAGAACTGCCGCCTGATCGCCTCGGTCGACCGCTTCAATGTCTCACGCCTCCTGTACTTCCACACTGGCGATCTCTTCGCCGTGGCCGACAACTATGCGCCGCTGTTCGATCTGGGAGTACCACAACGTCCCAACCTCCGCAAACAAATCCTCTATATCGCCTCAAACTACCGACGCTTCGAGGATCTCCGCAGCGAAACATTCTATCTGAACATCCACAAACTCCCTTATGCGGGACGACTCATCTACCAGGATAGACGCTGGGACGTCACCCAGTACTGGCAGCTTGCCCTGCGGGATCTGAGCAGGCTCAGCGAAACCGACCTGCAGCGCGAATATCTGACATACCTTGAGCGCAGTGTCGCCTCCCGCCTCTCTTCCTGCGCAAGACCGGCCTTCACGTTGAGTTCAGGCATGGACTCCTCATCTGTGGTCTGCTTCGCGACGCAGCTTCTGCAAGAAATGGTTCCCCTTTACACCACTACCTATCCGGAAAAGACTGAGTATAACGAGGAAAGCGACATCACCGTTATGGCCGAGCGCTTCGGCTCCTCTTGGCGGCGGGTCTTAGTCAGCGGCGATCAAATACTCCCCGCCATGGAAGACTCTCTACGCCAGGCGGAAGAACCCTATGCCACCATCACCCAGCTCATGCATTACTTCGTGACCCGGCAAGCCAAGGCGGACGGCCATGACAGCCTCTTCAGCGGCCTTGGAGGTGACGAGGCCAACTCTGGTGAGATAGAGGAATACCTCTTCTTTTTTGCTGATCTTGAGCGACGCGGCCTGCATGATCAGCTTCGCGAGCATATGATCGGCTGGCACCGTTTCCATAATCACCCTCTGTATCCTAAAAACGAAACAGTCCTGCGCACATTCTTCCAGCAGCAGATCGATTTCTCCACACCGGGCAACAACCTGCCCAACCCCGCCTACCACCAGAACTACCTTCGAGCCTTCCGTGCCGAAGCTGTCGCCGGTCATCTTTCCGTCCCCCTGCTCGGCCATCCCTATCACAGCTATCTGCGCAACAAGCTGTACCAGGATCTTTTCTTCGAAACCATCCCCACCCTCCTGCAGGCAGAACGCGCAAACAGCAAGATGCATGAGCTGCCGACCCTCTACCCCTATCTTGAACCGGACGTCATGGCGTATGGCTTCTCCATCCCCCTTTCATTGAAATACGACCGCGGGATGAGCAAGTCACTGCTGCGCCGCGCCCTTAGAGGCAAGCTTCCAGACCAAGTCCTGGACAACGGCTGCAAACGCGGCTGGAACGCCCCTTTCAACCAATGGCTCACCAGTGCCATCGGCCCACACCTGCGGCAAATCCTCACCGAACCAACCCGACGACAACAAGAGCTCTATGATTTGGACACTCTCAAGCTTCTTTATCAAGAGCACCGCAACGGCACGGCAAATCATATGATGTTTTTCTGGCAATTGCTCAGTTACGAGTTGTGGTACGACCTTCACATCAACTCAAGTCTTAACCACCATCGTCAACCTCCGGTGCCTCAATGAAAACAAACGATCAGTTCCACCACCTCACCTCCTATTCACGCCATGGCGATTTCAACGCTTACCTTGTGTCCTTGCTCACCAAACGGTTTGGGCAACGCTTCGTTGATTACCGCCGCGACTGGGAATTGACCGAGCGCGAGCGCAAGTTCGTCCCACCGTTCCCGCTGTTGGTCGGAATCGAAACCATCGACAAATGCAACCTCAAATGCGGGCACTGCGTCCGGCGTCATGCCAGCGCCTCGGGCGTCAAACTCTCCTGGGAAGCCTATACGCGGGTTATCGACGAAGGCAAGGAACATGGCCTTCCTTGCATCGTCTTCGGAGCCGGCAATGAGCCCCTCATGGCTCCGGACATTCTTGAGACACTGCGCTACGCTCTGCGACAGGGGATCATGGACGTGTTCTTGAGCACCAACGGGACGCTGCTCACCGAGCAGATGGTCGACGCCCTTGTGGGAATGGAGTTGACCAGACTTGAGGTATCCATCGACGCCGCGACCGCGGAAACCTACAAGCGGGTCCGTGGCCTCGACTGTTACGACAAGCTCGTTCATCTCATTCGCCACACCATCGCCAAACGCGAGGCGGCCGGAAGCAAACTGCCACTTGTCCGTGTCAGCTTCGTCTATCAGGAAGGCAACCAGCATGAGGCGGATGAATTCATCCGGCAATGGCATGACGTCGCCGACAAGGTCGACATCCAAAACCTGATCGATTACACCCACCTTGGAGTGATTAAGGATGTGGAAGTCCCACCATTCTTCTGCCCCTTTCCGTGGAACCGGGTCAGCATAGACGCCAAAGGCAGCATCAGTCCCTGCTGCACCTTCTACTCTCGGTATTTCGTCGGAGGCAACATCCACAAGGACACCATCAAAGCCGCCTGGGACTCCCCGCTTTTCCGCGAACTCCGAGAGAGTCTCGTCAACGGCCGCTACTTCAAAGTCTGTAAAAACTGCTTTGGCGACCTGAAAACCAATTTCACTGCCGCATCATGAGACTTCTTGTCGTTGACCATATAGATCGCACAACGGAAAAATTGTCGGAAGACTTTGACCTTGTCGTAGTGACGCAGGAGCGTGTCGCCACGACGGACAAGTTCACTTCAGTCGAGCATCTTCTGGAACACAGCGAACACTTCCTTGATTACGACTTCTGGAGTGATCTGATTCTCTTCGACGATTGGGCCACCACAATCGCCGACAGCCTGGAGATAGACGGCAACGCGCCCACCATCCAGGAACGCGAGCTGTTTCGTTTTTGGCTCCAAATGCTCCTTTTCCCCCTGCACAACATCTGGTGCTTCACTAATGAATTTCTCACCCAAAACGCCCCCCAGCTCATAGAGGTAGCCTACTCAGGAAACAGCAGGAGCTTGAATCTCCTGCTCCTGAACTCCTGCAGCCGGCTGGGCATCCGCTTCCAGCCTGCCGCCCAACTCAATCGTCCTCAGCCGCCCCCCCCCCTCTGCGACAATCTTGACTTTTGGCAACGAATCACGGCTGAACAATTCAACATATTCTTGAAAGTCCGGCGGGAAAGAAAGCCTGTCGTTCTTCTCTGCGTCTCCTGGGATGTCCACCTGAAGATCTTCGCAGACGCAATCACCCACCTGGAGAATGACGGCCACAGAGTCGTGATTGTTGACCTGAGCGGACGACTTGACCGGGAACTGTTCCACAACGACTGCATCAGCTTCAATGATTTCTCTCATGCGATCCGGTATTACCCTCCAAAGCCACTCATCTCCACAGTCAGCCCCGCCGTCAAAGCCAAACTACCCCGGGAGTTCTCCTCCTGCGTGGAAGAGTTGGGAGTTCTCCTCAACCAGGAGGCCGTGCCGGATGTAAACGATCTTGCCGGTGCGCTGGCTGCGCTTATACATCTTTTACGCCCGCAAGCGGTTCTAACCTGCAGCGAAGGGTTCACCGCCACCTGCATCGCCTATGCAGCCCAAAAAGCGGGGGGAATCCCCTCCTTCATTGTCCCCCATGGGGCGACCCCGAGCTTCATGCGCAGCTATGCTTTCACCGAAGTCGCCGCTTGGGGCGAGTGGATGATTAACCATTTCCGTCAACCCGAGCAGCCGCCTCCCTCCTGCACCCTCGTATCAACAGGAGCTATCCGCTACGACCACCTCGTCGCCAAGAAAGAATGGCACCTCGACGCCCTCCGCGAACACTCGCAGCTGCCCCACGGTGGGAAGGCCGTCCTCTTTCTCTCATTCTGGGTCGGGCACCCCGAGGAAAAGGCTTTCAAGATCAAAGCGTTGCGCCTTCTGGCTCAAAGCCTTCCACCCGAAGCGTTCCTTATAGTGAAAAAACACCCTTGCTACGAGGACGATTTGTGCGAAGAGATACTCGGCTCACTTCTCGCTCCGCAACAGTTCCGCATTGTGGACGACTCCTACGACCTCTATGAGCTGATCGTTCTTGCCACCGTCACCGTCATCGTCTATTCCTCGGGGGGATACGAGTCTATCCTTCTTGATCGACCCTGCATCATCCTCGACAATCTGCAGGTCGGCAAAACAGCCTACTCACAGTCCCCCCTTTTCCAGATCGCCAAGAATAGGGAAGAGCTTCAGCTACGACTCGTCGCCCTGCTCTCGGAGGGCTCCAGCGCCATTCACAATTACCCCAAAGAACGGCAACGGTTCCTGACGGACTGCCTTACGGGGGCGGACGGAAAGGCCTCCCGCCGTTTTGCTGAACGCATTGCCCGTAGAATCGCCGCATATCGCAGTCACCCGCCGCCTCGCTCAATCGGCCTCTACCTTGTTGGCTCACCTCCTCCCTTGCACGCAGGAACAATCCGGGAAACCGTGAACACCGACATCGGCAATTCCTCGCATATCGTTATGCTTGAGTTTCCTCAATCCGAACTAACCGTGCGACTGGGAGAGACTGACGTCCTCATCAGCGACGACGCTAACCTGCTAAACGAGTACAGCCAACACACATTGAACCCAGTCATTCTACTCAAACCGCACCCGTTTCCCGGTGGAGAATGTCCTTGTACAGTCTCCGCGGCGGTGGCCACGGACATCGAGTCTCTGCGTAAAATCCTTTCCTGTTACCTGTCTCAAGAGACGGATTACACCGCTGCATCATTCAGCGATCCTGCCCTTGTTGGCAAACTCCTTGAGTCCGGTCTCACATTCCCCGTATTTCTACCAACACTACTCCTTTGCGACATAGGAACCCCCACATTCTTCGATTTGACCGCGCGGGTCTACCTTAAAGTCTTCGGGGAGAACATTGATCCCCAACTCGGCTGCGACCTCCAGGCTCTCCTCAACCGTCACCGCCCTCCCCCTTCACGCAATATCGCATTCGACCTTCAAGATGCCATTAAGCCCTGTGTCGGCCTTCCATCCTCACCCCGAGACGAAGCCACCCCTTCCCTGACGCATCAGCTCCTTCTACAATGTTTCCCTAAAGAGACCTTGATCTGCCGGATTCTGGCATCGTCGGCCCTGCGTTGGATCGCCGCCCGACACCAGCGGATCGCCCTCTTTCCCGGTGGTGCCTACACCACGTGGCTGACCTCTCTAGTCAAAGCAGATATCCCTGCGGAGAAGTTGGTGATTCTCGACGACCATCCGCACCCCGGAAGACGCATCAACGGCTATCCTGTTATAGGCACCACGGACACCTCCGCCTTGGATCACGTCGCCTACTGCGTCTTCGCCTCCGACTCCGGTTCCCCGTCCCTCAGAGAGCGAGCCATCCAGCTTTTCGGTTCGAAATTGTTATTCCTCTTCGGAGACGCCGCAGGCGAAAGCTCCCGCGGCTCCTCACCTCGAGATGACACCTAACCACACACACACGGTCTGCCTTCTCGTCCCACCGCTTCCGACAAGGGAGGGGACAGGTCCTGTGTTCGGCCTTCTCGAGCTCCATGCCGCCGTAGTGGCGGCAGGCTACGATTCCCGACTCATTGACCTTAACGATCCCGTCATGGGCTCCGTCAGCGCCGACGACCTCTTCGCCTACCTTAAACGGTTGCGGCTCCTTTGCGTGGGGGTGCACGCCAACCTTCACTCGGCTCCGACGATTCCGGCGTTTATTGCCCGCCTCAAGACACTGGGAGTTCCGATCGTCGCCGGTGGCCCATATGCGCATGCGCTTCCGGATGAGCTTCTCGATCTCGGCTGCGACTTCGTTCTGCGAGGTGAGGCCGACGAGACCTTTCCCCACCTTCTCGACGCTCTGCGGGCCGACCGAGTTCCCTGTCCCGACGTGATTGCCGGCCTGTGTGTGGCCACCCCACGGCACATCAACCGGACGATTCCCCACGTCGACGACCTCGCCAAGCTTCCCCCAGTTCCGGTGCAGGAATACAACGCCGATTTTTACGGTCCCGGCACACGAGGCAGGAATTTCAGAACCCAGAATCTCGCCTCAGAACTGATCGCCAGCCGTGGCTGCCCAAATCAATGCACCTTCTGCGTGAGCAGCTCCACCTGCGGGCGGAAAATCCGCGGCAGACCAGGAGCCCACCTCTATCGGGAGATGGCCTCGCGGCACCACGACTATGGCACGGTCTTGTTTAACCTCATCGACGACAACTTCGTTTTCGCCTCCCATTCCCTCAAAGAGCTCGGAGATATCTTCATCGCCGAGAAATGCTCCTATCTGCTGATGTGCGCCGCCTCAGTCAATGCTCTGCGGCCCGAAAAACACGATCTGCTGAGGAGGATCAACTGCGCCAAACTTTTCATCGGCGTGGAAAGCGCCTCCGGCGAAACTCTTTCCCGCATCAAAAAGCCCTACAATCCTGAGCGACTCCACTGCACCTTCGAGGAGCTGCTCGACGCCCAAATGCCCTGCCGCTTCAACCTCATCCTCGGATTCCCCTGGGAAGACTCATCCCATTTCAATGAAACGCTTGAGTTCTGCAAGTTTGTCCGGCGCCGCGCCAAGGAAAAGAGGATCACCGTTCATACCCCTATGCCCAACCTCCCCATCCCTTATCCCGGCTCCGAGCTCTATGAAACCTACGCCGACGACTTCCGATTCCGCGAGTGGTGGAAAGATCCTTCTCGAAACCGGATCTTCCGCTTCAACCACCGCCGCCTGTCCTCCAGCGCAGAGCAATTTGGACTTTTCCTGACCCCGGAAACCATCCGTTCCTACTGGAGTTTCTGGCGATACACGCCCGGACAAGCACGGGTCATCGCCGCAGCCATGGCG
>CAYTFM010000080.1:25621-29649 GCA_964436735.1 uncultured Victivallales bacterium | reverse complement strand
CGCCGCCCACCGCCCACGCCTGCGGCGACGTGGGCTGCCCGTCGCGCTTGATGAGCGGGAACGAGCCGGGCTTGTGGGCGCTCTGGTAGTCGGACGGCAGCAGATGAGAGCGGTACGCGCCGCGCGCGAAGGACAGGAGGTCGTCGTTTGTCGGAATGGGCAGGACGATGAGGGCCGCGTACAGCGCCACAAGCGTCGCCGCCTTGGGCAGGAGCGGCTTCTCCTGTTTCTGGGAGGAAAGGAGCTTGAACTTCAGCTCGAGGAGAACGAGCAAGACGAGTCCCAGCAGCATGCCGAGCAGAGGCGCCATTCCCAGCCGTCCAAAGATGATGCGGAAGGATTTGACGTAGAAGAGGATGGAGTAGTTGTCCCGTATGACCGCGTAATCAAAGGGAAAGACCGACGCCCGGTGATAGCCGTAGAAGGCGCAGACCAAGAAGGCGAGGGCCACCGCCGAGAACGCGCGGGCGAGCCGCGACGGGCCGGCCAGCGTGTTGCACAGCAGCACCAGCACATTGACGGAAACCAAGGTCGACGCGAGGGCGGCAAGTCCGCATGGCGAAAACGAGAGGACCTCAGTCTCGGGACAGCGGCGTTTTATCACGACAAGCCAGGTGGCCACCATGCACGTCACGATGACGTTCTGCCATCCGAGCCGCATCGGGAAAATCCTGCTCATCCAGTTGGGCATGGCGCGTTTCAGGCCTATACGTTGTTTTCCGACAATTCATTTTCACGGATCTGGCGAAACCCCACGCATGGTATCAATTATCCAGAGGACTATAGAATAAGCCAGCTTGGCCGCCAAATCCACAAGAGGCTCACATGCCACGAGGCGCGTTCTTTTTGCTCATTCCCGTCCTGCTCATGGACGCGGCGTCATTCCTCCGGGCAGGCCTCACCGGATCGGTGAAGGTTTCCCAGAACTATCCAACCGGCTGGGGAATGCTGCTCATCGTCCTCATGTATTTTCTGTCGTTGGGTATGGCGGGAATCGGCTACTACAAGGTCGTCTTCAGAAAAGAGGGATGGGATCTCTCCCTTAGGCAAACCAGGAATCTGGCGGTGGCCGCGGCGCTCCTGTCGTTTTTCATGCTGCCCCTCGTCTCAAACGACATTTTCGGGATGATCTCATATGGCGACGTCGCCGTGAAAGGCATCAGCCCGTACGCCGACGGGTCGGTCCTGCGCGAGGCGCGCTTCCACAGCTACGTCGGCGACGCCTGGAAGAGCGCGCCGTGCGTGTATGGCCCCGTCAATCTGGTTCTGGCGATGGCCGCCGTGTATCCGGCAAGCGCGGATCTCCTCGCCTGCATCACGCTCTACAAGCTGCTTCTGCTCGCCTTCTCGATCATCTTCATCCTGTTTGTCTGCCGATACATCGAGGAGTTCGGCGGACGGCAGGAGTGCAACATCGCCGCCCTTCTGGTCTTCTCTCCGATACTTTGGCTGCACGGCTCCGGGCACGCGCACAACGACATTGTGGCGGGGGCTTTGGTCGCCGCGGCCGTATACTCCCTGCGGAAGGGGTGGTTCCTCCCCGCTGCCACGCTGCTGACGCTGGGCGCGCTGGCAAAGACAATTCCCGTCATCCTGTTGGTGATGTACTTCATGTACCTTGTCCAGCGGCATCGGGCGGCGTTGGGCAGAATGCTGGCGCTGGGCTCCGCGTCGATGGCGGTGATCGTCATCTTGACCGTGGGAGCGTACTATCCGTTCTGGGAGGGTCTCCCCACCGTGACGACGCCATTGCGGTTTCTTGCTGACAAAAAGCCAGCCAGAACCCCGGTCGAGGTGCTTTCCGTGGCGTTCGCCTATGCAGAGCGCGGGCCGGCGGCGCTGTCAGGAATGGTGAGCAAGGGACTCGAGCAATGGCGCTCGACCGAGGACAGGCGGATGGTGTGGGCAAAAAGGCTCATCCCGCTTTTCCGGGCTTTCGCGCTGGTGATGGCGCTGCTGCTGCTGGCGCGGCTTCGGGGGAAGGGCGATTTCAAGGACCACCTGGATGTCTTCGCGTCGATCACCCTGGTGGTCATGTGCTTTTACTCGCAGGTGTGCTATCCCGGCTATCTTATGATGGCGCTGCCGCTTTTCCTCGAGACGGGAAACAAGGGATGGATCGCATGGCTGGTCGTCTTTTCGGTGTGGGGCAACACCCTCAACGTGGTGAACGTGTGCGGCCGCGCCTCGTGGCTATCGCCGCTCGTCTCTCCCTTCTTCGTGGTGACGATCGTGAGCCTTTATTTCTGGAGGTTCAGGGAACGGTTTTTCCCCTCCCCTTAGCGGGCGCCGCCGCCCAGGACGGCCCCCCCCCTTCCCCGACACGACCGCGACGTGGTTCGACATGGCCCGGGGACGAGTCGGGCGCGGCTCCCGCAGCCGCCAACCGCGTCATGTCGCCCATGCGCTCTCTGCTGAACACCTTGTCGTGCTCTAGAAGGTATTGGGTGAGGTAGATCTCCCGCAAGCGGGAGCGCATCAGCACCAGCTCATCCGGTGAGGCGTCGGCCCTATTTACCTTCTCGCCGGGATCCCGTCCAAGGTCATAGAAATATTCTCGCCCCGTCCTGAGATGCCGCATGTATTTGAGGTCTCCACAGACGACGCCCAGGTAGGTGCCGTTATAGGGTTGCACGAGAGACACGGACGGCGGCTCATCCTGAGTCAGCATGGACACGCCGCGGAAATGGTTGATCCCCGGCGCAACCCCCGCCAGCTTGAGCAGCGTCGGCGCGATGTCGATCTGGCTGAAGGGCCCCTTGACGCGGCGCGGGACGAGTCTGCCGGGGGCGACGACAAGAAACGGCGTGCGGAAGAACTCCTCATACCAGGCGGTCTCGTTGTGGGTGAAGCCATGCTCGCCGAGCGGATAGCCGTGGTCGCCGGTGATGACGACAATCGTATCGGCAAGGTAGGGACGGCGTGCCAACTCGTCGAAAAATGTTTTCAGCTGCTCGTCGGTCAGCCGTATGCTGTTCGCGTAATGCTCGCGGACGCCCCGCGGCGCGGGGAAGAGAAATCGTTTGTCGATGGGAACGCAGTCGAAATGCGAGTGGTTCATGACGGTGTGCAGGACGGCGAACACTGGCTTGGCACCGGAGGAGACGTCTTTACGGGAATCGAGATACTCGAATAACCGGCGGTAGAACACCTCGTCCTCGATCCCCCAGCCCCACATCCGAGCGCGGTCCGCGTTGGAGAGGAACGGGACGATCGACAGCGCGGTCTGGACTCCATTGCGCATAAGAAAGTCGCCGCTGTTGTCGAAATTGATGTCCCGATACGCCTTGAAGAACATCGTGGCGTATCCTTTATCCTTGAGGACTTGAGGCAACGACCTGAAATGCTTGCGGGTATGGGAGGTGAACTCCTTCTGCTTATAGGTCGGCACCAGCGAGAACAATGCGGCGAACTGTCCTTTAGCGGACTGAATCGAGTTGGCGTAGAAGCGCTCGACGTACAATCCCTCGGCGATCTTCGAGTTGATGAAAGGGGTGTAGGGGCGGCCGTCGCTGGTCCTCCCCTCCACGACAGAGGCGCTGAACGACTCAATCATCACGATCAGGATATTGGGGTGTCGCGCGCCCGCCATCCCGGTCCCTCCCGTGTCCCGCATGAACGGGAACTCATCCATCGGGAGATCGGCGTCGGCCATACGCGCGGCATCCCTCATCGCATACCTGCGCACCGAAACGAGAAACGCCCCCGTCTCGTCATACTCGCAGAACGGGGTGAAGAGCAGCGCAAGATACACCGCCCCCCCCGCAAACGCCCTGACCATTGGCCGGCTCAGGGGGACCTCGCTCATGATCATCCTCCTGTGAGACCTCATCACGAGCACGACGGCGATGCCGACAAGGCCGATGAGCAGCACATGGATGGCGAGGCGATCGAAAATAACGCTTACCGCCTCCCAGTTGAATGCGCTTCCGGCGTTTTCGGCTGCCAAACTGCAGTCAAAAGGCATCTTGGCGCGGAAATGATACGTGCCAAAGAAACTGCACATGATCGCATACCCCGCAAAGGCG
>CAYTFM010000080.1:15449-25611 GCA_964436735.1 uncultured Victivallales bacterium | reverse complement strand
AGATACGCCCTCGGCCCGAAAGAGAACACCGCTCCAAGAACAAACCACAGGAGATTCGCCCCCAAAAAACCACCACCCACCAGCGCCGCATCAAACCAGGAGAACGAGAGAGGCGCGGTGCTGGCGCGGGCCTGGAGCGCGCCAAAGTGGAAGAGGAACAACAGGTTGAGCAGTCTGTAGGAATGAGGAATGCGCGTGAACATCGCCCCGGAGAACCTGCACAATCCGTTTAGACACGGGGATGCCAGCATGCGCCTCACCTCCCTTCCTCTTGCCGCGGAGGCACCACCTTCTGCTCAAAAGGGTTCTTCAGCATTGTTTTTCCGTCGCCAAAACTCGCTGGGCGGTCTTGCGGGCGTGGACCGCGAACAGCAGGAGAAGAAGCGCCGCAATAACGACAATGATGACGTCCGCCAGAGAAAAATCCTCCGCCAGAGCCCTGAAGATCGTCGGATTGATGCCACACAAGAAAAGCCCATTCCCGAAAATCGCCAACACCCGCGCCTCCGTCGCTCCCACAATCCCATACGAGATGCGGAAGACTCCGGTGACCGCCACCGTTGCGATCGACAGGACTTCCAGCATCAAATACACGGCAAGCAGGAGCAGCGCGACGTCAAGACGGACGAAGGGGGAGAGCCCAATCCCCACAAAAACCACAAGGACGCATACGGCATCGGTCGTGTGATCGATGAAAAATCCATACCGTGGACGCTCGATGCCACGATATCTCGCAAGTGTGCCGTCAAGGCTGTCGCCAAACCAGTTCACCACAAGTCCCGCGCTGGCAAGAAGAAGCCATGCCGCCGAAAGGCGTGATAAGGCATAGCCCGTCCCCGACATAAGCGCGCCCAAGGCTCCCACCGCCGTGAGAAGGTCAGGTGTGGTCCATTGAGGAAGTCGCTTCACAAGCCATGCGAGCGTTGGCCGCTCAAGTGGCATAAGCAGCCCCTCATTGACCCGCTTATGCGATTCTAAAGGGTCTGTGGAATGGCCCTTTGCCGTCATGTGAACAGCTCCCTTAATTGCTGCCTGACGCGCAACTCAGTTCGACTCGCCTCGGGACGGTCAATGCGCGCCATGCCAGCACACTATAGCCGCTTGCGAGCGGCGGCACCAGCGCGCAGGCATGCAACAACACCGCCATCGCCACGGATAACTCAACCTCGACCCCCAGACAGCGGTACGCCAGAACTGCGGCCGCCTCAAACAAACCGATGTTCCCTGGAGTAAGCTGGAGCAGTCCCGCGAGATTGACGGCAAGCAGCACAAGCAGAACGCCGGACAGCGGCAGGTCAACCCCCATGCCGCGCTGCACGCAAAAAATCGCCGCCGCTTCGCAGCCCTTCATCAGCACCACCAGCGCGACGCCAGCACCTAAAACCCCTGGCCTTCGCATGGCCTCCAATGTCCGCGCCCACTGCTTTAGCAGTCCGTCCCCTCGCCCCTGCGCATGCCGCGCCAGCAGCAGAAGAGCGGCACAAAGCAGCAGAACCCCGACGGCAAGGGTTACCATGGGGAGCCGCAACGGTCCGGGAACCGGTACGATCGCCACCGTAAGGCAGACCAACAGGACCTTGACCAGCCCCCTGCTCACCTGGTCGACCGCGAGCAGCGACGACGCCACCGCGACGCCCAGCGAACCACGGGTCACCAACAAGCCAAAACCTATCGCATGACCGCCCAAATAAGGTACCGTGTTCACCGCCGCGCCAGTCAAGGCGACAATCTCGCCAAGACGCCGCACGGGGATCTTGTGGGTGGGAGGAAGCAGACAGCGCCACTGGGCAATCCACAGCGCGACCACCACGGCGTTCGCCACCACGGCGGCGGCAAGCCACCTCGGGGACGCGGCGCGGAGATGACCGCCCAACTCCCGCCAGTTGAACGGTTGGTACCACACGAGCAGAAACGCCGTCGCCACCAGCCAGCATACCACCCAGAGCCATCGGAACTCGTCAGTCCACCCAGATTTCCTGCTGCTTGATGGCTCCACGTGAGCAGCTCCTTCCTGTCGATTCGCAGGTTGAAACAAGAAGGGCGGGCACACGCCCGCCCTTCATCTTGTCCGGACTTCCGCAGATTGTTCTAATAATTACCCCACCAGGCCGTCTTGCCCTTCACACTCCACGTCTCAGCGGTGTCGCCGCTCTTGCTATCTGTCTTCTCCTTGTCCGCACCGGTGTAGGCAAGCTGATTCCACGTCCAGGTGTCATAGGCGCCGACCTTGATGGAAAGCATGGGGCCACCGCCGGTGGCGTAATACCACTGCTCTGTCTTTCCAGCAGTCTTCAACGCCTCTTTCTGCGCATCGGTGAGAGTGACAGGATTGAATTTCGCCTCGTACTTCGACGTGGTTTTGAGGGGATATCCCTTGAACGACCCCTGCACCTTGCCCGTCTTGGTCCAGCGCAGCACCACCTCGAGCCGAGACTGCGTCAAACTGTCGTCAACCTTGTAGGTCGAGTAGCCGCCGACGTCCTCGCCGCTACCGAGATCCTTGCTGCATTTATTGCCCTCGCCGAGTGTGGAGTTGACGGTCATCCCGTTGAAATAGATGCTCACGGGCGTGTTCAGGTCGAGACTCTGGGGGGCCACGCCCTGTTCCGGGTCGCCCACAGTGAAGATTCCCTCGAATTTGTCGTTGTAGGTTTTGACTCCCTTGGCAAACCCCTCTGTGTGGGAAACCTTGTAATTGAAGTACGCAGGAGCTTTCACGTGGCCGCTGCTGCCGGGGGGAAGCAGGTTGCGCGAGGATTTGTACCCGGGGACAGGCGTGAAGTCGGGTTTCTTGAAGGTGAAGGTCGTATGACCACGACCATTCTTGAATTCGCACACCGGATACAGTTGGAAAAAGGCGCAGGTGCGGAAGATCTCCTTCCCGTATTTCTGTATGATCACACTTTGGTTCTCCTTGGCATAGCTGATGCCACAAATGAGCGCCGTCACTCCCGCCGCCATCACCGACAGCAGGACGATTTTCGTGGTCCACGTGAATTTCATGGCTTATCCCCCCTTTAATGTATTGTGGAAACGCAGAAACAGTTCGTACTAACACTGTTTCGCTTTTGCGCTAAACCATAGTACCATAATACTAGTAGCCGTTTTTTTTGGGGAAATCAACACTCTCATGAGAATTCTTTTAATCGCCATGCCTGACAGCGTCGACCTGATCGACAGCCTGGTCAAGTTCCCGAATGTGGCGTTGGTCTCGCTTGCGGGCAATCTCCCTGGACACACGGTGAAAACCCTCGATCTGGTGGTGTGCGGACAACAGGTCGGCAATGCAGTCAGGGAGGCCATGCGCGACGTCCGCCCGCAACTCGTCGGACTCAGTGCGATGACCTTCCAGTTCGACTCGCTGCTCAAAGCCGCTGAGCTGATAAAGAGGGAGTTCCCCGGCGTTCTCGTGGCCACGGGTGGCTACCATGCGACGCTGATGGCGGAGGAACTGACGGCGGAAAACCCCACCATTCCGATTGACTTCCTCGTCAGAGGGGAAGGCGAACGGACGATGCGGGAGCTCTGCGACACCCTCGAGGCTGGCGGCGCGGACCTCTCAGCCGTTCTCGGGCTCAGTTATCGGGACAAAAACGGCGCATGGCACCACAATCCACCGCGCCCCATCGCCGACCTAGCGGCCATCGCACCACCAGATCGCTCTTCTCGCCTCCGCCAGGACTTCAGCGCCTTTGGCTCCCACCGATGGGACTCGATCGAAACCTCGCGCGGCTGCCCTAATCTCTGCAAATTCTGTTCCATCACGCAGATGTATGGTCGAAGCTTCCGGAAATACTCCATGGATCGAATCGCCGCCGATCTCGAGCAAATCCGTTCGCGCGGGTTCGACGGGGCGTTCATCGTCGACGACAACCTCACGTACGACGCCGACCATTTCCTCGCCTTCTGCCGCATGGTCAAGGAGCGTGGATTCAACGATCTCATGTTCACCGCGCAGCTCGCCGCCGCCCCAATCGCCCAGCGTCCCGAGATCGCCGCGGCGATGCGGGAGGCGAACTTCAAGCTCGTCTTCGTCGGTTTCGAGTCGATGATCCAGGACGATCTCGCCGCCATGAAAAAACCGGCAAGTCCGGAAATCAACCGGCGAGCCGCCCGCATCCTCCGGGAGAACAACATCGCCGTGGTGGCTGGTTGCATCTTTGGCTACCCCGACGATGACGCGGCGACGGTACGGCGCAACTTCCAGGCAATCGTCGGGCTCAAACCTGACGTCATCTATTCGCAGTATCTTACGCCGTACCCAAAGACCGTCATCAGAGAGGAATTGCTCGCCGCGGGGCTTGTCGTCAACAAGGATGGTTATGCCGCCTACGACGGCTTCACCTGCAATGTGCGCACCCGCCACCTCTCGCAGGTCGAGCTCTTCCGGACGCTTCGCGCGGAGATGTTCAAGTGCAATTTCTATCCGTCCCTCGTATTCGGCAACCTGGCTCTCCGCCACTTCCCGCTCGCGCTGCCCGCCCTGGCTTTCAATGTCGTCAAGGTCCTGCGCAACCTTATCGCCAAACGCCGCGGCCCCGGAAGATTCAAATGGTAGATTTTTCGGGGTTTCGCCCGAAAAATCTCTCGTAGCAGCGTCTTCGCTTGTGGATCCGATGTCCGAAATTGCGCCACATCGTTCTGACCCCGGCGTTGTCCACCATCTGCCAGTGGGCCTCGCAACGGACGATGCCGCGTCGCAGATAGGTCTCAAGCAGGTCCCTGAAAATCAGGGCTGTCGCCCCACGCCGGGCCGCGTCCGGTCGCACGGCCACCAGCAGCATGTCCACGGTGTCGTTCCTTCCGAACGCCGCCGCCGCGAGGCGGGCGAACCCGAAGGGGAGGAGACATCCGCCCGAGGCCTTTGACGCCTTCGACATCGAGGGGCTGGAGAGGCCGAAACCGACCACCGTCCCCGTTGGGTCGAGTACGACCGAGTAGAAGTCCTTTTGCGCCACGCCGAGAAAACCGTCGAGCAGCCATTCGATCTGCGTGTCCGTCAAGGAGTAGAATCCATACAACCCTTGGTACGAGTCGTTCACCAGCCTGAACGCGGCGGCGGCGTGCCCACGGGAAACTCGTCTGCACCTCAGCGTCGAGAACCCCCTCTTCTCGGCGACGGCGGCGACCCGCAGGATCTTGTCGGGGATGGCGGGCGGGGTCAGCACCTCGTATTCGACCCACTCGGCGGCGGGGGAGTAGCCGGCGGCACGGATATGCGGCTCGTAATAGGAGTAATTGTAGTTTGAGTGGATCGTCCCCGGCTCATCGTACCCCTCCACCAGCACGCCGGTCCGGTCGAAATCCGTGAAGCCCAGCGGGCCGTGAATCTCGTCCATCCCCCGCTCGGTGGCGAAACGCTCCCCCGCGCCGCGCAGGGCGGCGCAGACGGCGGGTTCGTCGACGGAGTCCGGCCAAGCGAACCGGATTGTCCGCCGTCCTGTGGCCTCGTTGAGACGGCGGTTGAGGATGGCGATGACGCGCCCCACGGGACGGGTGCCGTCACACGCCATCAGGTAGGACGCCTCGCAGAAGCCGAAGGCGGGATTGCCCCGCGGATCGAGTGTTCTTTGCTCGACAACCGCAAGCGGAGGCGCCCATTGGGGGCACTGATGATATAAAATCGACGGAAAGGCGATGAACTTCCGGAGTTCACGGCGCGGACTGATTTCTCTCACGTGGATCATGACGTCTCACGCCCGCGCTTTCCTCATGGCCCGCACCACCTCACCGATGGCGGCGGCGATCGTCGCCACATGGCGCTCCTCGTGCTGCGCCGTCAGGCTGACGCGCAGCAGGCAGCGGCCGGCCGGCACGGCGGGGTTCACCACCGGATACACCACGATCCCCCGGTCAAGCAGCATCTTCGCCGCCCAGGCCGCCTGCGCCTTGGTGCCGACGGGAATGGCGATGATAGGGGTGACGCCCTCCACACCCTCGATGCCTTCACCCTTGAGCAACTCCGCCATTCTTCTTGCTACATGGCGCAACCGCTCCATCCTCTCTGGCTCGGCCAGCATGATGTCAAGGGCGGCGTTTCCCGCCGCCACTTCCGCGGGAGACGGCGCCGCCGTGAAAATGAGCGGACGGGCATGGTTCCGGATGTGCTCGACCACCCGGCGGGACGCGGCCACAAAGCCCCCCATCGAGGCCAAGGACTTGCTGAGCGTTCCCGTGACGATCGGCACGCGGTCCCTCAGTTTCAAGGCTGCGGCCAGTCCGCCCGGCGCCACCGTCCCCACCGCGTGCGCCTCGTCCACCAGAAGATCCACCCCGCGGGCGGCGCACAGCTCCGCCACCTCGCGCAGCGGGCAGAGTGAACCGTCCATGCTGTAGACGCTGTCGACCGCCACCATGGCGGCGCCACCGTGTTCCTCGTGGGACTTGTCAAGCTCGCGCTCAAGATCCTCCAGGCGGTTGTGGCCGAAGCGAAGCACCTCCGCGCCGGCAAGCGCGGCGCCATCGTACAGCGAGGCGTGCACATCCCGGTCGAAAATCACCGGATACCTCTGCGAGGCAAGCAACGCCTGGAGGGTGCCCAGATTCGCCTGATAGCCGGTGCTGAAAAGGAGGGCGGCCTCCTTCCCCATCAAGGCGGCGAGCTTCCCCTCCAGGCGCTCGTGGATGTCAAGCGAGCCGTTGAGCAGGCGGGAACCGCAGCGCCCCGCGCCGTAGCGGTCGATCGCCGCCTTCGCCGCCTCCACCACCCGCGGATCCCGCGACAACCCGAGATAGTCGCTCGACGAGGCCAGCAGATACCGATGTCCGTTGCGGACCACCTCCACGCCGTCCACCTCGTCGAAGGCGCAGTAATAGGGGTACAACCCATCCGCCGCGTAGGCCAGGGATTCGTCGTACTCCGCCGCTTTCTCCAAAGGACGCATTCCGCACCCCAGTACTCACATTGAATTCCCTTTGCCTGTACTATAGAGTTTGAGCTCACGATTTTCACCTGCCGACCGTCTGCCAGGAACAAGGGCGACCCCGGGCCGCCCAAGAAGACTTGCCGCGGGGGGCCTGCGGCGCTATAATGGTTAACGGTTTAACCTTCATATTCCTTTCAAAGAGAGGACCCGCTTTTATGGACATGCTTGCGTCTCCAAGGAGATTCCACACACGGTTCATCACCAAATCCGCACTACTCCTACTCCTGGGTGTCGCTCTTGCCGCCATAAGTGGTTGCGGCGGCATGTTCTCTCAGCAGGATGCGCGTTCCGCCGCGGTCCACGCGGAGCCTTTCACGCGCGTCTCCCCCACCATTTTCGCCGGCGGCTCGATCGGGAGGCCGGTCGCGCTTTCCACGAAGACAACGACGATCACTTATAAACGGAAATGCCCGTTCGATGACGACAAGGCCTTCGCCCAGATCAACTTCGGCTCCCAGGTCGGCTCGATTTGGCTCTCCGATTTCACGGTGACCGAGATACTGCCGAACGGCGCGCGCGCCAGCATCTTCCACACCACGTTCGCCGACAAGGAGTCCGCCGAAAAATCAGAATGGAAGCTCCTCGACCTGAAGAACATAGGCATGACCTCATCCTTCGAGGACAACGCCCTCCGCATCAACGTCCCCAAGCGGGTCGAGTTTCCCTGGGACGCGCAGATCGTCACCCGTCCCCTGCGCCTCGCGGCCGGCAACAGCTACGAGCTTTCCTTCACCGCCAGGGCGAGCGTCGAGGGTTGGCCGCTCTCCTCCTATCTCATGCGCCGCGATCCGCTGCGCTTTTACGCCTCCGCTGGCGAGGACATGTTCATCGCGACCTCGAAACTCGCGGTCCAGGAGGGCGTCGAGACGCTCATGACCGACCTGAAACTGCCGTGGGAGCGTGATCTATCCGAGAACCGCTACGAAATGCTCGACCAGTACATGGAAGACGTCGCCGCCGCCGCGCCGACAGCGAAATTGATCATCCGCTTTGGCGTCGAACCGCCTGACTGGTGGCGGAAGGAGTATGCGGATCAGCTGGCGAAATGGGAAAACGGTCAGTCGTCGAAATATGTCTCCGTGGCCTCCACGCGCTGGCTGAGCGACTCGGCCGCCTTCGTCGCGGCCGCCATCGGCCATCTTGAGTCGCGGTGGGGCGGACGCATCGCCGGCTACCTGCCCCTCGCGCAAAGCACCGGCGAGTGGTACTACCCGATCTGGGACAACCGCGGCTTTGGGGGGCTGGACTTCTCGGCCCCCTTCCTGCTCGGTTTTCAAAAGCACCTCGAACAAAAATATGGCGCCATCGATCGCCTGAACACCGCATGGCGCTCAAAGCTGTCAGCGTTTTCCGAAGCGCGTATTCCTTCGGAGGCGGAGCGCAAAGCAAGCGAATGCGGGATTTTCATCAATCCGCTGACCCAGCGGCGGCTGATCGACTATGCGGAATACCAGCAGGCGGCGATGAGCGCCGCCCTGGAAAACTGCTGCGCCGCCGTCAAACAAGCGGCTCCCGGCAAGGTGGTGATGGCCTTCTACGGCTACACGCTCGAACTGCCCGGATGCCAGAACGGCATCGCCGAGACCGGCCACCTCGACCTGCGCCGCCTCATCGACTCGCCGCACATCGACGGCCTCGTCAACATCGTCTCCTACTCCAACCGCGGCGTCAAAGGCACAAGCTCCATCATGACGCCCACCGAATCCATCACGACCCACGGGAAAATCCCGCTCATCGAGGACGACACCCGCTCGCACCTGAGCGCGGTGAACGCCGGCTACGAGCGCACGACCACCCTCGCGGAGACCGAGGCGGTCCTTCTGCGAAACGAGACGAAGGC
Organism: uncultured Victivallales bacterium; assembly: GCA_964436735.1. GTDB lineage: Bacteria > Verrucomicrobiota > Lentisphaeria > Victivallales > GWF2-38-69 > CAYTFM01. The sequence goes on along the minus strand of CAYTFM010000080.1, from coordinate 16,845 downwards.
GCTCATCCATGGCATGCCGTCATGGAAGCTGGACCTGTATGGCGGCGGCTGGTATCACGACTCATCCATCTGGCGCACACTGCGCGGCCTGGACCGCGCCTTCGACAAGCTCCCCAAACGCCCGTTAACCGAAGCGGGCGACGTCGCCGTCATCGTCGACGAGCGCAGCTTCATGGCGCTCAGGCCGGGCATCGAATTGACGAGGCCCCTCGTATACGATCTGCGCTACGAGATCGACCGCATGGGCACCGCCAGCGCCTCGTGGTGGCTGCTCGATGACCTCGTCGACGGCAAGGTCCCACCCCATAAACTGACGATCGTCCTCAACGCGTTTCTCGTCCCTCCCGACCATGCGGACCGGATCCGCGCGCACTTCGAGCGCACCGGGGGAACGGTTCTCTACCTTTACGCGCCGGGATACCTGACCGAGGAAGGGCCATCGCTCGACAACATGAGCCGCCTCACGGGGTTCTCGTTCGAGATGCTTCCGAACAGCCTCGACACGGCGATCGTCCCTGTGGATTCAGCGCAGGCCACCTGCGTGAAACTCACGCCGACGCCTTTTCCCGCCAACCTCCTCCCCCGCTTCAGCGTGAAGTCGGAACAGGGGGTCGAGGCGCTGGGACGGTATCAACAATCCGGCGGCATCGCCACCGCGCGCAAGAAGGGGAGCAATCATGTCGCGCTGTTCCATGCCGCGCCGCGCATCTCGGCGGAAACACTCGCCTCGCTCGCGGAGTCCGCGGGGGCGCACCGCTACGCTCCGCCCGGAAACGTCGTGGTAACCAATGGCGCGCTGCTGAGCATCACCAGCGTCGGGAAAGGCGCCATCACCATCAAACTGCCCCAAAGATCTGATGTGAAAGATATTTTTAACGCCACCTGCCACCGCGAGACGGTGACCGAATTCCCTCTCGAGATGCAGGAGGGGGAAAGCCGTTTCCTTACTATTGCGCCCTCCGCGCAAGACACAGAAAACCAGCCGAAAGGAAAGTAACCGTGCGACAGAAGAATCAGCAGAGGATATTTACCGCCCGCTTCACACTCATCGAGCTGCTCGTCGTGATCGCCATCATCGCGATCCTCGCCGCGATGCTCCTGCCCGCCCTGGCGAGAGCGAAGGAGACCAGCCGCCGCCTCTCCTGCATCTCGAACCTGAAACAGATCGGCACAGGCTACTTCAGCTATGCCAACGACTGGGGTGACTTCCTGCCCCCCGTGTACATCAGCGGCTACTACTACTGGCGCATCATGCTCGCCTCCCCCTATCTTGGCTATACCGGCGACTACCCGCAGACGCACAACACGCTCAACACGAACCCCGGCGTCATGACATGCCCCTCCGGCAGTGGCATGAACCCAGGTTATCTCATGCAAACCTACTCGCAAGCGCCCT
>CAYTFM010000080.1:7909-15439 GCA_964436735.1 uncultured Victivallales bacterium | reverse complement strand
TCCATGTCGCGACAAACATTCTACAGCAGCTCAAAAAGAGCCAATACCCCTCATCTACGATCTTCGGCGGCGACGGCACCCCGCGGGCAAACGCGAACTTCTGGGAAAACTGCATGGCGTCAGGTGGAAGTTGCTTCCCGATGATGGTCCATCAGTCGGGAGTCAATTTCGTCTTCTTCGACGGCCATGCCGAATGGTTCACCCTTCACGCCATCCCCGTTGTGAGCGGAACGACCGAGTACAAGCATTTCTGGGAGGGACGCGATTGATCCTCGCATAGCCCCCACATGTACCTGAGACCGCGGCGTCACACACGCCCCCCCCACTCGCAAACAATCACAAACGATGATAAGATGTGCATCATGAGTGGAGCACAATGCCCACCACCACCGCAGAAAGGTATCCATGTATGCGCACCTTTTTCACATCCGCCATCCTGCTCCTTCTTTTCGCCGTGTCCGCGGCTGACGCCGTCGCCGCCCCGTTCTTCGGAAAGAAATGCGAACTGCGCCAACCAGACGGAAGCTTCGTCAGCGCCAAAGCATGGGGCGACGAGTACCACCAAACCTTCGAGGATCTCGACGGCCACACGCTGACCCGCGATCCCGTCTCCGGCTTCATCTGCTTCGCCGCGCTCTCCAAGGACCGCGCCGAGTTCCTCTCCACCGGCGTCGTGGCGAACGCCCCCGGAGCGAAGCCGCCGATGGACGTGACCCCGCACCTGCGACTGAGCAAGGAGGGAACCGCGCGGCAGGCCGAGGCGGTCAAAAGACGGTTGAAAGACGGCGGCCGTTTCAGGGCCGTCGCCGCGGCGCCCGCGGGCGAACCGCGCCCCGCTCCCCCCAGCACGGGCAGCGTCAAGGGACTCTGCCTTGTGATCGACTTCCCCGACAGGAAGGGGACGATCCCCGTCGCCACTGTCGACGACTTCTGCAACAAGCAGGGCTACAAGGAGAACGGCAACAACGGATCAGTCATGGACTACTTCCGCGACATGTCCAACAAGGCCCTCGCCTATACCAACTACGTCCCCGCCGCCTACTACACCGCCCTCAACCCCGAGTCCTACTACGACAACCCGGCGGAGGAGGCCGGCCCCAAGGCGGCCGAACTCATCACGGAGGCGCTGAACAGCCTGCTCGCGCAAGGGCTCGACTTCAGCCAGTTCGACAGCAACCACGACGGCGTCATCGACGCCGTCAACGCCCTTTACGCCGGCACCCCTTCGGCCGGATGGGGCATGGGACTTTGGCCGCACTCGTGGGATCTGCGGGAGGCGGGCTACGACTTCACGGCGAACGGCGTCACCGCCCGCGCCTACCAGATCTCAGACATGGGGAACGCCCTCACCATCGGCACCTTCTGCCACGAGAACGGCCACATGCTCTGCGATTTCCCGGACCTCTACGACTACCGAGGAACGACCAACGGCGTCGGCATGTTCTGTTTGATGGGCTACGGCAGCTACGGCGGCAAAGACCTTGACGGCTCGAACCCCGTCGCGGTCTGCGCCTACCTCAAAGACAGGGCGGGTTGGGAGATTGTCACGGAACTGACCGCCAGCGCCACGGGACTGACCGCCGAGGCGCAGCAGAACACCACCTTCGCCCTGCGCAACTCGGCCCGCCCCGGCGAAAGCTTCTACATCGAGAACCGCATGGCCTACGGACGCGACCAGTCCCTGCCGGCGTCCGGGTTGGCGATATGGCACAGCGACACGAACGGCAGCAACAGCGCCAACAACCGCGAATGCGTCCTCGTCCAGGCCGACGGCGACTGGTATCTCGAGCGCGGCGTGAACTACGGCGACAGCGGCGACCTGTGGGGCGCCCCCTCGTTCACCGAGTGCGGCGACACGACCGCCCCCAACACCAACTGGAAGAACGGCGCCTACTCCGGACTGACCATCTCCGCCATCAGCCAGACCGACACGGCGATGACCTTCGACGTCGTAATCTCCTCGTCGAGCGGCGGTGACACCCATGCGGCCTTCACGATGACGGTCAAAGGAACGAAAGGCGGCTCCACCACCCCGGCCGTGGGAACCAACGTGGTAGCCAAACTGGACACCGTCGAACTGACCGCCACCAGCACCACCAACTACACCTTCGACGGCTGGAGCGTGAGCCCCTCCGACTCCGTCGACATCGACGATCCGACGGCACCCTCGACGAAACTCCTCGTGCTCGACTCCTGCGTCGTGACCGCCACCTTCAAACCGGTCTTCGACGGCCTCTGCCTCGGCGCCCGTTTCACGCTTGCGGGCTCCTTTATCAAAAAACCAAAAATCTCCGCGGTCGCCACGAAGGGAAAAACCAAATTCAACCTCAAAATCCTCACCAAGAACTTCCCCGCATCATACGTCACCTGCGAACTGGAAGGCAAGCCCACACAGGGAACCTACAACCTATTCGTCAACGGCAGATTGGTGGATGAGTTCACCGTCCCTCGGCTGAGAACCGACTCGTTGAACGGGTTGAGCGTCTTCACCGGATACTACTTCGGCTCCGCGCCCAAGGTCGGCGTCATGTATCTCGACCCGGACACGGAGGAGAACGTCTTCCGCTATCTCAAGAATGTCCAGCCCTACGACCAGATGGACCCGGACACGGGAAAGACGGTCTTCATGCATCCCTACACGCGGAAAAGCTCACTGGTCATGCCGTTTGAAGAACTGCCGAGAAACACCTGGATCAGAATCTCCCTGACGAACCAGTCGGGAGCCGAGGTCACCAAGGCCTACTACGTCTATCTCTACGGCGGCTCCGGCGCGCCACCGCGCGCGGTCTTCTACAGATAAAGAGGGAAATCACCCATGCAACTGGTTTCAGGTTTCGGGTTTCAGGATGAGATTATTCCTGACACCTTGTTTCTCTCGCGCATGAACTTGCGGCGGCGTGTGGAATCGCTGAACAGTGATGAGAATTATACGTGTTGCAGAAATAAAACGTATGTCAACAAATAGACTGCCCATGTGGCAGGTAGAGACACAGAAAGTCAAAAATGAACACGAAGACAGGCGTTATAATTGCAGCGGTTGGAGTCATGCTGGCGTTGCCGGGCGCGATCACCCTTGGCCATAAACTGCTGCACAAGCGGGCGATGGATGGCTACAAGCCCAAGGCGCAGACCGAAACGGTGGTCAAACTGCGTATTGGCCCGTACGCCGTAGACGCGAGGAATTTTGTTTTCCCTTTCGCCTTGGTCGGCACGACGCTCATCATCATCGGCGTATCGGGAACGATTCGGGCAATCAGCATAAAGGATGCCGCGCGTCGGCCATAGGGATTACGTCTGCGCACGCACGTGACCGGCCGTCAGGCCGAGACTTCACGACATCCCTTACGCTAAGAAGCGCAGTCGGAAACATATAAAGAGCGCAAATGCTTAATCTTGTGCCTGTTGCGCAACACATAGGTGGGCTACAGCCCCAAAAAGCGCAGAACGAAAGCGTTAACTGGGTGAATGCGGGCGAGGCTGGCAAGGGTGCGAGTCAGTCCTGCGCCCGGCCGGACTGGTGCAAAAAAACTGACGGACGTTCCGTATATTATACCAACTGCACAGGGGGGGATTGCGCATGGGCCGCGTCGCGTCGGTCTTTGTATCGGCATTTTTTGTCGCAGGTTCCATCATGGCGGGCGCGGCGCCCGGTAGTGCCACGCCTGGAGACCACGCGTTCACCATCAATGCGAATGGCCTCGAACGGCGCTACGCCGTCCATGTGCCGCCAACCTATGACGGGAAGACCCGGGTGGCCTTAGTCGTCATGCTCCACGGCGGCGGCGGCACGGGCAAGGCGGCGGCCGCCGAGACCGGCTGGGATCTGAAAGGAGACAAGGAAGGTTTCCTCGCCGTCTTTCCCGACGCAACGGCGGTGAACCCCAAACGTCGGAGCAGTTTCGCTCTCAATCCGCAGCTGTGGAATGACGGATCGGAGCGCTTCTACGCCGGCCAGAACAAAGTGGACGACATCGGTTTCCTCAACGCCATGCTCGACGACCTCGCCAGACGATTCGCCGTCGATGAGAGCCGCGTCTATCTCACGGGATTCTCTAATGGGGCGTCAATGTGCTTCCGCGCCGGCGAGGAGCTCTCCGCGCGGATCGCGGCCATCGCGCCGGTCGCCGGCGCGTGCTGGCAGGAGAAGCCCGCTCTGGATCGTCCGGTGCCCATGTGCTACCTCACCGGCACCGACGATCCCCTCAATATAATGGAGGGTGGCGTCCCAAAGCTCGCCAGCGGAAAAAGCGACACGGTCCGCGCGAAAGCCAAGCCGCCCGTCCGCGACTCGATTCGCAGATGGGCCGATGCGATCGGCTGCTCCGCCGCTCCCGCCGAGGCTTCGGAGACGGACGGCATCCGCATCGAGGCATTCCGCCCCGGCCACGGTGGCGCGGAGGTGGTCTACGTCACCGTCGAGGGACTTGGCCACACATGGGCGGGCGGCAGAAGCCTGCTGCCGGAGTTCATGGTCGGCAAGACGTCTGACAAGATCAAGGCAACGGATCTCATGTGGGACTTCTTCAAACGACATGCGCTGCCGCCGCAGGTAAAATCTGGCGTTTCCGCGCGATGAACGGCTGGGAGCGTGGGCTTCCAGCCCACTTCTTTGCCGGGCGAGACGCCCGAGGTCCCAGGAGGGATGACCCGTCGACGAGCGGCGCCCCCGAGATAGATTTTTTCCGCACAGGTCGATATTTTTCGATGCTCCCTTGAAATCAGCACCCCAATGTAGTATAATAGTTGTATAACACTGTATGTAAGTATATGTATCATTAGGCAACCTCATGCCGCAATCGATGAAAGCTGAGTCGGGGAGGCGGATGACGGTCGGGCACGTGGCCGAGCGTCTCCGCGGCGAGATCGAGCGGCAGAAGCTGGCCCCGGGCACGCTGATCCATTCCAACCGGCGGATCTGCGAGCTGTTCGGGGTATCGCCGATGACCGCCACGCGGGCGGTCAACCGTCTTGTCGACGAGGGGCTGCTCCACCGGATCAAGGGTAGCGGCACCTACATCGGGAAGGCGGCGGGGGCGGCGGGCCAGAAGATCGGCCTGCTGTTCCACCTGCCATCGCTCGCCGGATCACAGGAAACGGAAGTGGCGTATGGGATTCTGCGCGACGCGGTCGCGGAGCGCGTCAGCGGCTGCGGCGACGGGAGCGTCGAACTCTCCTACAACGACGTGCGCTCGGGCTCGACCGCGCCGTCGGTCCTCAGGCAACTCGACGCCGTGGTGGTCGCGGCCAGCTGCGTCGACCACGACACCATGCGCCAGCTCGACGCCTGGGGCAAGCCTGTCGTGCTGGTGCAGCTCGACGAGCCCCGGGATCTTCCGTACCATCAAGTCTTCCCCGACCTCTATCAAGGCTTCTCGGCGGCGGCGCGGCTGTTCAAGACGGCAGGGGCCGCCCGGATCGCCACGCTCGGGATAGATGCGCCGACAAGTTGCCGCCGGACGGCGATCTTCCAATGTGCCGCGGAGGCCGCAGGCATGGACGCGACGTCATTCACGGCCTTCAACGCCCCGTGCGAGATCGGGGACAGCGGACGCCTCGCGGGATTCAGGACGGGGCTGAAACTCCTCAAAGAGAACACGTTCGACGCCATCTTCTGCCCCAGCGACTTCGTATCCTTCGGCTTCGTCGACGCCTGCCGCGAGAAGGGCGTGGAGCCCGGCAAGGACATCCTGCTGATCAGCTACGACGATTTCGAGGGCGAGGGATTGCTGCCGTTTGGCGAGCCGCTGCTCACCAGCGTGTCAAATCCGCGCCGGGAGATCGGACGGATCGCCGCCGACCTCGTCCGCTCGAGTTCGCTTAAAGAGGCTGGTGTCGCGCATCTGCTCAAAGTCAGAACAAAACTAGTAAGGAGGAAGACAGCATGAATTCAAAACGACAGGCGCGACTGTTCACGCTGATCGAACTGCTGGTGGTGATCGCCATCATCGCGATCCTCGCCTCGATGCTGTTGCCCGCCCTCAAGAATGCCCGCGAGGTGGCGCGTCGAACCGTCTGCGCGGGCAGCAACCTCAAGCAGATCGGCACCTACGCCCAAATGTACCTTAACGACTACAACGGCTTCTTTTTCAGGAACAAACATGAGGACAACGCGCATGTGTGGTTCCAAGACTTCCCGACGATGTTCGCCAAGGAGTGTCTTGGCCTCACCTGGAAAACCGGCGACTACTGGGCGGGAACCCTCCTCGACTGCCCCACCAAAAAGCCGCTCCTCGGGTATGGCGGCATCACGAGCGTCGACTACATGTACAATTCAACGCTGCAGTTCGGCGACTGCGAATGGTATCGCAAGGTCGACAAACTCAAATCACCCTCTTTAACCGTCATGTTCGGCGAGACCATCGAATGGTACGGAACAGGTACTAACAGCTATTATTTCCAGCGCTGGGCAGGCGTCGGATTCGACCCGGGCAACGGCGATCGCACCTTCGACTGGAACACGCATGCCGGCAGCGACAACTTCCTCTTCGTGGACGGCCACGTGACCGCCCACAAACGCGGCGACCAGATGAACAAGTCGATTTTCGTCTTCGACACGAGGCAGGAGTAGGGGGGCATTGGGCATTAGTCATGAGTCATTGGTTAGAATACAAGTGAGGGAGAGCAGGATGACATTGGAAGAACGGGAAGTCTATCGGATAGCCATGGACATCGGGGAACGTGTGTGGTCCGAGGTGGTCAAGTGGGATTTCTTTGCGAAAGATACAGTGGGTAAGCAACTAACGAGAGCGGTTGACTCGATTGCCGCGAATCTAAGCGAAGGGTTTGCACGCTTTCATTTCAAGGAGAATAAACAGTACGGCTACTACAGCAGGGGATCACTGTTGGAAACCAGGACATGGTTGACGAAAGCTGTGAATCGCAGCCATATTTCTCGGGAGTCTCATGCTTCGTTTGAAAGCGATCTCAATCAACTCGGCCGTATGCTGAATGCCTACATCAAGTCGATCGGCACCTGTGCGACTTCAGTGCGCGAGAACACAACGGTATACGGGGACTCAAGTAATCCCTTCCCAATGACCAATGACCAATGACCAATGACCAATGACCAATGACAAGGAGACGTTCGTCATGCGCACCAAGCTTGTCCACTCCGCGGTCATCGCCGGCGCGATGCTGCTCGCACCTCTTGGTCTCTGTTCGCAGGAACTCATGCGCAACGGCACGTTCGAGGCCGCCGACTTATCGGAGTTCAGCCAGACAGGATCGGAGGAGCAGGCCACGTTCACGATCTTCACCGAGGATCTCACGTGGAACAAATGCGCCCGCGTCGACCTGCTCGGCTACCATGAGAATAAAGAGGGGAAGAAAGGGCTCAATGCGGGAATTTTCGCCGGCGGCGCGAGCGGCGGTGATGGACAGGACGGTTCACGCGGTTTTGTCGTCAAACCGCAGACCACCTACGAGTTGTCATTCGATCTAAAGGGGACGGCGCAGTCGATCTTCATCGCCCCGTACACCTGGCCGGCGACGCCCGAGAAGGCGGATGACTTCTACCACGGGCGCGAGAAG
>CAYTFM010000080.1:3763-7899 GCA_964436735.1 uncultured Victivallales bacterium | reverse complement strand
AGGCCGTCTGCGCCTTGACCACGGCGAAGGTCTCGCCGGAGTGGGTGCATTTCAGAACCACCTTTACGACCGGCCCCAAGGCGGCGCGCGGTTCGGTCTCGTTCAAGGCCTGGTGCTCCGAGCAGTATGGGTTGACCGAGAAGCCCGGCACCTACTTTCTCGTCGACAACATCTCCATACGTGAGAAAACCGCCACGCTTCCCCGCGGCGATGGCGCGGCTCCCGTCATCGCGGTCGACCCCAAGTTGGCGGCGCCAGCCGTGTTCGTGGAAGACGTGCCGGCGCTCGACGGCAAACTCGACGACCCCGTCTGGAGTAAAGCCCAGCCCCTTACCAGTTTCCATGTCGTGCAGGGCGACCTCCCTGCCACGCGGCAGACGGAATTCCGCCTGCTGGCTGCCCCCGACGCCCTGTATCTCGGCGCGCGGTGCGTCGAGCCCGACACCGACAAATTGAAGCTCGCCTGCGTCAAGGATGGGGGCCCCTTGTGGGAGGATGACTGCCTCGAGCTGTTCTTCGACACCCGCACGGAGGGAGTCACTCTCCGGCAGTTCATCGTCAACGCCGCCGGGGCGCGGTTCATGGGATGGGGCGGCCAGCCGCGGCAGCCGTCAGCCGACGCATATGCCGGGTGGTCGAGCAAGGCGGTCATAGGGAATGGCGAATGGACCGTCGAGGTCAAGCTGCCGTACGCCGCGCTGGGACTCGCGGAGCGTCCCGCCTCGGGGATCGCCATCGACTTCAACGCCGCCCGCGAGCGCCGCGCCGGAACAACCGAGCTTTCCACCTGGAGCGTCCTGCGCGGCAATTTCCACGAGAAGGGGCGATTCGGCGTGCTGGTCTTCGGCGGTCTCGCCGACGAATTGAAAAGCCGTGTCGCCGCCGTCAGGAAAATCGTCGAGGCCCTCCCGGTGAAACTGCCGGAGGCCGCCGAGGCGAAGCGCACGGAACTGCTCGATATGACCGCCGCATGGAATGCCAAACTGGGCGGCGACATCACACCCGCTGACTGGCAGACCGCCTACGTCGAGTTGGAGCGCGCCGTTCGTGAGTCGCGGTTCCTGAAGCTCGCCAACGAGGTCTTCGTCGTGACCACGCCGCCAACGACCTCCGACTTCACCGTGCCGTTCCTGCCGGACAGCCTCGACAACGCGCCGGCCGTCATCGAGCGGAGCGCGGCGGTCAACGAATACCGCTGCCTTCCTGTCGCTGTCACGAACCTGACGGATCAGATCGAGACCTACCGCGTGATCCTCTTCTCCCATGAGGACGATGGCATCGAACAGTCGGGCTTGAAAGGGGAGAAGGGCGTCACGTTCCCCGCCGAGCGGATTATCCTGCGCGAGGCGCTGCGCACGAAGGACACCGACACCGCCACCCGCGGCATCCTCCTCGATATTCTTCCCCGCATGAACGAGGGCTTCACCATCACCGTCGGCCCGAAGGAGAGCGGTCTCGTCTGGATCACGTTCGACACGGCGACAGCCGCGCCATCCCTCTACCAGGGAACGCTGCGCGTCATCCCTTTGACGCAGCCCGGCGCGTTTGACATCAAGCCTGGCACCGGTTGGACCTACGAGGGGCGCGCCAAGGACATCCCCGTCAAGCTGACCGTCCATCCTATCGAGCTACCCAAAGAGCCGTCCGTCCAGCTCTGGCTGATGAACGAAGCCCGGAATGAAAACTTCTTCGGCGATATGATCGCGCACTACAATCAGGTCTTCATGCTCAGCCCGTGGTACTTCAAGCTGGACTTCAACGACGACGGCTCGCTGAAATATCCCGACACCGCATACGACTGGCCGAAGGTCGACGCCGTCGTCGAACAGCACCTTGGCTGGATGCGCCAAAGCGGACTGGAGCGGCATCCCCGCTTCATGATCGGCTTCAGCGCCTACACCGTGTGCGAGAACGAATCCATGAAGAAGAAATTCCCCTTCAAGAGCGATGCGTGGCGCGCCGCCTGGGAGAACGCCGTCCGCGGCTACGACGCGTTCTTCAAGAAGCACCACATCGACTACGACGATTACGTCATCGAGGTGTGGGATGAGCCGAACAGCGCGCAGGTATTCGACCAGGTGCTCGAAACTTTGAAGATCATGAAATCCGTCGCCCCGCGGATGCGGACACAGTTGACCATGGGGCATCCGGTCTGGACGGTCGAGAAGCTCAAAGAGGTGGATCCGTTCGTCGACGTCTGGTGCCCCAACGAATGCTATTTCGGCGCCGACTCCTCCGCCGCGAAGTTCTTCGCCGAGTTGTCGGCCCAGGGCAGGCACGTCTGGTACTACACCTGCAACGCCGCCGTCCGCGAGGATCTTTACCGGTACTGCCGCCTGCATGCCTGGAAGGCTGTGCAACGCAAGCTGGAACTCGCCGGCATGTTCAAATACCTTGGCGGCCCGGGCGGCCACTACGGACGCGAGGCGTGGAAGACCGCCTACGGGCTGTTCGCCTACCAGAACATGGGCGCCCCGGTGCCGACGATCCGCTACGAGGTTCTTCGAGAAGGGTACGACGATCTCAAATATCTCGACAAGCTGCGTGCGGTTCTAATCCACGCGCAGTCTGTGAAAGAACAGAAGAAGATCGACGCCGCGCTGCTGACGGCGGCGCAGTCGCTGCTCGACAAGGCGCCGACCGACGTGGTCGTCACGCGGCCGCATCAAGCGAATCTCGCGGAGGACGTCCGGGCGCAAGCCGCCCGGTTGATCATGGAACTGCAGCAGGCGGCGCGGTGAAATTTGGAAAGGGTTCAGTGAGGAAACGGCAGAGAAATTTAGAAAGGGCGGCAATGAAAAAGAGCGGACTCGTCGGTGGAACGAAAAATCTGATTAGCGTTTTACATCTTGATTTGAAGGGTGTTCCGCCGACGTTCGGACGGCTTCTGCGGACGCTTGAGATCGCGAAGGCGGCGGGCTACACGGCGGTCATGCCGGAGTGGGAGGATCAGTTCCCTTGGTCGGAGCCGCGCTTCCGTTGCGAGAGTTGCTACACGGAAGCCGAGGTCGCCGCGTTCCACGCGAAGGCCGCGGAACTCGGGCTCGAGGTCATCCCTCTCGTCCAGTGCCTGGGCCATCTGGAGACCTTCCTGCGTCTCCCCGAGCACGCCAAACTACGAGAGAACGAAACGTATCCCGACGTGCTCAACCCGCTCGCTCCTGGAGCGCGGGAGCACATCGAAAAGCTTGTGGATGAGGTGCTTGCCGTGACGCCCGCATTGCGCCACTTTCATCTCGGCGGCGACGAGGCGTGGACCTTCGGCACCCATCCCGACACGAAGGCGTTCATCGAGAAGCACGGCAAGGGCGCGCTGTACTTGAAGCACGTCGAACCGCTCCTCGACAAGCTGCTCGCCCGCGGCATCCGTCCCATCCTTTGGCATGACATGATGGTCGAATGGGACGACGCGGCGTTGCGCGCCCTCGGCGCCAAGGCGGATCTGTGCGTCTGGGCGTACAGCCGGCACGACCGCAAGAAGTATCCCTGGCTGAAACCCATATCGGAAAGAGATCAGAGGAGTGATCTGCCGGTGCTTGCGGGCGGTGGCGGCCCCGTCGGCGAGGAGTTGTTCGAACGATTCATCGCGGCGGGCGTCCCGCTCTGGGGCGCGGGCGCCTACAAGTGCGGACAAGGCACCATTCCGCACCATCCCGACCTGCCGTCCGGGGAGGATCGGCTGAACAACGCCCTCGACTGGGCGCGCTTCGCCGAACGGTTCACCCTGCGCGGGCTTGTCGCCACCGCCTGGAGCCGCGGCACGACCGACGCGCCGCAGTACCAGCCGATCGACGCCACGCTCGATCTGCTCACCGCCACCGGACTCGCCTGGACGGGCGTGACCGACGACCTCCCGGCGAAAGCCCTCGCGCTGCTGGAGCGGCTCGGCGAACGCATCCGTTTCGAGCGCTGCCGCGACCTGATGGAACGTTTGACCAATCAACGCAAAATGGCGTGGATCAATGCGATATGCTTGCGGGAGACCATCGCGGCGATGGATGCGGACCCGCGGCGGCGCAGCATCACCCTGCCGGAGAAATACCATGGCTACCTCGCCGGGCACATCCAGGCGATCGAGGCGATCGAGAGGGAATCCATGGAGGCTTTCGCAGATTTGATTCCTGCCATCTGGCTTA
>CAYTFM010000080.1:0-3753 GCA_964436735.1 uncultured Victivallales bacterium | reverse complement strand
GCAAGCGCCCGAGCCCCTGGCCAGGGCCCTCGTCCTCCGGAGCCTCGGAGCCTCGGGCCTGCCATCTGGCTTACGCGCTACTTCCAGGAGCGGCTCGACCCGCTGCGCCAGGAACATGCGGAACTTGCCACGCGGCTGCCCCAACAATTGAGGTGACTCGAATGCGGTATACCAGACTGTCTCCCTCTTGCCAGCGTCCGGTCCCCCGAGTGGGCGGTTTCCATCTTAAAGATTGGTGGGTGTGGTGTGGCTCGGCCATCCGCGCGGAGGATGGTCGTTACCACCTGTTCGCCAGCCGCTGGCCAAAGGACATCACGTTCCATCCCGGCTGGATGACCGACAGCGAGGTGGTGCGCGCCGTGAGCGACACGCCGGAAGGACCGTACACATTCGTGGAAGTGGTGCTGCCGCGCCGCGGCGCCGAATGGTGGGATGGACGGATGACGCACAACCCTTCCATCACAAAGTGTGGAGACACCTACATCCTCTTCTACACCGGAGTCACCCACCCCCTTGAGGACGGCCCCCGCGGCAGCCGGTTTGAGATCTCCGACCCGCGTTGCGTCGTCGCCCGTTCGATGAAGCGCGTCGGCGTCGCCACCGCCCGTTCGATCACCGGCCCGTGGACGCGCTACGACCGTCCCATACTCGAAACCCGTCCCGGCACCTTTTACAGTTTCCTCACCTCCAACCCCGCCCCGTGCGTCCATCCCGATGGTTCGGTCACCCTCATCTTCAAATCCCGCCGATAGGAAGGTAACACGCACAGTCCCATGATGCTCGGGCTGGCGCGGGCCAACCACTTTCTCGGCCCCTACGCGGTGGTGGGCGACGAACCGCTCTTCGGCCCCGGCAAGTTCGCCGAGCTGGAAGACCCGTTCCTCTGGCACAACGGCAGCTGTTTCGAACTGATCGCCAAGGATATGCACGACACGCTGGCCGGCGAACTGCACGCCGGCATTCACGCCTGGTCGGAGGATGCCGAGCACTGGCGGCTCTGCGATCCGCCGCAGGCCTATTCCCGCACTATCACGTGGGATGACGGGACAACTCAGACCATGGGGCAGCTCGAGCGCCCGTTCCTTCTCATCGAGGACGATTCCGGTCGACGGCGCCCCACCCACCTCTTCGCCGCGACCATGGATGGCCCCGGCGGCTTCAACAACGCCACCGAGTCGTTCAACATCTCCATTCCTCTCGCGGTGGAGTGAGGCAACGCTGTTGTCACCTTCCGCCCCATCTTGGCGCAAAGGAAACTCAAGGCGCATCCCCCGCCCTGATGAGCGGGGCTCGGTTCGCGGCGTCTAAGCAGAGCCACGAGTGTGAACCAGACCTCAGGTCGTCCAGAGCGGAGCGAGTCGCAAGTGGAACGCCCGCGTTTTGCCCCTGGGAACGCGGGCGTCTCGCCCGGCCCTTCTTTGTTTTCCCCGGAAAACGCGGGCGTTCCATTTGCGGCTCGTGCGGAGTTCTGGTGAACGAGTGGTTGTAGCCGCGGCCGCAACGGCCGCCTCATTTAATCGTTAAGTAAATTATTATGTAATCCCCGCAGGGGATGGCACATAGCTCAGAGCCAGTACCGCAGGAGAGAGGCGGCGGATTCCAGCAGCCGCTGCCACCACGGACGGGACTCGTGTCCCTCTACTGTCACCTCCCGGCACTGCGCGATATCCGCCATGGTCTGATCGCGCAGGCGGCTGGCGAACACGGGATCGACCACCACGGCGACGTCCTCAAGTTGGTGCAGGAAGCTCCGATGGTCGAGATTGTAGCTGCCGACGACAGCCCACGCGCCATCCACGACGGCGGTCTTGGCGTGCAGCATGGCGTGCGGCCATTCGAAAATTCGAACGCCCTCCGCAAGCAGCGCGCCGTAGAGGCCGCGGCTGGCGTAGCCGGCAAGCGGCACGTCGCTGTGAAGCGGCACGGCGACGGCGACGAGCACGCCTCGAGCCACGGCGCGCGCCAGGGCGCGGCGGACCGCGCGGTCGGGGATGAAGTAGCCGCTTTCAATGAGGATGTAGCGGCGGGCGCGGTTGATGGCGTGCAGATACGCCCCGTGGATGCGCCAGCGGTGGCGGAACTCCTGGTTGCCGATGAGTTGAACGGCGACCTCGCCACCGTCGAACGCGGCGTTGAGCGTGCCAGGCGATCGCCGCCATTTGTCCCGTATGGTGATCAGCTTGCTGAGACGCTTGCGCACCTTCGCCTTCAACTGCGCCACGCGGGTGATCGTATCCGGGTAGGGGATGGCGTCGCGCCAGCCAATCTCGAAGAGTCGCTCGCCGGCCTGCGCGACCTCCATGCCGTCAAGGCGGACATGGGTGTCCCGCCATCCGTTGCCGTTCTGTTCGATCGGGGCGTAGTCGTCGGCGATGTTGAGCCCTCCCGTAAACAGGACTCGCCGGTCCACAATCAGAACCTTGCGGTGGTCGCGCCGATTCAACGCCCAGATCGACGAGCTTAGATCCGGCGGATGGTAGACGGCCACCTCGACGCCAGCGTTTAATAATTCCCGCACGAACCGGTCCGGCAACTCCAGCGAACCGATATAGTCGTACAGCAGCCGCGCCTGAACGCCGCGCGCGACGGCCCCTGCCAGCGCCTTTTGGAAGCGCGCTCCCACGCTGTCGTCCCGGATCATATACGTCTCAAGGTCGACGGTCGCGGTCGCCGAATCGATGGCCGCCAGCATTTCAGGGAAGGCCTCTTGGCCGTTCACGAGAAGCTTTGCGGATGAGGCGAGCTGAAACCGCTCGGGATGGCGGACGTAGCGCGCCAAAAGCTCGATGCGCGAAAGTGGCGGCGACTCATCAGCCGGAAGTTTCAGCGGATGCGCTACTTCCCCCATGGTCAGTTGTTGCCCGTTTGGCTGGAGAGGGTTTTGATCTCGTCGCGCAGTCGGGCGGCATCCTCGTAGCGCTCCTCCTTGATGGCGAGGTCGAGGTCGGCTTTCAGCCGCTCCAAAGGAGTCAGCTCAATATGCTGGTCCTGCTCTTCGATGGGAGCGCCCTCCTGCTGCTTGTTTTGCACGACCACGCCGGCTTTCTCCATCACATGCTCCGCCACGAAGATGGGAGCGGCGAAGCGCAGGGCGATGGCGATGGCGTCGCTGGGCCTCGAATCGAGGACGAATTTTTCCCCGCCGGCGCTCTTGAGGTGCACATTGCCCAGGAACACACTTTCGACCAAATCGTGGATCTCGATTTTTTCGATGGATGCGCCGAGCGCGTCAAGCGCGCTCTTGAGCAGATCGTGGGTCATCGGCCGCGGAGACGGCTCGTTGTTGATCTGGGAGGCGATCGAGTGCGCCTCCAAAGGACCAATGAAAACCGGCAACGCCCGCTCGCCCTTGCGCTCTTTGAGAAAGACGAAGAATCCAGCCTGGTTGAAAAAGCCGACATTGGTGACATCAACAGGTATCATTGGCGGAACCCCCTTCTATGCGATTGTGGGGGTAACGTAGTCGAACGACTGACGAAGTCAAGGCATGGGGGATGTCATGGGACTCCGCCCCATCACCCCGCCAAAGGGTGGCGTCACCCTTTGGAATCCCTATACCGCCAGTGTGCCGTGCCGGACTCCGTCCGGCGACGACCCGCTGGCGCATTGGCCATTTCCTCCGGAAATAGGTGAAGCATTCGCCGGAGGCGATGACCAATTGTCCGCTTCGGCGAGGACGAAGTCCCGGCGGAGCGGGCAGTATCGGGTGTCCAGAGGGCTTCTCAAGCCCTTTGGCGGGGTGATGGGGCGGAG
>CAYTFM010000079.1:23014-29680 GCA_964436735.1 uncultured Victivallales bacterium | reverse complement strand
AACCGGCGCGCCTTCACGGAACTGATGCCGAGAAACCGCTCCCATTTGATGGTAGAGACGATCAAGCGGCCCTTGCCAACCGGAACGATCGCCATGCCACACGGCTGGAAGGGACTGAGCGCCTGCGGCGCACCGTCGAGGCGCAGTTCCCCGTCCAACATGGACTCTCCTTTGAGCTTGAATGGCTTGCCCCGCATCTTCGCGCTGATGAGGTTGCTGAGGTCGTCGCCTTGGTGCCAGAAAAGGTCATCGTTGGAAAGCCCGATGGTAAACGGCGTGTAGGAGCGGCGGAGGAGTTGGCGCGCCTCGGACGGCAGCAGGGTGAGTGAAACTCCGAACGCCTCTGAAAGTTTTCCGGCGTTGCCGGCGTCGAGCCCGCTGAGCAGCACCGTCCCCCCGTCCCCGCAATGGGCCGCGAGCAGGTCGAGCGTCTCCTTCTCCAAGGGCCTCCGCCCGTCAACGATCAGCACGGACGTCTGCTCAGGCACCTCTGCGACAGGAATTCCGGCCTTGCCCAAGCTCTCTTTGAGTTCGACGTCACTGGCGCGCGCAAGGGCAGGAAGGAGGCGTCGCATCTGGTGGGGGGCGACGAGTGAGCGAAGCAGCGCGGCGAGAAGATGCGGGGCGACGGGCTCGACGCCGAAGTCCGACACCACGGGCATCTGGCAGAGCAGGTAATACCCCGCGCCGTGAGGGACTCTGAGCAGCGGCGTATGCGTCATGCCAGAGGAGTTTCCGCAGTCAAGGATGATGTCGGCATTTCCCTGTTCCGGCTTGATGAGCGTGTTCCGCGCCACTAGGTGGTCGCCTCCCCAAAGCTGGAACTCCCGATCGTCGAATCCTGCCACCGCGGGATCGTCGGGTGCGCGGATGAAGGCGAAGGCGGCATAATGCCCGGCGTCGGTTTTCGCCGGGACGGAACCCGATGGCGGCGCCTCAAGCCATAGGACTTTGAGCCCCTCGGCAACCGACGCGCGCAGACGGAGCGCGTCGGTGCCCTCGATTTTCACCGCGGCGGCGACCAGCGTCGACGGTTTGGCGTCGAGCGCCTCGCCCAGCGAGCGGAACCGTCCGCCCGGGAACACCACGCCCGGCAGAACCGCCTCGTCCGCCGCGAGCAGCGCGCATCCCGCGGGTGGTGCTACCGTGAAAGCGGGATACGCCATGAGCGGGATGGTCTTAGTGAAGAGCGTCGTGCCGGCCGCATCCTTGAGAATTATGTCCCATGTGAGAGCTATTTTCCGCTCCACCGCGGGGATTTTGAGTTCCATGGCGAGATCCTGCCGCCCGCCCGCCTTCAGAATGAAACGGTGCTCGGCGGAGTCGACCACCTTGCACTCCGCGCGCAGCTGGCTGACGAGGACGCAGTCGACGTCGCGGAACATCTTGTTGTAGGCGAAGACGGTGCGCAAGGCGGTGCCGCCCGCCACAAGGTTGCTGTTCAACTCCTTCACGGCGAGCAGATAATCCGGCATAAGCCGTCCCCGCGCGTAGAGCGGATTTGTTTCATCGGACTCGGCCGTCCCCCACGGGTTCCATACCGACACCCCCGCATGATAGTAGCCGTCCGCCAACATCCGATAGCCCTCAAACCACGCCTCGTACACGCCTTTGTCAAGATCGTACGCCCTATCGCCGGCCCACTGGGTCATTCCGGCCGGAGGGCCAAAGCAGTAGGGCAGATAGAGATCCTCAGACAGGAAGATAGGCTTGGTTTTGTCCCAGGCGATGCCCTGCCATGGCTTCACCCCTTCATCGAGCCAATAGGCGTTGCGCGGCAGCGAGTTGTGCAGCTTCTCGGGCTGCCATGCGTAATGAAAACTCAACGTCGGCGCCGGGCCATGCTTGCCATTGCCGCCAAGCTCGCCATCGCCGGAGCAGGTCCAGGTTCTGGTGGGATCGACCTCCACAGCGGCGTTGCCGATGGCGACCATCTCCGCGTCGACCGCGTCCTTCTGCTCGGGGGTTCCCTTCATGTAGTAGCAGGCGAACTCGTTGGAGAGGCACCAGTAGATGACCGAGGGATTGTTCCGCATCGCCTTGACCATCGAAACAATATGCCTCCGGGCGGCGGGCCAGAACTCCGGCAGGACGGCATCGCCGTGCGGGTCACAGATAGCCCCCTCAGGCGCCACCATCCACCCAAGCTCGTCGGCGATCCGCGCGATCCGCGGCGAAGCGCCGAGGTGCATCCGGTAGCCGTTGAAACCTCTCTCCCTGAGGATGCCAATCTCTTTTCTCTGCCACTCGTCGGTCGTGGTGTTCCAGTATGCCAAGGTCGAACTGCGGCGCTGCAGCGTCTTCACGCCGTTGAGCAACAGGTCGGGGCCGACGACACGAAGCTCCCTGAAACCAACGCGCTGCCTGCGGGCGTCGACAGTCCGCCCGCCCTCCTTGATGGCGATGTCCAGATTATACAGATGCGGATCGTGCGGCCACCAGAGCCGCGGTTTCTCCCAGGCGTCCTTCAAAACCAGCGTCTTCGATTCGCCTCCACGCAACTGGAACGTGCACGGTGCGTGGCTGAATCCTCCACCTTGCTCCGACGCTGTCAGTTCCGCTTCGACAGGCTCCGTCGAATTGTTCCTGACTTCCACACGGGTTTCAAGTAAGGGTGCCGGCTCAATTTTTGGAATGACAAAAACATCCTCGACGGAGACATCCCCAGAACTTTCGAGATACACCGGATACGGGATTCCCTGAAATCCTCCGATGAGCCAGCTCAAGCCTTGCGGCCTCCTGCCAGGCACCTTGTTGGCGGCGCCACCGCGGCCTTTCACCACAAGCAGATTTGCGCCTTCCTTGATCTGGTCGCTGACGTCCACCCGGAACGGGAAGAAGGCCTCGTCGCTTGCTCCCGCCGGGACGCCGTTCAGGAAAAGCTCGCAACTGTCGGTGACCCTCTCGAAGCACAGAGCGTAACGCGTCCGCGGCTCCTTCTTCTGAAGGTCGAACTCCCTGCGGAACCAGACGGAATTGTTCTCGCCGCGGAAAAGTCCGCTGTGCTGATCGGGAACGAGCGTTGGCGTCCATCCTGAGTCGGGCGGCTTCACATCGGCCGCGGGAGCCGCGGCCGCCTCCCAGACGCCGTCGAGGTCGAGGGCCTTCCGGGGTGGCAGCAGATGGTCCAGAATCGGACTGAACGCCGACACGATCTCAGCCTTCGAGGGATCGAAGGGGAACGGAAGCCTGTCCATGCCCTCGCAGGCGGCAATACGCAGATCATCAACAGCGTCCTCCCCGTCCAGCCGCACCATGATCGAGCTCCATGCCGCCAGATCAAGTTCAACGGGCTTGATCGGTGGCGCTTTCTCCACCAGCGGATCGACGTTGAATGAACTGCTTTTGTCGCCGCGGGGTCTGCTCCCCGCATGCGCCTTGAAATTCCCGTCGGGGGTTCTTTCCAAAAGGAAGGCGGACTCCAGCCATTGCCCCCCCGGGGTTTTGCGTGAAAGCCCGTTGATCGTTCTCTTCTCGCCGCACGTGAGACTCGTGCGTTCCCCGAAAGAAACATTGACCTCACCTAACCGGATTCCGCACTGCCCCTTGAAGGCGGCCGATATCCAGACGACCTTCGCCGTCTGGAGCACCGATTTGAGCTCCTCGGACAAAGGCTTCACATTGTAATGATCACCGCCTCCCGGACTGCGCGCGTGCTTCGTGGGATTCGCAACGCCATCTTCCGCGGCGATCAACCCCGCCGGATGTTTGCCGTAGCGCGAACCAGTCCAACCCCCCTGCCCTTCAAGATTGGCACCGGCCTGACAGGATTCGAAGTCCTCCACGATCTCTGGGCCGCCCGCCACGACGACCCCACAGAGCAGCAGTGCTGTGGTTGCAATCATGAGCGTTTTTAGTGACATGTGTATCCCCCTACGGTTTAACGTCTTTAAAAACGTACCAGTTATTCCCCGTCAACTCGCCGTACCCCATCGATTCGACATGACCGTCGATCATCACGCTGTTCGCCCTTCCTGGGTTGCCAGGGGTGAAACTGGTGTTCGTGTTGGCAAGAGCCTCGTTGATCAACCCGCCATGCCGCAGGTACGGCAGGAAGGTGGTGCCGTAATTGCCGGATGGCGCCACGACAAGGGAAAACGTGGTGCCGGAGTTTATCGTCGAGTCGGTGGCGAACAGCGTCTGTCCGGGCGCCTGCAACCCGCCAATCCTCGGATGCCGCTCACTGCCCACCCATCCCGCGCTGTAGAAACTCAGATAGACGAAGTTCATCCCATACGTCACATTGCTCTCGATGACCACATCTTGCAGCTTGGAATTTTCGGAGGAAGGACAGCAGAAGACGCTGGTGGCGAAGGACTGGGGAAAATACCACCAGCGCTGGTCCAGCCCCGAGCGGAAGTTAGGCTGCGGTGTGTTGGTGGCATACTCGTAGATCAGGCTGGGCCACCATGCCGCCCTGCTCCTGGTGGTGGCGCCGTTCTTGTTGCCGACACCGTCAGAGGGAAGATAGTCGTTGAAGTCACTCGCGTACATATGGACCCCTGCCCCGATCTGCTTCATCTTCGACTCGCACAAAATCGACTTCGCCCGCTCACGCGCCTGTTTCAGGGCGGGCAGCAGCAGCGATGCGAGAATCGCGATGATGGCGATCACCACCAATAACTCAATGAGGGTGAAGGACGCCTTCACCCTCATTGAGCTAGTGGTCCAGCTGTGCCGTCCCTGCGTGTTATTCATGTGATTACTCCTTTGTTTTTTGCGTCGTTTGCCCCCATATAAACAATCCGTCCGACGCGCATGAACACCTGTCGATCACCCCTGGCGACACGTCGCCACCATCAGCCATCCCTCGGAGTGTTTTCCTCGGAGTGTTTGCTAAATGCTTTTAGCTATTATAACGCAAGGATGCCGATCCGTCAAGTCCGATCACGGAAAAGCGGGCATGCGTGGGGAAGCGAACGGGACAAACGCCAAGGGCACGCGCTTCAGGCGAGCTGGGGCTCGGCGTTCCCAGATTGCGTACGGCGGAGATTGCCGATCCCCAGCTCGGTTCATCATTCTCCTCACCGAGGCCTTCCCCCCGCAGGCGCTACTTGGTCTTGTAGGTCAGGAGGGACTTCTGGAGGGGGGTACAGGAGGCCGTGTCCTCGTAGGAACCGAGGCTCAGGGCGAAGCCGAGACCGTTGGCGCCGCTGACGCCGTCGAGGTCGCCTTTGCCCATTTTGAGCGACCAGAGACCGTCGGCGAGGTCGACCATCAGTTCGACGCCCGAGTTGTCGAAGTCGTTCTCGCCTTTCCATTTCACGATCTTTTTGGCGGTGAACAGCTCCGCGTCGATGTCGATGACCACCTGGTCCCAGGTGTCGTCGATGGACATGGTGATGGTGTCGATATCCGCCTCGAACTCGACGCCCGTGGCGGGAAAGGTTCCCGCGGCCTTGAACTGGTCCTTGCTGCCTTTGCTCTTGTCGCTGTAATACTTGCCTTGGAGCGAGACGATCTTCATGGACGCTCCCGCCTTCGGGGCACCGACGGCCGCCGCGTACTTCCAGCTCGTGCATTCGGTCATATTGAAGGCGTCGCCGTAGGCCCTGAAGGTTCCGACCGCGTCGGATTTCTTCGTGACGACGAGGAAGATACCCACGCCATCGGAGTTGTCGACGGTCTTCGACATCTTGTCCGCCTTGGAGATCGCCATGGTCCACTGTCCCACTTCAAGATCGAGGACAAGTTTGACGCACGGAACGGCTTTGGCGACTGGCTTGAATTTATAGACCTTCTTGCCACCGCTCTGCGTGAAGACCCCTGCGGAAGCTTTGAGTTTGTACTCGATACCGTCGACGAGGACCGAGACCGAGTCACTCTTCGGGTCGAACTCGAACGGCGCGGCGGCGGGGAACTGTGAAGCCGTGATGCCCACCACGTCAAGTGTCGCCTTGCTGTTGTCCATCTTCACGAACGCCTTTTGGGCCGGCGATTTGACGGCGAAGAGGGCCGTGACAGTGGCGTCTCCCGAGAACGTGGCGATCGTGGCGGCGGCATAGGCGGCGGCGACAGCCGCGGACGCCGAAGCCTCCCAGCGAACGAAGACGTAGCCGCTGGCGGCGGCGGCGGTCAGGTGGGCCGTCTGTCCCACATACACTTGGGCTGTGGACATCTCGACGGTTCCCGAGTTCTCCGGAATGACGGAGAGGGTGACCGCGCACGACGTGGCGACCATATAAGTAGCGGAGACCACTGTATCGCGGCTGGGCATAGTCAGCGTGGTGCTCTCCGCATAGCGATCAGCCACCAGGAGGTCGGCATCGCCCGTCCACTCGCTAAAGAACATGCCTGCTGCGGGAGCGTCGGCGGTGATGGCGACCTCGGTTCCAGGTTTGTAGGAGCCGCCGCCCGTGCCACCGTTGACGGTGAGCGAATAGCTGCCCTTCTCGACCGCAGCGAAGGTGGCGACGATCGCGCATGCCGCGGTGCTGGCCGTCGCGGTGGTGCTTGCCGAGAGACTATTGGCGATGGTGGCGGACCCCGAGGCGACCGACCATGATTCGAAACTGTAGCCAGCAGTGGGCGTGGCGGTGATGGAGACGGGGGAGCCGACGTCCACCGTGGTTTGGACAGGAGAGACGCTCCCCGCCGCCGCGTCGGGCGCCACGGAGAGAGTCAGGACGTAGCTGTCGGCCTTGTAGGTGGCGGTGACCGAGAGCG
>CAYTFM010000079.1:13796-23004 GCA_964436735.1 uncultured Victivallales bacterium | reverse complement strand
AGAGCGGGGCTGCCGGCATGGTGACGGACGTGCTGGAACTGGCCGCGCTGGCGATGGAGGCGCCGCCGCCGGTCCAGGCCACGAAATGCGTGCCCGTGGGAGCGGGGTTGGCACTGATCGGCACCACCTCGCCCGCCTTGTAGGAACCGCCGCCCGTCCCGTTGATCACGGTAAGCGTGTAGGTGGGAACCGGCTCGTCTTCAGTAATGGTCAACGTGTGGACCGCAACCGTCCCGGCAATGGCGTTGATGAGCGTCCCCATGGTGAGTATGAGCGTGCGGTCGCCCTTGTATACCGTGTCGTTGATCAGCGTCACCGTGACGGTGGCAGAGGTGGCGCCAGCCGCGATGGCGAGAGGACTTGCCGTTATGGCGGAGTAGTCGATTCCCTTCTTCGCCGTCCCGGTGACGGTGAATGGAATGGAGACGTCGTCGGTGCCGGCCGCGGAGAGCGCGACGGTGATGGTGGCTGTACCCGTGTTCTCGCCCACGCTTTGCGCGGCGGCGGTGAAGGCGGCCGTCGGGGGAAGTTCGTCGTCCGTGATGGTCAACGTATGAGCGGAGACCGCTCCAAGCGTCGCATTCGTCGGGGCCCCCATGGTGAAAATGACGGTGCGGTCGCCTTTGCGCACCGTGTCGTTGACCAGCGTCACGGTGACTGCGGCGCTGGTGGCGCCGGCGGCAATAGTGATCGAGCTGTCGGTGACCGTGTAGTCGGTGCCGGACACGGCGGTGCCGGACACGGTGAACGGGACGGTGACCGATTGCCCACTTGCGGTTGAGAGCTGAGCGGTGACTGTCGCCGTTCCCGCGTTCTCGGCCACGCTCTGGGTGGCGGCGGAGAATGCCACCGTCGGAGCGGGATCGTCGTCGTTAATGGTCACCGTGGCGGACGGAATGGAACCGAGAACGGCGCCGACCGCGCCGGAGAGATTGACGATGAACGTCTCGTCGGCTTCATCGTGGGTGTCATTAGTTATGGAGACAGTGAAGGTCTTGTCGGCGGCGTCACCGTTGGCCCAGGAAAGCGTGCCGCTGACGGCGGTGTAGTCGCCGTTCAACGCGGTTCCGTTGGCGGTGGCGTATTGGACGCTGGCTGCGCCGGAGCTGCCGCCTATGCGCTTGACGGTGATGGTCGCCGTACCGGCGTTCTCGTTGGCGGCGAAAGTGGCACCGTAGAAGGAAAGCGCACCCTCGGCGGGAGCGTCGTCGTCGTTGATGGTCACGGTGTGGCTGGTCGTGGTGCCAAGCGTGGCGTTAGTGGGCGTCCCCATGGTGACGATCACCGTCCGGCTCGGTTTGTACGTGCTGTCGTTAATGAGTGTCACGGTGACGGTCCCCGAAGTCGCCCCGGCGGCGATCGTGATCGGACTCGCCGATATGGTGTAGTCCGTTCCGGAGACCGCCGTGCCCGTCACGGTGAAGGGGATGGTGGCGGCATAACTACTCGACGTGGAGAGTTGCGCGGTGATCGTGGCGGTTCCCCCGGCGCTCTCGACCACGTTTTGGCTGGCGGTGGAGAAGGACGCCGTGGGCGCGGCGTCGTTATTGGTGATGGTCAGCACGGCGTTTTTGAGGCCGATGAAGGCGCCGATCTGGTTTGAAAGGGTGAGGTTGACCGTCTTGTCGGGGTTGAAAACGGCGTTGTCCGTGATGGCGAGGGTGAAGGTCTTGTCGGCCGCATCCGCATCCGCCCAGGAAAGCGTGCCGCTTGCGGCAGTGTAATCAGTCCCCGCCGTGGCGGTCCCATTGGATGTCGCATAGTCGACGCTCACGCTGCCGGTGCTGCCGCCGGCGCGTGAAACAGTGATGGTGGCGGTACCGGCGTTCTCGGCGGCGGCGTAAGTGGCCGAGGCGAACTGAAGGGTGCCGCTTGTGGAACCGGTGGCGGTGCCGGAGACGGTCCAATCATAGGGGTTCTCATTGCCGTCGTTGTTGGCGACTGAGACGGCGAAGCTCCATACGCCGCCGGCGGCGGGGGTGACCCTGATCTCGGCGATCGAGTTGTAGGTCGCCGGGATGGTGCTGAGCGGATCGGCCAGAACGGTCGCCGCGCAGTTCGTCTGCGCCGATATGGCGACGATCGGCGCGCCGGTCAGCAGGAGGCTCGCCGACCCCGCCACCGCGATATTCTGGATCTTGAAGAAAAAAGAGCTGCCCGTCCCGGCGGTGAGCGCTGTTGCGACGGCGTCGGTTCCGCCGTCGACGATGCCCGAGCTTCCCCGCATGACGTTCATCTCGGGCTGGGCCTTGGCCGTGCCGGAGACGGTCCACGTGTAGACCCCCTCACTGGCGTCGCTGTTGTTGATGATCACCATGAAACTCCACGAGGCGGCGCTCGGCGTGACGCTCACGCTGAAGGGGCTTGATCCGCCGGCGGCGACCGGCGTGGCGGGCTGGGCGGTGACCGATGCGGCGCAGTTCGTCTGCGAGCCGATGGTGGCGTAGTTGGGGGCGGTGCCGGTGAGATTGAGGGCGGCTCCGCCGGGATTCTTGATGGTGTAGCTGAGGCTGGTGCCCCAGCCGTTGACAGTGCCGGACACGGCGTCGCCGCCGCCGCTGGAAATGCTTGCAGTCCCCCGGAACACGTCCATCTCCTGCGCGCCGCCGGTGATGGTAAAGTATCCATCTGAAGCATCCTCGATGGCCGACCCGCCGGTCTGGTTGACCTTGATGAGGCAAGCGGAGGAGGCGGTGGACGGCAGCGTGACCGACTCGGAACCGTCATTGGCAGTGTTTGTTATAAGAGTGGAATAGGAGGTACCGCCGTCGGCGGTGATTTGGATGTCGACATTGCCGACCGTGCCTTTGCTGTTCCAGGTGACGGTGGTCGCCTGCCCCGCCGTGAACGACTCGCCGCCGTTCGGAGCAGTGACAATTGTGGCTCCTGCGCCGATGAGGAGCGACAAGGTCGCCGGATGGGCGGCGCAGGAGGTGAAGTTGGAAAGAACCATGCTGGAAGCCGTGCCGTCCCACCAGCGGGCATGCGCCCCGTTCGGAATGGTGAAGGACGTCGGCTCGGCTGTGTCGGTGACCGAGTTGACGTAGCCCGCGGCTCCGTTGTCCGAACGGAAGAGGTCGTTGGCGTCGCCACTATTCGTGTCCGTCTCGAAATGGTGCTGACCGTCCGCCTGGATGAGAGCGCACTCGAAATTCGCATGGGTGGCGTTGAAGGCGAAGGTCTGCGTGTCTTTGTTGCCCGACTGGTCGATGTGCCAGACGGCGGCACCGGATGTCGGATAGATGCTGGAGCCCCTGTGGCTTTTCCGTATGTACTCGATCAGGAAATACTCCGTGGCCGTCTTCCTATAAAGATAGAACTGGTTCAGATACATGTTGGAACTTTGATTGGTCAATGTCACATATTTGTTGTGGGTGGACGGAAACTCGATGGTGCCGGGAGCCCAGCCGGCGGTGTAACGGAGGTAGGCTCCGGGGATGACAGGATTGGTTCCGCTGCCGCCGTACCCCATGAGGCAGAAGGCGCCGGCGCCGCCTGACGAATCGTATCCATAGTCGTAAATGTCCGGGTAGCCGCAGATCATGTGTCCGTTCTCGTGGCAGAAGGTGCCAAGAGCCAGCGACGTCCCCATGTTGGTCATTTGGTATTTGTAGGTTGAGACGCCTGTTTTCGCCGAGGTCCACGAGACGGTCCACGAATGGGGCCACAACCCTTTGGCCCAGTTGTTGACACAAGCACCGGCATAGAAGCAGTTGATGCCGTCAATGGTGTTATTGCCGTCGGCATCGACGCTCCTAAAATCGAAATCGTTCGCCTCGAGATAGTTGAGAACCTCGATGATCAACTCACGGGCACGCGTTCCCTGCGAGATGGTCTCGTCGGTGTAGTAGCTCCTGTTGTGGGATAAGGTGAAATATTCGGTGACATGATTGGTGTAGGTGAGGTTGCCATTGGAGGCCTCGTAGAAGAACTGACGGACCGAACCATTGTTGCCGAAGCCGCTGTAGCCGCTCTCCTGGTTGCAGAAATTTTCGACCGCGGCCTTCGCCACGGTGACGTCGCCGGGAAGATCGGGGAAACTGACAAGGATCGTAAGCCCCTTGCGCGAGCCGGTGGTCACTGGTCCCGGCAAACTGAAGATGTCTGCTTGTGGTAGGGCTCCGTGAGCCTGCTTTATAACTGGCAGTCCACGCTTGTCCAGCCCTAACTGACGGCGGACCTTCTCTCCCCGGGCGATCGACGCTTTTCTGTCAGGGCGAAGCTTTTTTTTGAGACCTATCGCCTGCGCGTGGACGGCGAGACGGACGCCATCGTCATTCACTACTTTGATGGACGTCGGCACGAGGCTCTTGCCAGTCTTCGAAAGCTTGGCGAGACGGAACTCCCCGCTTTTCCCGTCCTTGGTGACGCTGTAGCCATCGAGCGTCTCCATGACGCCCTCGAACTCGTCACCATAGAGGCGCAGCGTGATCTTGGAGCCGTCGGGCTGCTCGAACTCCCTCTCGTCACCGTTGTACGGCGCGGCGGAAAGGCTGAATGCGGCAATCACGCCTAACAGCGTGACGAACAGAAGATGAAGACGGCGGATAGAGTCCATATACACCTCCGTAATGCGCGGTTTTGATAGTTCGTGGAATGTCGCCCCATTCGGGGTCCCCTTCCCTGCTGAAGCACACTACACCATATGAGTATACCATCACAATTCCTCCTATTCAATGACTGGCAGGGGAGCAGCCCGATACGGCACGGGAAGTTGGCGCGCAAGCCGCGTCCCCGCATCCTCTCCCCCTGAGCCATGCAGCTCTTCCTGACACATGCTATATTGTCATAGTGCTTGTTTCATCTCGCAACACACCATACGGGAAGCCAGTCAGAGGCTTCCCTGGCTATCTACCCGTGAATAACACAGTAGGCGAATTCACATGGATGACAACCACAACACGGGGCTGATTAGCGCTCTCGCATGCTACCTCGGTGGCGCATTCCTCGGAGCTGCCATTGGCGCCATGGAATTTGTCGTCTCCCAAAAAATCACCCTCATCAACATCTGCCTATATGTTGTATATACGACACATGCGCCATCGAACGTTGCAGCAGCGGCGGCATATGTGACAACAAACGCCCTGATCGCCCCCTTGTTGATGTGGGCACTGCAACGCCTGCGCCCCGATATCCGTCACAACCACGCCCTGATCGCGGCAGCTCCGTGCGCGCTGCTGCTGCCCCTCTCCTGCATCCCTCCCAGCTTTCCCAGCATTGTTATCATGATCCTCATCTGCGGGTGGTCCCTGTACCGCATATCGGCGCTCGTGGGCGTCCACGGACCGGCTCCGCAGTATCATGTCCCTCCATGGATCGACTATGCTCTCGTAGGACTGGCTACGGCGGTCTTTGTGGTTTACGCCACCATATTCCAGATGCGGGCACTTGACGCCGGCAGGCTCGGATACGCGGATTGGGGAATATACGTGGGCGCCGCGCTCAACACGCTGAAAGGCAACTACTTCTTCAGCAATGACATTATGCGCAACTACTTAGGCCATCATTTCATGCCTGGTGCCATTCTCCTGCTCCTGCCTGTCGTCGCCTTCAAGTCACATTGGGTTATTTTCATCGTCAACGCGGCGGTCCTGTATGGCGGTGCCATTGCAATCCACCAGATCGCCCGTATGAAAAAACTCGGCAGAACCGCCTCGCTCGCATTCGCATTCGTCTATCTCCTCAACCCCGCCCTGAGCAATATGTCCTTTTCCAAGCACTACGGCTTCCACACCGTGTATTTCACAATCCCGCTCATCGCCATTTTTTTCTTACTCTACGAACGCCGCCGCCTCAGTTGGGCGTTTGCCGTGTTCGCCTTCACCCTCACCATCAACGAAACCGTCGGATTTTTCTGGTGTGGAGCGTCCCTTGGATTGGCGGCGGCAACCAGCGACCGCAAATATTGGGCGGCCGTTGCCGCCTGCGCCCTTCTCTATTCCGTAACCACGATCACCTATGTGATTCCATCGATCTCAGGCCTGCCCTCCTACGAGTTCAGCTACCGCTACGCCAATCTTGGCGGATCGACAAAAGAGATCATACTTTCGCTGTTTCTGCACCCCTTGGTCCCCCTGAAGGCACTTCTGCGCCCCGAATGCGTCTACTACCTCAGCCTCCTCGTCATCCCTCTGCTCTGGCTGGTCGCCGCACGCCCGTTTCTCCTGCTCACAGGCGGACTGATCATGCTCTGCGTCTGCCTGCAGGTATCCTCCCAACTCATGGTCATCCCCCTCCAGTACCACAGTGAATTCCTCATGTACCTGCATATCGTCGCCCTGTACGGATTGGTGCGCATAAGGGAAGGACGGATCCCGTTTTTCCATAAAGCCGCATTCTACCCGTTTCCGACGGACAAGCTTTGTGGTAGCAAGTGCGCAGGTGCCGCACTGCTGGCCACGCTCTTTTCCACCGCATTCTGCTTTCATCTCTTCTCCCTGGCGCCATGGTCAAAGAACACGTCCGTAGTCTTCTCCTTCATGCCTCCCCTCTCCCCCGGACTGCAGAAAGTCGAGCAGATCATCCCTCATAATGCGCCCATTACGGCAACATCGTTCCTCGCCGCCCGATATATATTCACCTATGACGTTTACCCGGGAGGCGATGCGCAAGACTACGTTGTGATGGATTTGAACGAACCATTCATGCCCTCGCAGAAGGTCGAAACGCTCCGCGCACTCGTCCTCACCTCAGGACGCCACACGCTGGTGTGGAGCCAAGTGGTAAACGGTCACCATATGCTGCTCTATGCGCAAGGACGTCCGGACCTCCCCGACGTCACCCCACCGAAACCTCTGGTCATTTCCGATGATCGTTGGGCGCGCACGGGAAGAGCACCGGTGCTGTGGACGGAAAAGGATGTCACGTGCAGAATAATCATGCCGGAACCACAGGACGGGCTACGTGATATCACGCTTCTGTTCCGCCTTGAGGAGAAGTTGGATCACGACATCGACATAAAGCTGCTTTTTGAAACAGACGGCAGCCAGAGCTCATCAATAACAGTTCCTTTCGCACATGGCGTATGGCCTGCATTTCTTCTGGAAAAAGGCTCAACTTTCTTGCTCGAAATGACAGTGCCCCTCCATAGCTCCCTCAAACTGGATATCGCCCACAAGCCTCCTCCATCTGCTCATTCGCTCCTCCTCAGCAATGAGGGTTCCGACATCACAGCAGATTCCATCTCACCTTCCCCCTAAGCAGCAGCCCCTTCAACAACATACAGCTTGCGACAATCCCGCCGTGCGGAACCCATGCATTGGTTCCCGCATTTGAAGGCAAGTCAAAAACACGCGCGGCAAGAACTTCCTCGTCCCGCCGCGGGAATGAGGAAAATTTTTCCTGTTGTTTCCTTTCGGGTGATGGAGAGGCACGAGAGGGACACAGTCCATTCTCAAGGGGGAAAGCAGGGAGACCGCCCGATGTTTCCGTGGGGCGCCGCAGGCAATCCACGCGTCTGGCATGCTTCGTGCTTTAAAACGCTCACAGCGAATCGGGGATCGTCTTTGAGCCCGAACTTTCAGTAAAGGAGCACTACCATGGGTTTCGGATTTGACCGCAGCGTGTTAGGCATGCTTGCGCAGAACAGCAGGCTCGTCGTTATCGGCAACAACATCGCAAACTCCCAGACGTGCGGTTACAAGGCGTCAGACGTGAATTTCGCGGATCTGTTCGCGTCAACCGCCGGTCTTGCATCCTCTGGCGAGGAATTAGGAACAGGCGTCTGCATTGACGGCACCATCTCAGACTGGTCCCCCGGGGAGATCGTCACCACCACCAATCCCGCCAACCTGGGCATAGAGGGCGACGGCTTCTACGCCGTCAAAAACCCCACCAACGGCAACACCTATTACACCCGCGTCGGCGACTTCTCGCTTGCGAAACTCCCCAACACGATCAACAATGGATCGGGCTACGCGTTCATGCGCACCGACGGCTCAATCCTCTGCGGAAGCTACAACACGTCGGTCAACACCATCCCCACTCCGAGCGCCCTCGACATAGGCGCTGACGGCAATTTGAACTACGCCCAGGGTCCCCTTTATCTCTATGCGCAGAAATACGATGACGGCACGCTGGGACACGGCACGAAGGGATGGTACGAGTGGGACGACGCAGGCTGGACGACCCCTAACGGCTCTGTTCCCTCTCCTACGAAATTCAACATCACGTCTGACGGGATCGTCACCGCCGAGCCGTCCGGAGCATCGACAGGAATGGAAAAGGCGGGGGACTTCAGGATCGAGTTCAGAATCGACCGGACGGAAAACTCGAAGCCGGTTGGCGCCTCAGGATCGGTTCTCGTCGACGCCATGACCTCCGCCCGAATCGGGCTCCAACGTTTCGGCACTCCCGACGCCCTCCTGCGCTATGAGGGAGGCAATTTTATCGCGACCCCGGCGTCAGGCCCCATCAACACCTTCTCCACCGGCGGCACCCCCAGGGCGTCAGTCCCGCACGCCAACGGCAACGGAGGTATTCATCAAGGCATGTTAGAGAGCTCGAACGTCGACATGGCCAAGGAGCTCACCAACATGATCGTCACCCAGCGCGCCTACCAGGGGTGCTCCAAGTCCCTCTCCACCAAAGACCAGATGCTGCAGACCCTGCTCCAACTCAGGTAGCTGGGAGTAGAACTGAACACATATGGAGATGCGGGGGTCAGGGTGATAACGCAGCACCCAGAGTCCATTCCCTTTGCTCAATTATTCCGAGATGAAAACGGGGACGTTGATGACGTATTCCCTGATGTATTTCCTGAACCCCGAGCCCTGCCCCCCCGTCCCGAGCGGTAACGCGTCAAACCTCCTTCAGATAGATGCCATGCGGGCCCACTCCAGCAGCTGGAGGCCGTATTCGCGGGATCCGCAGGCGGACAGCACGAGGCCGCCTCTGGCCATCTCCTTGACGAATTCGGCGTCCGGCGGGATTCCTCCACCTGAGGAATTCACCACCGGCGAGGCGTGCAGGCCACCTCGCAGCGAAATCCCCTTCTCGCGAGTACGCCGGCGCAGTTCCCGCATCTCCTCCCTGGTGTGGGAGGTCTGTCCAAGATAGGCGGAGATGTCGATGGACCGCACGCCGTCATGCGCCAGCAGGGCGTCCAAGTAGCGCGGAAACACCGGGCCGCACGTGTGCAGATGCCCAAACCCGAACTCGCGGTAGAGCTGCAAGTTGTACGGCAGACAAAACTCCCGATGCAACTCGG
>CAYTFM010000079.1:0-13786 GCA_964436735.1 uncultured Victivallales bacterium | reverse complement strand
GGGGGAGATGACCGATATGTAATCGTCCCATAGGATCAGGCCGCTTTCGGGAACAGGCGTCGCATAGTTGAGCACGACCATCTCGGGAGATCCCGCCCAGCGCTGGATGGCATGGATCAGATCCATGATCGCCTGCGTGGCCCGCCGCATCAGCTCATGCACCAGTTCGGGCGTGTCGTACATGGCCATCATCAGCGCCTCGTTGCCCACGAGCTTGGTGGCGACGCCATAGGGGCTTTGATGGTCGGCGACGGCGACGGGAATCCGTCCGCCCGACGCCTCAATGAAAAAGCGGATCCGCTCCCGCAGCCTCGGGCCCCAGCCGTCGCTGTCCGGGTCGACCCGCTCCGGAATCCTGGCCAGATCGCGCTCCAGATCCATGGCCAACCGCTCCGCATTGTACGGCTGCTGCTTCTCCTCGACGATGACGTCCAAACCGAAGAGGCTGGGGACAATCGCCTGCCCCAATTCGACGTTGGTGAAGAACGGAAGGTAGTCGCCTTCGGGAAAATTCCCCAGAATATGGTTCATGCAGGAGACCATGCGGTTGTAGGCCGCCACGTCGTCCGTCGCCATGACGCCGCACGACGGCCCCGGCGGCAGCCCTTCCGGATTGAAGACCAGGGGAACGCGGTCGAGTGGACGGCCTGCCGCCAGGGAGCGCATCCGCTCGCGGGCGATCGCCAGGCGTTCCGTGTTCCATTGCGGATTGACCAAGGTACCTGCAGGTCGGACGGCTGTTGTCATGTGCGGCTCTCCTTGAAAAAACACCACTACCAGCTACGTTGTCATATTGTATCTTATTGTAGCAATAGATAGCCCTGACATCCATGGGGTAAATGTTGAGAGAATACCACAAATGTTGCAAACAAGCGACACGCCGACCTATTACCACACGACGCTGAGCATTCCGCCATCCCGCGCCAGAGGCGAAGCGCTCGGCGGCATGCGGATGACCCTCGTCGGCAGGCAGAGCTGCCGCGGTGGCTTTGACATCCGCGGCGGTGCCCGGACCTCGGTCATCCCGCACATCGTCCAGGCGGGTGAAGGGGTGTTCGAGACCCGTTCCCGCAGCTGGCGCGCGGTCAAAGGAGACATGTTCGTGTTCTTTCCCGACGAGCCTGTCCATTATTATCAATCGCCGAGCAAACCGTGGCGGTACAGCTGGCTCGTCATTGAGGGACCGCAGGCCATTCCGGCGATGGCGCGCGCGGGACTCACACCCGAGCGGCCGTTTCGAAGCGGCGCCATCGACGACCTCGTGGAACCTCTGTGCCTGGAGCTCGAGAAGGCGTATCGCTTCGAGCGGTTTTCAGAGCTTTTCCCCTGCGCCATGGCATGGCGTTTCGTGGAAACCCTCTGCCCCACGGACGGACTGGAGACGTCGCCCCGCCCCGAGACGAACCTCGCGGAAAACGCCAAGTTCTTGTTCGACCACGAGTTCAATCAGTATGTCGAGGTCGAAGAGGTGGCACGGCTTCTCGGCGTGACGCGGTCGACGCTTTTCCGTCACTTTCAAGCCTGTTTCGGCGTGTCACCCAAACACTACCTGATGACCGTGCGCGTTGAGCAGGCCAGGCGTCTGCTGCGGCAGACGTCGTCGCCGGTCAAGGAGGTGGCCGCCGTGTGCGGATTCCGCAGCGCGCACTACTTCTGCCGAGTCTTCAGGGACGAGATGGGAATGTCGCCCGTCGCATGGAGAAAACGCGTCGCCTGAAAACGCCGGAGCCAAAACTGGAATGGCTGCCGCGTTTCGCGAAAAGCTACAGGAGAGCGGGCACCCGCGTCAGGCACTCCTCATGCCCGTGATACGCCTTCCGCAAGTCGGCGACCTCTTCGCTGGCCACGGTGCGATCAATCAGCGCGCAGGGCAGGTTCTCCAAAACGGCGGCAGCGCTCCGTATCGCGCCAGGTCTGTGATGCCAGAGCAGGTCGACCGACCAGGGGTTCTCGTAGTATCGCCTCGCCACTGCGGGGTCTGACGTCAACTGGAACAGCCGAACTGAGTGGCGGTGCTGCCTGTCAGTGTCGAAATAATGTACGAGATTGAGATGGTGCGCAGGATAATGGAAACGCTCGGCGAGGCGATCGAGCTTCCTCATATCTGGTTTGGCATCAGATTGCAGCACAAGATGATAGATGCCATGCGGATTGGCCTGGAGGAACTGGTCGCCTAACTGCGCCATCTGGGCGGTACCACGCAGTGTCGACTCGTCGAACAGCACGGTGACCACATTGGCGAGGGCGTCAACCCGCTCGCCCGCCGAACGGATCTTCTTCAACGCGCCGGGGCCGCGCAGATCGAGCAGGCTCACGAAACCGCCCGCGCTCTTCCGCAGGAGCGGCATCACGGGCGGGTGAAAGTCGATGCCCGCCTTCCGTTCAAGCAGTTCTATCGCCTTGAGAATATCCTCCGTGCCCATCGTCGGCGTCGAGAGGGTCCAATAGGGAGGGAAGCTCATGTGGCGCACGCCAAGCTCGACGGCGTTGCCGCGCAACTCGGTGCCCGGCAGGACGGCAAGCGGATAGACTTCCATGGTGTCGGTCAGGCCGAGGGAGTCCACGAAATCGATGGTCCGCGCGAAATCATCTATGCTGTCAAACGGCAGACCGAGAATCACGCCGACCCGTATGGCGACGCCTCGTTCCCGCAAGAGAGCCGCGCCGGCGGCGAATTTTTCCCTGTCCAGTCGCCGACCGACCGCCGCCAGAGCTTTGGGGTTCACCGACTGCAGGCCGGCCTCGACCGATCTGATGCCGGCTTTCCGCATCAGGTCGCCCAGTTCAGGAGTGACCAACTCCAACCTCGCCTCGGTGTGGATGGGTATCCCCGAACTATTAGATCGCGCGACGCGCCGTAGATAGTCCGCCACGCCACCACCGAAGTTGAACGTCGGATCCATGAAGTACATCTCGCCGCATTCACTCCGTCGGGCGAGGGCGAACAGGTCGTCAACCATCCCCTCGGGGAAATGGCGAAGCCTGGAGAAACGCTTTCCATAATGACAATAGGCGCAGCGGCCAGGGCAGCCGCGCATCCGTTCGAAGTGAATGATGCTTCCAGAAGCGGGGGCCAGCACCCCCGAAAGGTAGGGGTTCGGCACCGTCGACAAGTCGAGCATGGAGCCGCGTCTCAACGCGTTGCTCCGACAATCACGCCCCGTGTTCCGCCACAGCTCAAAGAAGACGCGCTCCCCCTCCCCCTCCACCCAGACGTCGACGGGAGAGTCGTGAGGAACAACAACGTCGCGAGACACCTCAGGCCCCCCCACGACGACGATGATCGAGGAGTCACGCGCCTTCATCCTTGCCGCCAAATGGAGACTGCGCTCCCTGTTCCAAAGGTAGAGGGTGAAGCCCACAAGGCGGTAACCGTTCGCCAACACCCATTCAACGATGGCGGCGTCGCCGCCATGGTCCGCCAGATCTTGCGGTATGATGTCAATCTCGTCCGCGGCGCGGCCGGCCTGCGCGCGGGCGTAGGCCTTCAGATACCCGGCGGCCAACGGCACGTTGGCGCGGGTATATGCCGAAGACGGATCAGGAACGGGAAGCTGGATCAGGACGGTTTTCATTCGGTCGGCGGCTTCAATGCGCCTTCTTGCCGATGCCGGCAATGGCGCGCAGTTTTTCGACCCACGCGGAGGGGTTCAGAGCTTGAGAGGCCTCGCGGCGTTTGGCGAGCAGATTCCGGTGGGCGACAGTCTGGGCGGTTATCGTGTCGAAGGCCTCCCGGGCATTAGGCGCATCGCCATCGAACACCGCGAACCCCTCGCTATCCAAGGTGTTGTCTTCGATGGTCTGCGCGATTTCCAGAGCTTGGACGGCGGCGGGGCTTTTGCTGGAGAAAATGCGCTTCGTGTTGTTGATGTATTCGAGCGATATTTCAATTTTCTTGAGTATCAGATGCTCGGGACGGAGATCCAGTTGCCCGTCGAGGACCTCCTGCTTCAAGCCTCGCAGGATATCGGCGTGCCACTCCTCTTGAGCGGCGAGCAGGCTCCAGAACTCGGCGTCGCCGGGAAGATGCGACTCGAAAAGTCGGTAGATACTGGCGACCGCCGCCTCGTGCCGAATCAGCTGCTCGATGTAGGTCGACGCCATCAGTTTGTTTGTCATGCGCACACTCCTCCGCTCAACTGTCCTCTGCGTGCTTCGCTGTCTTGGAGCAATTTACTATAGTGACCAACTATATCAAATGAGGCGGGCATCCGTTCGCAACTGTGCCTCGGAGACCGGAACGCTCCAGCACCGGAAGCGCATCTTGTGGAGCGACCGCGGCCCCCGGTCGCATCGCATTATCTTGACGCACGCTCGGCCGAAGCCTACAAACTCATCCGCGGCTTGTTTTCCTCCGTCGTGGGGGTAGTTTTACCTGTCTTGGTCCTGTGGAGAAGTAGATGGAAAAAAACACATTAGACAAGGTGATCACCCCCTGCGCCTCAACCACGCCCATGCCTTCCGGCTGGGCACAGGGCGTTTCGCGGGCACGCGCCAGGGCGTTGAAGCCGGGGACCGTCATCAACAACTACCAGATCATCTCGCGGATCGGTCGGGGCGGGATGGGGGTGGTGTATCTGGCCAGGCAGATGAATCTGGAAAGAAACGTCGCCTTCAAGGTGCTCGACGACCATCTCGCGATTGACGAGCAGTTCATCAAGAAATTCTTCAAGGAGGCGCGCTCCGCCGCCTCGCTCAATCACCCGAACATCGTCCACGTCCACGACGCCGGCACCTGGGAGTCACACCTACATTATTTCGTGATGGAGTACATTGAGGGGGAAACGCTGGCCGACCGCATCATCCATGGCGGCCCCATCGACTTCAAAGAGACCATCGACATCGCATTGCTGATCGGAGCGGGGTTGAAGCACGCATGGACGGTCCAGAAAATTACGCACGGCGACATCAAGCCGGAGAACATCATTATCACGAAACTGAAGGAAGTGAAGATCGCCGACCTCGGTTTGGCGAAATCCGTCTACGACAAGCAGGCGGATAGGCAGGAGATCATCATCACCCCGCTCTACGCGCCGCCCGAGATCGTCTCAGGCGCGGCGCTGGTGGCAAATCCCCGCACCGACATGTACTCGCTCGGAGCGACCTTGTTCCATATGCTGGTCGGCGCGCCGCCTTTCGACTCGGTCGACCCCGAACTGGTGATCGAAAAACACATCAAAGAGGCTCCGCCTCTGGCGCACACCCTCAAACCTGACCTCCCCGTCAAACTCTCTCTCTTCGTTAACAAACTTTTGTCGAAGAAGATTGAGGACAGACCCGCCTCATGGCATGAGGTGACAATGACGCTTGAGGAGATCAGGCGACATCCCTACGAGATCGCTGGACACTCCGCGAACCACAGGCAGGATGCCCCTCCTTTCCCGCCTCCCAAGAGGACCTGGTGGGGTCTTGTGTATCTGAGGACGCTCCTGGACTGGATGCTTTCTTTTCTGCTGAAGGCGGCCTTGGTGGTGCTCGTCGCCGTCGCCATGCTCTATTGCGGCAGTTGGCTGGCGAAAAAAGACCTCAACAGGTCATCCCACGACTCTGCGAAGGGGACAGACAACCGCCTGCAGTCGACGCCGAAAGCACCCTCAGGAGATCGGAAAACTCCCCCTGCCCCCTGAATTCGAAGGTGCCGCATAAGCGACCATCTTCGTCTCGCTCTTCAGCCTGCCGCAGGCGTCTCGAAGAAAACTTCGCCCTGTTATGCGCCAAGACTTTTAACCTTGCTCGTGGCTGTCACCCGCGCTATGGCGGCGAGAAGTTCTGTTGTTTTGATCGGTTTGGAGAGGTAGTCATTCATGCCGGCCTTGAGAAAATTTTCCCTGTCGTCCGACATGGCGAACGCGGTGAGCGCGATGATCGGCAGTCTGGCGTGCGCGCCCTTCCCCCTGCCGGGAAGACCTCTTTCCTTCTCGATTCTCCGGATCTCGGTGGTGGCGCCAACCCCATCCATGTCCGGCAGGCGAATATCCATGAGCACAAGATCGTAGGGTTCGGCGGCGACCGCCGACAAGGCCAAGCCACCGGTTCCAGCCACGTCGACATGATGCCCGAGCGGCTCAAGCATTTCCCTCACCAGGAGTGCGGACACCCCATCATCCTCGACGACAAGAACCTTCAGCGCGCGCGCTTCGGCCGAGTGCTGCGCCGGCAAAATGCTGGCCGTCGCCTCCTGCAGGGCGATGGTCTTGAAGGGAAGGACGAACGAGAAGGTGGAGCCTTTGCCCAGCGCGCTCTCGGCCCAGATGCGGCCCCCCATTTTATCAACAAGCCGCCGGCAGATTGCCAACCCCAATCCTGTGCCACCATGCTTCCTCGTGCTTGATCCGTCTATCTGGACGAAAGAATCGAATATTGACGTCAACATGTCGGCGGGAATCCCGATGCCCGTATCGGACACCGAGAAGAGCAGGAAGATTGTTGACGGTTGTCCGTTGCCGCTACTGTCGAGTTTCTCAGGTTGGGCGTCGTGCACCGCCAAAGGGGGGCCGTTATGCCGGGCGATGGAAACGTGGACGTGGCCTTGCTCCGTGAATTTCAAGGCGTTGCCGAGAAGGTTGATGAGGATTTGCCTGAGCCGCAGACCGTCGCCGATGAGGCTGAATGGGATGTCCGTGGAGACATCGCAGTGAAGCGAAAGTTTTTTTTCTTGTGAGACGAAGCGGAAGGAGTCGATGATCTCGGAAACGACATGCGGGAGGTTGAGTTCCTTGTCTTCGAACTCCACCATGTCGGCTTCGATCTTGGCGAGATCGAGGATGTCCTTAATGATAGCAAAAAGGTCGGTGCCCCGATGCTTGATGATCTCCAGATACTGCCGCTGCTTAGGTGCGAGTTCTGTTTCGAACAACAGGTCGCTGAACCCGATTATGGCGTTCAATGGCGTGCGAAGCTCATGACTCATGTTGGCGAGGAATTCACTTTTCGCCCTGTTCGCGGCCTCGGCCGCCTCCTTCGCCTGGCGGAGTTCACGCTCCGCCTGCTTCCGCGCGGTGATCACGTCGAAGACGGCGACGAAATGCTCTTTTTGAGGGCAATAGGCGCAGATGGAAAACCACATATTCAAAGCGGTGACGTGGTACTCGAATCTCTCCGGCTTGCCGGTCAAGGCGACTCTCCCGTAGATCTCA
This sequence comes from uncultured Victivallales bacterium, assembly GCA_964436735.1. Classification (GTDB taxonomy): domain Bacteria; phylum Verrucomicrobiota; class Lentisphaeria; order Victivallales; family GWF2-38-69; genus CAYTFM01. Next base: position 6,650 of record CAYTFM010000079.1, on the reverse strand, counting down.
AGCAATTGAGGATCGGCCTCGTGCAAATCAGGTATCACCTCGGAGACCCTTTTCCCGGCGACATCCTTCAAGCCGGTCAACGCCTGGAAGGCGTCATTGACCATCAGGTAGATGAAGTCAGATGGCCGGCCGTTCTCGAACAGCATCTGGCAGTATGCCACCCCCTCCACCATATTTTCGAACAAGGTGCGATAGCGCTCCTCGCTTTCCCACAAGGTCTTCTCCGTTTGCTTCCGCACAGAGATGTCGATGCAGATGCCCGCCATCCGGACAGGCTTCCCTTGCTCATCATAAATCCCCTGCCCAACGGCGCCGATCCAGCATAGTCGTCCGTCTGGCCTGATGATCCGGTATTCGTTGGCGAGGAGCCCCCGCGTCTTCAACGCCTGGTCAATCCGCAGGGAGGCGTTCTCTCTGTCCTCGGGGTGGATGATGGCGCGCCATGCGTCAAAGGAGGCAACTGATTTATCCGGATCTAGTCCGAAGAGCTCAAACAGCTGCCGCGACCACTCGATACGCCCCGTGGCGATATCCCAATCCCACATCCCCGCGCCTGCCGCCTTCTGGGCGATCTCCAGATGGTCACTTGCCTTGCGCAGCGTCTCCTCTTTTTTCTTGAGCTCTGCGTTTTGCTTGCTCAACTCGACCTGGTGGACATGCAACTCGTTGTTGACGGTCTGGAGCTCGTCATTCAAGGATTGCGTTTCCTCTTTCGAGGCGGCCAACTCCTCATTGGCTGACTGGAGTTCCTCGTTGGTAGACTGCAATTCCTCGTTTGACGATTGCAACTCCTCGTTCATCGTGCGAAGCTCTTCTTGAGAGGTTTGAGCCTCCTCGCTGTTGTTACGCAGCTTCATGTTGGCTTGGTGAAGCGCCCATTCCAACTCCTTCACACGGGTGTTGCCGTCGGCAGACACGCTCTTTGCCCGCATGCGTTTTTGGGGTCCGGTGGTTGTGGGAACTTCCGCGAAGACGATCATCACCAGCCCCTGGAGCGCCTCCGGATCCTCGACCATCATGGCCGTGATGCGCACCGCCAGGGCGTCACCGTCGGCGGAGCGCACAGACACGTCTTTTATGACGACCTTCTTCTCCTGCCGCAGAACCTCCTGTATGGATTCCGTCAACTCATAGCGCAGTTCCTCGCGGGCCATGACGAAGATGTTCCAGTTCTCGAGTGTCGCCATCGGGCCGAGGAACTTGCCCGTCTTCCCGCTAATGTGGAGGATGTCGCCCTTGTCGTTGATCAGCACGGTTGGCGGGGAGTACTGGAGGACCAGTTGGTCTGCGAGAGTCTGAAGGCTGAGCACGGTTTTCGGTGGTTTGGAGTCCAATGGCGGCGGGATTGGAAGCGACGGGATCCGCGAGACAGGGAAGACCATCGGCATCACATGTTCGGCGGAGCCGATCCGTTTAAAGATCTTCGATTTGCCATTCAACGGCGCGAACTGCTTGCCAAATCCGACCGTGCTTTCGGCGCTGCCGAGGAAAAGAAATCCGCCAGGATTCAGGCAATAGTGGAACAGCGGGAGAAGTCTTTTCTGGAGTTCCGGCTCCAGATAGATCAACATGTTGCGGCACGTCAGGATGTCCAGTTTGGTGAACGGGGGATCCGTGATCACATTCTGCGGAGCGAAAATCAGCGTTTCGCGTATCTCTTTGACGATGCGATAGCCATTTTTCTCCTTGACGAAAAACCGTTTCAGCCGCTCAGGAGAGACATCGGCGGTGATGTTGTCAAGAAAGAACCCCTGGCGGGCCTTGTCGATGGCATCACGGTCAAGATCAGTGGCGAAGATCTGAATCGAAAACGCCTTGCGCCGCGTGAGCCGCTCCAGAGCCTCCGCGAAAACAATAGCCAGGGAATAGGCCTCTTCGCCCGTCGAGCAGCCAGACGTCCACGCGCGGAGCGTTCGGCCATGCGTGCCGCACGCCAGCAGTTCTGGAATGGCTTCATCCCTGAGTTTATCCCATGCGACCGGATCGCGGAAAAAGCTTGTCACGCCGATAAGAAGCTCCTTGAAGAGAAGATCCAGCTCTTGAGGGGTTTCTTGCAGGAATCGGACGTAGGAGGCGATATCGTTGATCTGATGAATGCCCATGCGTCGCTCAATCCGACGGAACACGGTACTGTGCTTGTAGTGGAAGAAGTCGTGGTTGGTGTGCTCCCTCAGCAGTATCAACGCCTTGTCCACGGCGACCTGATCCTTCTCGCCCAAAGACATCCCCGTCTTGGCGACGAACGGATGCCGGAGATAGGCGATGATCTTCTGCGGCAGTTTCTCCGGTGCCGCCACGATGTCCACCACGCCAGAGCCAATGGCGTGGCGCGGCATATCCCCGAATTTCGCGGAGGCGGGATCCTGCGAAAGCGTAATCCCGTTCCTCTCCTTGAGTGCCCGGAGCCCTAGCGCGCCATCAGTTCCCATGCCCGACATAATGACGCCGATGCCCTGCTCTCCTTTATCCTCCGCAAGCGAACGGAGGAAGAAATCGATCGGCAGATACGCCCCGCAGGGGGGGGCGGGGATGGCCAGATGCAGGGTCTCTCGATGAATGGAGACATCTTTGTGCGGCGGCGCCACGTAGACTTTGTTGGGGCGGACCTTCATGCGGTCCTTGATCGAGAAGACCTCCATGGAAGTGACTCGCTGGAGAAGTTCCGGGAGGACATCCTCGCGGGCTGGTCCAAGTGCTGAATGATGACGAAGGCCATGCCGCTGTCCGGAGGCGTGTTCTTGAGGAAATCCACAAACGCTTCAAGGCCGCCGGCGGCCGCGCCGATGCCGACGATGGGGAAATATCCCGATTCCAGACCGTTCCCCCTGACAGGCGCCTTTCCACAGTTGGGATCAGCGGAAAGACGATAGGACCGTAGTGGCGAGACCTTTTTCTTCATTAAATTCTCTCGTTTGGCTCATAGTTGCCAGCATGCCAGGAGCGCGCCTCACCCAATATAGGAGCAACAGTAATCGGTGACGGTTTTCACCTTCAGACTGAATTTCGCTTTGGCGGGCACGTCGAACGAGTCTCCACCCTGGAACGTTTTCCACTCGATGGCTCCCGGCAGCAGCACGTCAAGATCCCCCGAAGCGATCTCCATCACTTCCTTCTCCGCCGTGCCGAACTGGTACTCGCCAGGCAGCATGATCCCCAGCGTCTTCTTCGAGCCATCGGCGAACAGAACCGTCCGACTGGTCACTTTGCCGTCGAAGTAGACATTGGCTTCCTTGACGACCGTCACATTCTTGAACTCGCTCATACGTCACCCCCTCATTTCACACTTGTTAATGCTGAATTTAAAATTGGTGAGGTTGAGGGTGGAGGGGTAGCTTCCCATTCCATCAACCATCAACCTCTACTCTTCACTACCGCGGGATATTTCTTATTACTATACTGCCGTTCACGACTGCGGTTCGCCCGAAAAACCTTTTCCCGCGCAGTCGAGACAGGTGGCGCGCCTGGTCCCTCCGCATTTGAAACAGGTCGCCCACGCAAAGCCTTTGCCGCCGCAGGCGACGCATTTCTGGATTTTCAAGCATGCGACCTTGGCTTTGCCGTTGCAGGAGGGACACAGTGAATTTATCTGCCCAACACCGCCGCACACCGGGCACGGATCGTCGCCGCGGTACGTGAAACTCGGCCACCATCCCCCCCCCGAGACGATCATCGTCGAATTGCCGGCGATGGCGATCTGAGGGCCTCCTCCTCCGTATGTGTAGGGAAACGGGCTCGTCACCTTGCCGCTTCCCTGGCAATATCCGCACGACCTCATGATGAAGCCCGTGCCGTTGCAGCGCTCGCACGTCCGCTCGCCAGCGCCGGCGCAAATGACGCAGGGCACATAGCCGAGCCGGCACTTCTGGCAGATGTCCTTGACTCTGCCGGTGGCTCCACACTTCGGGCAGGAGATGTCGCCGGCCCCATCGCATTTCTGGCACACCTGCGCCTTCTCCACCCAGAATAATCTTCGCAGCAGCAGATGTCCCGCGGCAATGTGGCGATCAAGGTCGGACTTCACGAACACCTTGTCCTCATATACCGCCAACCCTTTCAAAGAAAGATAGTCCTGCGTCCCGTCTATGAACTTTCTGACTTCCGCCGCCGTCTTCGCCATCGCGCCCACATCCTCTTTCGAGGCGTCCTGCGGGATCTTCTCAATCACCGCCATAGCCCGACGCGCCGCCTTCAAGGCCTCGCCCTTCGACTCGTCGGACGTGAGGGCTCTCGCCCCCGCGATACGACGTTCCGCGGAAACGATGGCTCCCTTGGCGAGAATATGGCTGAGCGGAGCGTCGAGGACATCGTCAATCCCGACCCAATAGTCCGTCCCTTCGGAAATGAACAGGATCCGCGCGGCATCCTCGCCCTGCTTCTTGCCCTCGAGGACGGTTCCGTCCTTGAGCAGCACATATCCCTGCTCGGCGGCGTCACGCAGGTTCGATTTCCGGGCGGCGAGCTGGGCGACGGCCAACTCCTTCTCGCTCCTCAGGGCCAGCGCCTTTCCATCGGGGATCCATTTCCCCTCGTAATAGGCGAGGCCTTTGCTCTTCTGGGCCTTCGCATACTTGTCGAAGACGCTTTCCTTGGAGAAGAGGATTCCCGGAGCGGATTTATCAATGGTGACGGGAAACGAGAGCTTGTCCTTCGCGACAAGCAGGACATAGGCGTTTTCTTTCATGGCGAGGATTGGCAGTTCGACGCCTTTCTTGATGGCGAGGGGGACGGTCACGGTTTCGACGGCCCCGCGGAAGTGCAACTTATTGGCGTCGGCATCAAGGCGGATCAGCGTCATCGCGTGCGCCGTCTTGGGGAGTTTGCACACGAACGAGTTGTCTTTTCTCTCGGCGAGCAGGAAGAAGTTCTCCGCATCCTGCTCGTAGATCGAGAGCTTCGAGTTGGGTGTGATAAACATCCGCTCGCAGGGCGGGGGTACGGGCAACTCGTCGGCGGCAACCGTCACATAGCCGATCTCCGAGGTCTTGAGCGGTGGCACAGGCCCCGCGCGCCTCTGCTCATCCTCCGCGGCGCCTGCGGCGGACGGCGAACAAGCAAGAAGCGACAGGACGGCGCACATCACCGCCGTCAAATCCCAAGACGCCCGTCTGCCCCGCACGCTCATACACACAACTCCCTAAAAGGCGATTCCCCCATACTATATAGTTTTTCAGGCATATAATTTCACGGGTGACCGTGAAATTATATGCCGGAAAAACTATTGTCCGGAATCGGTGACTATTCCGGTGGATTTACAATTCGAGCACCCCGGCACCCATCCTCCACCGCACCATTACCGACTCCACGCATGGCATGGACTTTGCGTGATAAACAAAAGCGAACACATGCGCACACCGCGCGGCGAGACCACCCCTTTTCCGACCAGGCGAACAGGCTGGGAAGCGACAAGGCGGGCAGGTCAACAACATGACGGGAGGACGCCGATGAAGAAAACACCGATGTCAACAGTTTTTGGAGTGATCGTCGCCTTGTCATTGACCACCGCGTGGCGCGTTGACGCCCAAGCCCCCGCGTTGGTGAACTACACGCAAGGCCGCGCCTACACCTTCAATTCCGCCGGCAACAGCTACCTGGTGCAAAACAACTTCAAACTCACCACGACCATCAAGGCCAATTTCGCGAAATTCGACAGCTCCACAGCCATCGGCATCAAGATCGGCGAACTTGACGTTCTGCAAAACCTCTATGACGGCAAGGCTCTTGTCAGCATTTCCTCCATCGACGACGCGGTGACCAACAGCGCCAACAACTCGGCGGCCGTCAAAGCGCGGATCTTCCCCGAAAAAGGCACGGGAACCCTCCAAGGTTTCATCGTCAAGACGTCCACGTATGTCGATCCAGACACGGAGGAGACACAAACCGTGAAGACCGCCCTTGGCACGGTCAAAATCAGCTGGAGCAAATCGAAAATGAGCGTTTCGGTGGTGTTCGGAGAAAACCGCAAAATCGCGGCTCCCTCAATCCTCGCGGTACTGCCTGTGGAACTACCCACGCCGACGCAATGGCAACCAAAATTCAACCTGTCGCTGCCGGTCACCGTCACCTTCGGAGCGGCCACGTTTACTCAAAGCGATCTTCATTTCGTCGGCACCGCGTCTTTCACCCCCACCGGCATGATGAACCGCGTCAGCGGCAAGATGACCGGCTATCTCCAACGCAGCTCAAACTGACACGACCATCCCCAAGGCTATGTTTAGGCGCAATCAACGGCGGTACGTCCTGAGCGAATCATGCGAAAAAAGCTCGCAGTAAGTCATCTATTTTTTTGACTTTTCTCCTATCTGAGAAGCGCAGATATATGGAATTCCATACTACCGCCTCAAAAGGCGTCAATTATGGAAACGCCCGCCTCAACTTCCCTGCCCGCTCGCCGCCGATCTTCCTGCGAAATGCCCGCAAAGGGTGGAAATATGGAAAACAATTATGGACTTCCAGTAAGCCACCCGATTCGGCTGGTTAGCTGGAAACCACTACAGTAGTTTTAGGCGGCTCTGTTGCTATTTCGGCATTTTGACGCTACAATAACGTAACTCCCTATTGACACCAAGCTGTTATGTTGAAGTTACCAGAATCAATTGTTCAGCACAAAAGACGAAGAAAGGCGATCCGCGCCATAACCCCGCGTGGGGAGA
>CAYTFM010000078.1:0-29728 GCA_964436735.1 uncultured Victivallales bacterium | reverse complement strand
GCTGGCGGCATGGCGCTCCCTCCAAAACTGGTAGATTAGAAAGTTCCGTGTCCCTTAGCAGCAAGTTTCCTTGCCGCCGGCCGCCTACTGCTTGAGAACATTCACCTGCAAGCCGCCGTCGACGACAATGGTCTGCCCGGTAATATAGTCGGCGAAGTTGGATGCGAGAAACACCACGACATAGGCGATCTCCTCAGGCCTGGCAAACCTGCGCATCGGAATCATTGTGGCGACTTCATCGGCGAATTTGTCTGGAGGATCCCCCCACATGGGAGTCGCGGTGGGACCCGGATTCACCGAGTTGACCTGTATGTTGACTGAGGCCAACTCCACCGCCAAGGCCCGCGTGAGCCCGTCGAGACCAGACTTCGAACTATGATATGCGGCGGCGTCGACAGACCCCTGCACGGATGCCGTGGAGCTTATGTTGATTATCTTGCCCCCCTTCCCGCTCATATGGGGAATGACGAAATGCGCGAAGTGGAAACAGCCGTCAAGATTCACTTCTCTGACCTTCTTCCACACCGTGAGGAAGTCCTTCGATCCCGCAGACGCGTCAAGATATATCCCCGCGTTGTTGACCAGGATGTCGAGCCGCCCCGACTTACCACCCGCCCGTTCGACGGCGTCCCGGCATTGCCGTTCGTTGGCGACGTCGCACGCAACCATCTCAGACGACGTCTCCTCGGCGATCCGCGTGGCGGCATCCTTGTTTTTGTGGTAGGTGAAAAAAACCTCCGCGCCGGACTTCCTGAGAAGCCTCACGCACGACTCGCCGATTCCACCCGAACCTCCGGTGACCAAGGCCGTCTTGCCTACTAAACTGATCTCCATAACTCCCTCGGACTTTCTGGATTCGCGCCTGAACTCGCTTGCTGCAACGGCAGCATCCGCCTGACTGCTACGCGCCGCCGAACGCCTGCCTCTATCGGCTCAACATCATTTTCCGCTTGGGGTAGATCCTCTGCGTGCCGACATGGTCGCCGACCTCCAGCGAGACATCAAATCCATCCGAGAGATCGAGCAGAGGACTCGCCGAGTTTCTGATGATGAAGTCGCAGGAGTCCCGGCCAATGTCCATCTGGACGCATCCCGCCACAGTCCCCGACCACCGCGCCAGGAAGACGCCTGGCTCCCCCGTTGGCTCAAGCGTCAACGGCACTCGGAGGTCGTCAAGACAAAGCGCGATGTCGCTTCCAAACAGATCAACATCTTGGGGAAGCGCCATGGCCATGCGCTTCGCCATGACGACCGATTCGCCGCCAGAACCGTCCCCGCGGTAACTCCCCGCTATATGGGAACCGCTGGCGAGGAATCCAAATCCCGCGCGCTCCCCGGCACCTGAACCTGAGGAAATGGATGCCGCAGCCTCAATCTGCGGAGAGTAGCTCCAGATGGACTTCACCGAAACGTCTTTGACGCTGGCGGTGAAAAGGATCTCGCCTTCGTTGACGAACATCAGCGGCACAGCACCATTATGGAGTCCGATCCGCCCTTCCGAAGTGAAACGGGAGGCCTCAATGTCGCATGTCATATTGGCGAAGTCGAGACGGAGCTTAAGCGAGGGCTTCGCCCCCTCCACCGTGACATACACCGCATCGAGGGAACCACTCCAGACGCCATTGAGCGCCCCAAGCTGGAACGAGTAGTCGTCGACGCGCACCTCAAGCGACTTCCGCTGCTCCTCGGAAAGGCTGAACCCCGCAGGCAGCTCCACATGCCGGACAACAGCCTTGTCGACGGCGGGACGGAAATCGTCCACGCTGATCTGGAGCCTGGCTTTTGCCAACTCCGCCACGCTGTCGCCGCTGTCCGTCCGGCCATCCGTCGCCTGGCCGGAACTGTTCTGGCCTGAACGCGCGCCCTCCTCGGCGACCAGGACTGAGGTATCGTTAGTGCGCGTAGCACCTTTCGAGAACTGCGCCTTGACGGTGTGGGCACTGGTGACCTCGCCAAGGTCGTACGACCACGTGTTGCCGGTCTTTCCGGTCTCCTTGGGCGTGACCTTCTCGCCGTCCAAGGTCAAGGCGGTCAGCTTGTTGCCATCCACTCCGGTGAAATCCAGCTTGAGCTTGCCATTCATGATCATGGTGAATTCAACCGTCTTCCCGTTCACCGAGTCTTTCGTCGATTTCGGGATGTCGCAGGTGATTTGACTCCCCCCTTCCGCATTCAGATCCTTCCAGGTGGGTGGCTGGACGCCGCTGATCTCTCCCTTCCCATCCTGATTGATCTCGCAGGTGACGGCGTAGTGCGGAACGCTGAAGAGCGCCTCGAGGACGACCGCCCCGCCAGTCACCTCGGGCTGCCTATCCATCTTCAGCGTCGCGTCCCGCGAGTATTCGGCCCCGGGTTTCCCGCCCACAAGATAGCGCCACATGATGAACTCCCGCATCTCCTTGGGTTTGGCGGTGACCCGGGTGGTGTCACAGTCGAACGAACCGTCCGGAATATCCACGGAATAGGTGCCCACCTCGCCTCCGCTCGGCACCCCCAGCATTCCGCGCTGCGCATCAGCCGTCAGGGTCAGTTTGATTTCCCCCACCGACTGAAAGGCGCCGATGTCGATTTTCCCGCTTTTCGGCCGGGCCACACCACGCTGATCGCAGTCGGGCCTGCCCTCGAAATAATCAACCGCCATGCGGCAGGGACTGCCATTCTTAAGCGCCCGCGTGGGGGTGAAGCCGCCGTTGAACGCCACGTCCGCAAGCCCCGGATCGCCCTCGAAGTGACAATGTGTCTTTTCGCATTCAAAGCTAAAGTTCCCTTTTGTGTTCTCATAAAAGGCCGAAAGACTGCAACTGACGGGAGAGTCACCCGTACCGGCTATCCCATAGCCTGAATTCGCGGTGATGGTGCAGCCTTTGACATTGCTGACGAAGCGTGGCTCATAGGAGCCGATCCCATTTCCAAGATTGTTCGTGATGGTGCAGTTCTGAATGATGCCGGCCCCCACCACCCCCGCGTCATTTCCGCCGCCAGTATTATTGCTGATGAGGCAGTTCGTGACGCTTGAGCTGTTGTGCACCCCGGGGAAATATTTACCATAGTTATGCACGATTGCGCACTGGTTGACGGTTGTCGTGCCGCCACGGGTCCAGACCCCGGCACCCTTTTGCAGCGACTCCTCGGCTCCGTCCGTGTTCCCGTTGGCCACGGTGAAGCCGTCCAAGATGGTGTTCTCGTAAAGCATGACCACATGGTAGGCGTTGCGCGAGGTGTCGGTGTCCATGCAGGGGTCCAACTGGGCGTACGCCGTGCCGTCGATGTTCCCGTCAAGGACGGACAGGGCAGCGTTCTTCTTCCGTTCATCCTGAGTTTTCTCGCCGCCGGTGAACCCGCCGTATAGCTCGACTCCCGCGGGGATCACGAAGCTGCGGTTGCGTCCCCCCTGAAATATCGACGGCGTGAACTGCCCCACGACGGTGTTCCAGTCGTACGAGTTCCGTGGAACGTAGACTCCCTTGCGCACCCATATCTTGTCGCCGGACGTCGCCAGCAGCAGCGCCTGGTCGAGCGTGCAGGTGTCCTGCCATGTCGCGCCGCCGCCCTCGCTGGTGGCTCCGGTGAAATCGGCCATGGGGTCGTCCGACGGTGGGGCGACGACGCGGAAGTCTGCAGGTTTGGCGTAGTTGAAGGCCCCGGCGTCCACCTTGGAATGCGATTTTCCCTTTTCCACAGCGACACGTTGTCGCCCGCGGGCGTCGTACTTGATCAGCTCATTGATCTCTTTGTCGTCGACGTTGACCGTGCCGAAGTTGTTCGCCTTGCTACCGGCGGAGATGGGGCATGTCATGGTCAAGCCGCCGTTCCATCCGAGGTCTCCCAGCTCGGGGTCGTCCGTCTTGTTGACACTCTTTGATAGTTTCTTGTTGCAGCTCCTGAAGATGTTCCATTTCGCCTCCTTGGCTTTGCCGTTGATGCACAACGCGTAGTGTCCCTTCACGGGCGCAGCCTTTTCCCAGATGAGGTTGTTGTGAAGCGAGACGTGATCGCCCTCGAAATACAGCGTGTTGCCCCACTGGGGCTGGCCCGAGGAGTTTTCCAGGAAGGTGCAGTTGACGACCTGGGTCGGGTAATCCTTGTCATTGCAGAAGATGTAGCAGGCTCCGGCGCAGGCGTCGCGGGCCGTATTGCCGTAGAAGGTCGAGTTGACCAAACGGATTCTCGACGAGTTCCAACCAAACAAGGCGCCGCCGAACTGCCCCGCCCAGTTGTTCCTAAAAAGCGTGCTTGTGACAATCACGTCCGCCTTCGCTCCGACGCGGATGGCGCCGCCTTTCCATGCCGTCTTGTTGCTGTCGAATGTGCAGTTCGACACGGCGACGCTCATGTTGTCCGCCACGGCCAGCGCTCCACCTTCCAAGTCGGAATAGTTGTCGGTGAACGCACATCCGTGAAAGCTGGCCATGGGGGCGATGTACTCGTCAAGCTTCCACTGGGCGACGGCGCCGCCGAATCCCCGCTGGTATGGTCTCACGCTGTCCGCCACCCCGAGGAACACGCAGTTCTCGAATGTGGGGGAGGCGTTGAAGTTGACCACACTGCCGCCAGCATCCGCGCTGACGTTGTTCCTGAAGACACAGTTCGCGAAAACCGGGGCGCTGCCGTAACCGTTGAGGACGCCTCCGCCCATGTTATGCTTGCCTCCCTCGCCGCGGGCCCACCCGCCCTCGATGATCACGCCGTCCAGGATGGCGGAGGTCCCCAACTTCAATTCGTTGGTGTCGGACGTGTTGGTGATCAGATTCGCATGGTGGACGTGGTTCATGATGACGTGTAGCAGGTTTGTTCCTTCCGAATTGATGTCGCCGGGTTTTGCACCAAGGATGGTCGGGTATTTCTGGACGTCCCGCTGGTCGAACTCCTCCTCGTCCCCCTTGAACCCACCGTAGATGGCGCATCCGTTCCGCATCTGGAAACTGCGGTGCCTGTCAGTGGTGGCATCGCCGTTGAAGCCGCGCTGCACGCTTGGCTCGTAGTACCAGCCGCTCTTGCCGGAGACCCAGATCTCCGTGAACTTGCCTTGCGGCACATCCTTCATGGCGGACTCCAAGTCGCCATAGGCGTCGCTCCAGCTTGTACCGTTCTTGCTCCCGGCGCCATCGGGCGTCACATAGATCTTCGTGATCTTGTAGGGGTTGACCTCGGGGGTGCCGTCCTCCTTCGTCATCCCCTCCAGTGGCATGAAGAAGGAGGAGAGAAAGCGATAAGCCAGTGAGTTGAGATTGTCCTGGTCGGCGGCGAAATACATGGCGGGCTTCCTCCCCTTGTCGGGATCCTGCTGCTCGAGGGCCTTCGTCGCCAAAACGTCGACGGCCGCCATGAAATAGCCGGCCTGCTTCTTCATCAGCCCGATGAACTCCTGGAATTTGGAGTCGATCTCCTTCTCGCGCTCCGCCTGGGTCGGAACTCTCCCGTCAATCATGAATTTATCCGAATAGACGTATTCCCAATAATACTTCAATCCTTCGACCTGCAGACCGCAGAGGTAGGAGAAATAGTTCTCCAGCCCCCGGTAGCCGTTTTCCAGGTTGTTCACGTCACGCCTCCCGACCTTCTCGCCGATGATCTCGCCATATAGCTTCAAGGTGGACAAACTGTTATCCACCCCACCCATCGAATTGGATAGGCCGCGGATCATGCCCCAGACACCTTTATCTTTGGTGACGACATTGTCGGCAAACGCGTTCACGGCCTTCCTCGCGCGTTCCGCCGCGCCAGTGAGGTTCTTCTCCTTGACATCTTTCTGCGGCTTGGCGACCTCTTCCTCCATAGTCTTTATCTCGTCTTTGATCTTATCGACCATCGCCTGGTAGTCTGTTCCCAGATTGTCGATGAAATCAACGTACGGCTTCTGCTGCAGTTGCAGTTGCTGCAGACGACCCTCCTTCGTCTCCACAATGAAGGTCTTCTGGAATTGCTCGATCTCGGACCATGGCGTGGGCTGATAGACGAATATCTCGATCATGCCACTGGCGATCTCCGCAAGGGCACCAATCGATCCGGCAACGATCGCCGTGACAACCCCGGCCGGGTTCTTGGCCTCGGCACCTCCCTCCGATACGGCGTTGGAGACCTGCGCGGCAAGGTTCAGCACGCCTCGCGCCACAGTCCATCCATCCCCCCCGCTGCGGGCAATGCCGACAATCCCCTGCATCAGGTTGGGAACGCCTTGGTTGATGCCCTTCATCATGCCGGAAAACTGTTTGTAGCTTTCTTTACTGCTCTCCTGCCTTCTCTTTTGCGTCGCCCCGTACTTCTTCATTTCCTTCCACTCATTGTAAAATTGCATTATGTAGTACTTCTTTACCCCTGTGGCTCCAGCAACCCCGGCGTGAGTGCCGCCCGACTCGGAACTGGAGGGGGAGCAATCCGCCGCATCGCCAGCCACCACATCCGCGGCCGCCACGCCCGAGGCCTCCTCATCCGCCGCGCCCCCGCGCGGTGACGCGACCATGAGCAGAACGACTCCCGACGCCAATACCATCCCCCTGCGAACCCATTGTGTTCCTCGTGACTGCGACATGCTCCCCCCTCCCTTTAGCCATTTCCTAAAAATGTTATATCTCTCAATCGTTTGGAATATTGTTTGTTGCCAGTGGCTCCATCACGTGGCTGTGGACTTGCCGCTCCGCTGAACTGCGTGACTGATGGCCGGATCGCAGACGGCAACTAAGGTCTTCGTGATTGTCTCCGTTGACGAGTCGGTGAAATATCCTGCGCAGACAAGCGATACATATCCTTGCATGATGATGACGAGTGACAGATATAACTCCTCCATTTTTCTCTTGCTCAAACCCTTGAAAGACGATGTTCTCCCGATGTTGGCGGATAGCCTCTCATCGAACTCCCGCAACAGATTCTTGTCGCAATCACGGTCGATGAAGAGCGCTCGACAGAGGTTCGGGTAGTCGAAGGCGAACTGAATGAGACCAACCCCCGCACTGAGGGAGAAGTCGTCACTGGTCTTCCGGTCCATGTAGTCGTCGAGCAGCGCGAAGGCGCGTCTGCGGACAAGATCCCTCAACACCCCCATTCCTTTGAAGTGCAGATAGACAGGTATCGTCGAAGAGTGGAGGGCGGCAGCGAGATTGCGCGCCGTGAGCGACTGCATGCCTTCGGAGACAACGAGAGCGAAGGCGGCGGCAATGAGTTTTTCCTTGGTGAAGACGAGTTTCCTCATGCCTCACGACCCCGTCTGAACGTTTTTGCTCATCCCCAACACCGGACACATAGGCAGTTACTTTCCTCTCTCGTCTTGCGCTTCCATTCTAATAACACATGTTATTTAAAAATGCAACCCCACCACCTAACGTATGGCAGGCACGCAAAACAGGCGGGGAAACTCAGCGGACCCCCTCACAGGTTTTCCGACCTCCGAGCTTAAAACCAAAACCAACAGGTAGTATATTCTCCCGTGTTCTGGATCAGGTGGATGTCCGATGAGACCGCTCTGCGGCGCGCCACACGCAAACCTAATCAAGAGGCCAACATGAGAACAGCCCTACTGCTTATCGTCCTGTCATTGACGTGTCTCCGCGCTCCGGCCGATCAGCCCCAGCGGGGCGCCGCAGCCGATCCCGTTCCGCAGGCCGCGCAGACCGCGAAGGGGATGTTCTGGGTCGCCACGAACGGGAACGACGCCAACGCCGGCACCTCGGCGGCGCCATTCGCCACGCTCGCTCGCGCCCAGGAGGCGGTCAGGGCCTTTCTGGCGTCCGGCGGCAAAGGGAAGATCGTGGTCAACGTCCGAGGCGGCACCTACCGACTCTCGGAGCCTCTGCGCTTCGGGCCGCAAGACTCCGCCACGAACGCCAAAGTGACCTACCGCGCGGCGCCAGGGGAGACTCCCGTCGTCACTGGCGCCATCCCCGTCTCCGGCTGGGAAAGGGTCGCGGGACGCGTATACAAGGCCGATCTGAACGCGCTCTCGCCCAAACCCACGCGCCAACTCTACGTGAACGGCAACCGCATGTCCCGGGCGAGAACGCCAGACTATCCCGCCAGCTTCAGGCCGCTCTTCGAATTGAACTCCGACGGCGAATGGATAGCACCGGGAATCCAGTTCCTCTACAACCCGGTTTTGAATCCGACGTTTCCTGATCCCTTCACGTGGCAGAACCAGGACCGCATCGAGGCCGTGATCACCACTCAGTGGAAGATGTCGATCTGCACCCTCAAGTCGATCTCGGCGTCCAGCGGATTCACGCCCGGCCTCATCACGATGCAGGAGCCCGGCTGGAGCAACGCCAACTCCTTCAGGGATCCCACTGCGGGCTATCCGAACGAATGGAGCTTCTGGCAGGTCACACGCTTCGAGAACGCGTATGAATTCCTCGACGAGGCCGGCGAATGGTATTTCAACGAGACGACGAAGATACTCTATTACATCCCCGCATGGGGCGAGGACATCGCCACCGCCCAGGTCGAGATGCCGCAACTCGAGACCCTGATCGAGATCGCCGGCACATCGGGGAATCCCGTCAGAAACCTGGCCTTCCAAGGCTTCACCTTCACGGGAGCCGGATGGCTGCTCAGCCAACCGTCGACGCAGGAGCGGGAGGAGAAAGGATATGAGAGCTTTGGCTATGTCGCCGATCAAAGCGGCTTCCACCTGACCGGAAAATACGAACCGAACTACATCGGACATGTCCTGAACCCCACCCGGACCCCCGGCAACATCACCGCCAGCCACACCTCCAACCTCGAATTCAGCGGCAACGTCTTCGAGCATCTTGGAGCCGTGGCCTTGGACCTCGTCACCGGCTGCGTCCAAACCACGATCAGCCGCAACACCTTCCGCGACATCTCGTCGGCCGCCATCCAGGTCGGCGGCGTCTCAACCAATGACGCCCGTCCGACCGATCCAGCCACGATCTGCCGCAAGAACCTGGTCTGCGATAACGTGATCCTGCGGGCAGGCAGGGACTACTTCGACGCGGCCGGCATCATGATCGGCTTCGTCCAAGAGACCGAGGTGACGCACAACACGATCGTCGACGTGCCGTGGTCGGGGATCGCCATCGGCTGGGGCTGGGGACTGCTGGACCAGGTATGCTTCCTGGGCGTCGTCGGCGCGGTTGAGAACATGTGGGGAACGTTCAGCACGCCGACCGTCATCGCCAACAACAAGCTCACCTGCAACCAGATCAGTCAATTCCTCGGCGTCGGATGGGACGGCGGCGCCATCTACTCCACGGGACAGCAGGGACCGTCAATGAAGGAGGGCACCCTCATCGCCGGCAACGTCGCCTACGGCAAGCGCCTGCTGGCCGGCGGCAACACCTTCTACACCGACGGCGGCTCGCGGCACATGACGCTGAGCGGGAACGCCTCCTATGACAATCCTGTCGGCGTATCGTATTTCGGCCCCGCCCCTAATCCCTCGGATCCTCTGCCGTACCCCGCCTACTACCTACTTAACGGCATCCCCTACGGCTCGGACACGGGCGGCTGCAGGACGTACGGCGACATCCTCTACAAAGGGAACTACCTGCTTAGCGAGACCTTCTTCAACATACTACCCTACACCGACGACAACGGCGTCTCCTACCCGACAGGACTGGAGTACTCTAACAACCACCTCATCACCGGAGTGCAGGGCGTTCCGAAATCGATTTTGAAAAAAGCGGGTCCAAAGCCGTCGAAATAGGGCAGTAGCGAACGGGTTCTGGGGCTTGCCCTCAAGGACGGCTACCGCGGAAAGGTCAAACTGGCGACCAAACTGCCGAGCTGGCTGCTCAACTCCCGCGCCGACATGGACCTCTTTCTCAACGCCCAGTTGAAGAAGCTCGGCACCAGCCATATCGACTACTATCTGCTTCATGCGCTCGACGGAGGACTGTGGGACAAAATCAACACCCTTGACGCGCGAGAGTTCCTCGACACGGCCAAGGCCGACGGCCGTATCATCAACGCCGGATTCTCCTTTCACGGGCTCAGTAATGACTTCACCAGAATCATCGACGCGCACGATTGGGTCTTCTGCCAGATTCAATACAACTATCTGGACACGGAATACCAGGCTGGCGAGAAAGGCCTGCAATACGCGGCATCGAAAAAAATCGCCGTAATCGTCATGGAGCCTCTTCGCGGAGGCAATCTCGCGCTGCCGCAGCCGCCGCCGGAAGTCGCCGCCATCTGGAGCGAGTCGAAGATCACGCGCACGCCAGTGGAGTGGGCGCTCCGCTGGCTCTGGAACCACCTGGAAGTGACGACCGTCCTTTCCGGCATGAACGACGAGGCCAACATCGAGGAGAACATCGCCATCGCGTCCTCCTCCCACCCACACGAGCTGTCGAGCACGGAGCTCAAACTGGTGGAACGCGCGGCGGCGAAATACCATGAGCTCATGAAAGTCAACTGCACCGGTTGCGGCTATTGCATGCCCTGTCCGGCAAAAGTGATGATTCCCATGTGTTTCGAGGAATACAATAAATACCGCCTGTTCGGCGGACTCGACAACTCGAAATTCGTCTACGCGTTCAGGATGAGCGGACAGATTGGCGACGGCACCCCCGGCTACGCCTCTCAATGTATTGAATGCGGAGCGTGCCTGAAAAAGTGTCCGCAGCACATACAAATACCCGACGCTCTCGCGGAAGTCGTCTCCACCTTGGAGGATTCCGCGACGCCGACCCGCCTATCCGAGGCCTTGAAAATCTTCAAGGCCAAGCCGACGCAATAGGACAGCGGCACCGTTTTCATTATTCAGCGTGCCCACCTTCGCCGAGGCGATGTCCAACCATGAAAGAAACATGCGCCGTCCCGCAATGGCGCGGGGAGCGCGCTCCCGTGGGCGCGCTTAGGTCTTGTGGTGGTTAGTTTCATAGGAGTCCAGGGGATGCGCTCTGTCCGCAAGCGGGAACTTGACTACGCCTTGGGAAAGGCTCGACGCATAGACGCCTTGGATCATCTCCTGCGTGAGACGGGCGTTGTAGATGTTGGAGACGGGCAGTCTGTCCTCTTTGATGGAGCTTAGGAGGTCCCAGGCGGCGAAACGGTTCGAATACAGGAAGAGCTTGGTCGGGTAACGGGAAAGATCCAGCGGGGCCGCGCCCGGGATCAAGCGTTCGTCCTTGACGGGGACTTCCTCGAAAGCGGACGCGTCCTCAATCGGGCCAGGCCTCCGGCTGATGCGCAATCGCTCCTCGGGCTGAAAAGGGAAGTCTTTGAACCGCATGGAGACCGCACCCTTCGTGCCGGCGACGCAAAGCCCCAGATCGACGATCCCGGTTTTTTGGACGAAATCGCCCGTGGCGAGACCTCGTCTGCTCTCGAATGTTCCGCGGACTCCGTTCGGGAAGCGGAAGTAGGCGAAAACGTTGTCGCCTGCCGAGGGACCTATCGGTTCGACGGTCTTCTCCTCCCTGTCCACCTTTACGATCTGGCGGTTTCTCAACGTGACGTCGGCCATCACGTATTCCGGCGCTCCGAAGATGAAGTTCTGGAGGTCGAGAATATGCGTGCCGAGGACGATCATGTCCTCGCCGCCTCCGCGATGGTCGCATTTCCCGCGTCCATAGGCGGCCATGGGCGTCCCGATCTCTCCGGCCTCGATCATCTTCTTCATGGTCAGAAAGAAGATGTTGTATCTCAGCGGGTGGGCCATGCACACTTTGATACGCGCCTTCTCGACGATCCTCACGATTTCATCGGCTTCCGGCAGATTCGCCGTCAAGGGCTTTTCGCAGTAGATGTGGCAGCCTCTTTCCGCGGCGGCCCTGATCTGGGATAGATGCTCGGAGGGATGCCTGGAGCACAAAACGACGATATCCGGCTTCTCCTTGTCCAGCATCTCGATATAGTCGGAATAATGCCGCTTGGCGCCGGTGGCGTCGAGATTCGCCGCCAGATTGTCCTTGTTCGAATCCACGTGCGCGACCACGTCCACGTCCGGCAGGCCGCGGAAGGCATTGTCCAAGCCGTGGTGGCCGAGGATCATTTTGGAACTATCCTTCAGAATTCCAACTTTCCAAAGCTTGCACATGATATCCATCCTCCTTAAAAGCCTTTTGGCCCCAGCACACGACCACCGTCGACAAGATAGTCGGCGCCTGTGATGAATGCCGCCTCGTCCGACGACAAGAACGCAACCAGAGCAGCAACCTCCTCAGGCGTCCCGCAGCGTCCGAGCCAGGTGCCGTTGGTTGGAGGAGGCTCCGGCGAGTAGTTGATCACTCCTGGCGCAACGCTGTTCACGTTAATATTGTATGGCCCAAGCTCCATCGCCAAGGTTTTCGTGAAGGCTTCAATCGCCCCTTTGGTCGCGGAGTAGATCGACCGTTTGGGAAGTCCGACCTTCGAGGCGATGGAGGTGAAGTTCACTATCTTTCCATATTTCCTTTCGATCATGTGCGGAATTACGGACTGCGTGAAGTCCAAGGGGCCGTTGACGTTCAAGTCGAAGACCCATTGCCAAGAGCCTATAGCCATATCCTTGAAATCGATTCCTTGCTGAAAGCCGCCGCCAGCGCAGTTGATCAGGATATCAATCTTTCCGAAACCGGCAAGAGTCTTGGCGACAGTTGCGTTGACTTCGTCTATTTTTGTAATGTCGACGACAAGCTCCAACACAGTTCCGCTGGCTTTGCGTATCGTTTCGGCCGTCTCCTCCAGATTCGCCTTGTGTATGTCGAGCGCTACGACTTGCGCTCCCTCTTTGGCCAGCCTCTCCGCGATGGCCTTGCCAATACCGTGTCCAGCTCCGGTCACAATTGCCGTCTTGCCTGCGAATCTCATTGCGCTTCTCCTCGTGTTTTTCAATCCATGCCGCCACAGGTGCGGCCACCGTCGATGAGATAATTGGTGCCGGTAATGAACGCCGCCTTGTCGGAGCAGAGATACAATATCAGGTTGACGACCTCTTGCGGCTCCGCGGCCCTGCCGAGACGGGTCTTCATATTCGCCATGCCCGGGCGGGTCAAAACGGGGCCGGGCGAGACGCAACATGCTCTGATCCCGTGAGGGGCGCCGCTGAGCGCCAACGATTTCGTGAGTCCGATGATTCCGCTTTTGGCGGCGCTGTAGCACATATTGTTCGCCGAACCCTCCACTCCCGTCACCGAGCCGAGGTTGACGATCACGCCGCTTTTTCGCTTTATCATCGGGCCCAGCACGGCGTGGCAGAAGTAGACTGCGCCTTTGAGGTTGACGTCGAGCCCCCAGTCGATGACTTCGATGGGAAGCTCATGGAAAGGTTCGGAGCGCTTCAAGACCCTCGTCTCCGCCCCACCCGCGAAATTGAGCAGGATGTCGATGTGCCCATATCTTTTCAACGCCTCGTCTGAGGCGTTTTTCACCTGCTCGTAATTGCGGACGTCCACCTGGAGGCTGATGGCTTCGCCACCGTTCTTGCGGATGTCTTCGGCGGCGGTTTCCACCGCCTCCTTGTTCACATCCGTGAGAAGGACTCGCGCGCCCTCCTTCACCAGTTCTTGCGCGGTTAGAAGCCCCATTCCGGAGGCGGCTCCAGTGATTATCGCTACCCTGTCTTTGAAGTCCATGCTGAAGTCCTTTCCATTCATTTGAGAGTCAAAACGACTTTGCCTAAGTTTTGCTGTTTTTCAAGAATCGCATGCGCCGCCTCCGCCTTGGCCATAGGGAGCGTCTTATAGACGATGGATGTGATCTCGCCGGAGGAGAACTTGTCCCAAAGCTTCATCTCAAGTGCTGAGAGGATCTCCGCCTTCATCTCTGATGTCCGACTGCGCAGGGTGCTGCCGATCAACTTCAGCCCTTTGCGGAAGAATACATTCATGTCGATTTCGGTCTTGGCACCCCCGAGGGTGGCAATCACGATCCAGCGTCCGCCACGCGCCATCCTTCCAACATAATCACCCATTCCAACGCCAACGACGCAATCCATTGCGATGTCCACGGGATGCTTGTCCATGACCTCCGCAAAGTTGTCAGTCCTCCTGTTGACTATTATATCGGCGCCAAGCTTGCGGACGAAATTGGCCTTCTCCTCCGAACCGACTGTTGTGATGACCTTGCAGCCGACGTCCTTCGCAAGCTGGATCGCCGCGATCCCGAGCCCACTGGCTCCGGCCTGGATGAAAACGGTGTCGCCAGCCTTCATCCCGCCTTCGAGACAAAGATTCAAGTAGGAGGTTGCGAACGCCTCCGGGATCGCGGCGGCCTCAACCATCGAAAGTCCGGCCGGCACCGGCAGCGCCATATCGGCTGGCACGGCGACCTTCTCCGCGTAGCCACCGCCGCCGAGAAGGGCGCAGACGTTATCGCCATTGCGCCAGCGAGAACCTGCCGGAGCTTCAATGATAGTTCCCGAAACTTCAAGGCCCGGCCACTCCGGCCATCCTGGCGGAGAAGGATATTCACCGGCCCGCTGCATCAGGTCCGCGCGGTTGAGCGCCGCCGCATGGACTTCGATGATCACTTCATTCTCTTTACGTATCGGATCGGGGACTTCGCTCCACACGAAATCCCGTCTGTCGTTTACGAGCATCGCATGCATTTCACTTCCTCCATTCTGTTAATCCGGAAGCGGCTAAAAGCACTTCCTGGACCAGATAATCATGTTCATAGCTGTAGGGATTTGTCATTTCACCATTGATGATCCTTGCCAACTCCATCAATTGATCCTGATAACGATCAAGCCGCACCCCGAGATCGACAATGTGGGTACCGGCGGCATATTCCTCCTCCCCTTCAAGCAGCGTCAAACTCATTTGCAGAGACTGTCCGTCAAAACGTTCCAGCGGGCTCAACTCAATCGTGCCTTTGGTGCCGCAGACTTTCATGCGTCGGTGATTGAGGCCGTCGACTTCAAGACTGCAGGCCCGCAACGTCGCGGTCGCACAAGGGTATTCCAAAATCGTCAGGCAATTGTTCTTGATGGTCTCCGGGGCTCCGGGAGTCGACTTCAGAAACGGGGTGATTGTTTCCGGCCGCCCCAGCATGGCGACCACGAAGTCGATCAGATGGCATCCCAGATTGAACATGATGCCGCCCTTCATTGTGCCCAGATATTGCTGGTAGGCTTCTCCGCCGTAGTTGTGACTCATCCCCCCCTGAACTTCAAATATATCCCCCAGCCATTTCCCGCGGACCGCCTTCAGGCATAGCTGCATGGCGGGATTGGTGCGGAACATGTATCCCATCTGAAGAGGCAGCCTCCTCTCCTTGCAGCCATTGAGCAATCGCCCGAACAGCTCAAGATCTTCGCCGGCGGGTTTGTCCATGTGCATCGGCAGGTTGTGCTCCATGCAGCGGACCGCAGTGGGGACCAAGTCGGCATTCGGGGTTTCAACCACAACCGCCTGAAGCCCGGGATGGTGCAGCAACTCATCTTCCGTCATCCACTTCAAACCTTCGTATGGCTTGAGATCTTCGCCGGCGAACTTGGTGGACGTGGAGGCGCGGTCGTCGACCACGCCGACGATCTCGTACACGTCAGGCATTTTGCGCAGGGCGTTGATTTTCCCCGACGCATGCTCATGGCAAACGCCGATCTGGCCGATCTTGATTTTCTTCATAGGAAAGTCCCTTGGCTCATTGTTTCCAATTGAACTGGGGATTCTGCGTTTTCACCAGTTCGGTGATCCGGACGACCTCCAACGCCTCGGCGTTGGCGATGGGAAAGGGGACGCCGCCGCGGATCGCATTGAACAGGTGGCGGGCCATGTCGATTTCGACGTGGTCCCACATGTTGGTGTCCGGTTCGACTTTGCGGGTCTCGTCAATCCACGGGAGCTCCATCTCGGCGCACATGGCTTTTCCCGGCATCGGATTTCCCGCGTCAGCGGCCGCCTCCGGCCAGCGGAAGCGCGGATCGAGGTATCTGAGACGGATGTTCTTCTGATCCTGCCCGTACATCAGCGCGCCGCGGTCGCCGTACATCGCGCAATAGGGCCCCTCCAGCGCCGCCGAGTTGCTGATCTCAATCTCGACCACCGTATCGTTTTCTCCGATGAGCGTGATGTTCACGTGGTCGTCGCCGTCGCCCGGCGTAAGGACGCGACGGAGGTAACTCCGCACCTCCCGCACCGGGGCGCCGAGGAGCCGCAGTCCCTGATCGATGAGGTGGGGCCCCCACACGCTGAGCTGGCCGCCCCCGCAGTCCAGCCGCATCTGCCAATCGTTCCGCCGCATAAATGGATGGTGCTTACAGAGTTTCACCACTTGAATCCTCCCCAGCAATCCTCCGTCGACGATCGCACGCGCGTTCATAAAGGCAGGCTCGAAACGATGATTGTGCCCAAAGTAAAGTTTGTTCGGATACTCTGTGTCGAGCCGCTGAAGAAGCCGGTAATCCTCCGTCGTCACCCCAATCGGTTTTTCCAGCAGAACGATTTTTCCGGCACGAAGAGCCTGCGCGGCATGCGCGGCGTGATCCAGTGAGCGTGTCGCGATGATCACCAGCTCGATGTCAGGATTGGCCAAAAACTCATCAGCGCTGACATAACCGACACCGTGATACTCCTCAACCAGTTTGCTCGCTCGATGCTGATCATGGTCGCACCCCGCGACAAGTTCATACATCTCACGCATGCGTGAAAAATGGCTGCAATGCACGAATCCGATCCGTCCCAGTCCCCAAACTCCCAGCTTTATGAGCGCCATGATTTTCTGCTCCTTCTGAAATTGATGTTTCCCCATCATTGATCTTTCTCATCGTTGTCCCCTCCAATCTATGACAATACCAAGCGGGGGATTCTTCTCCTTCGCGAGAAGCTCGTACAGTGCCGGGGCGCGCTCCGGCGAGATCACCTCGGAGATAAGCGGACGGACGTGCATTCTTCCGGCGGCGACCAGTTTCAGGAAGGCGCAGTAATCGTCGCGCTCCGTCCATTGCCCCGACTGCGATTCCATTTTCGGACGGGCGAACGTATGCGCTCCGATGAGAGAAATCCCACGCCGGTGCACATATTTGTAGTAGTCGATCGACGCGTCGGAAACACGAGTGCATCCCAGTAGAGAGATCCTGCCCTGCCATGCGACATATTCCAAAGCCTGCTGAAGCGCCGCGGCCACGCCCGTCACCTCAACAACGGCATTGACGCCTTTGCCTTCCGTCGCATCCATGATCTTTCCAACATACTCCTTCTCTCCCGGATCAAACGCGCAGTCGGCGCCGAGACGCAGCGCCAGCTCGCGGCGCTTCGGGTCGAAGTCTGCGACCAACACAGGAATGGCGCCGGAGAGGCGGGCTATCTGAAGCGCGAAAACGCCAAGAATCCCCTGTCCCGCGATCATGACGGATTCGCCAAGTTCGATTTTCAGCTTGCGCACTCCCAGAAATGAAAACGACGCGATCACGGCGAACGCGGCATCCAAAGAATCAACGCGGTCGTCAACGATCTTGGTGAATGACGAGGCGTGTCGAACCATATGCGAACGGTGCCCACCCCAGTCCGTGATGACGCGATCCCCGATGGTGAGCGATTCAACGCCTTCGCCGACCGCCGTGACCCGCCCTGCTCCGCAGTATCCCGGATACCAGGGAAACTCCCCGGATGTGTTGGGCAGTCCAATGAAATTGGCTATCTCCGTTCCAGCGCTGACGACGGTGTACTCATTCGCCACCAGCACTTCGCCCGGTTTCAGCTCGGGGATCTCAAACCCCTTGAGGACGGCGTGCCCTTTTGATTCAAAACAGATAAGCGAACCAGTCATGGGAGAGTTTCCTTATTCCGTCGAGTATATCGTTAGTTTGATTCTATCGTTGGTTTGATCCAGCAGCAAGCCTTTTTCTCTGGTTTATGTGAAAAAGGATAACGCAAACGCCTTTCTTGTTTCTTAATAAAACGTGCTATTGTGTAAACACATCAAGAAAGGGGTAATATTTTCTATGACGATCCATGAGATAGCAAAACTCGCCGGCGTCTCGACCGCCACCGTGTCACGGGTGTTCAGTCATTATCCGAACATCCGCCCGGACGTCCGCGAGCACGTGTTCTCTGTCGCCAAGAAACACGGCTACCATCCGAGAGTCACAAATAAACAAAAAAATGTCGTCATCATCACTCCGTATAATTCTGTGTATCCCGTGCAGAGCTGCGTCGACATGATCCTGATGGCGCTCACGCAGGAACTGCCAATGCGTGGTTACCGACTGGAAATCCTGCCGCAGAACAATCTTGAGCGCCTCGACAGCATCCAATTCTGCGGAGCCGTCGCGATTGGCGCGGAGCCATCGGTCTTCATTAAATGGCCGGAACGTTTTTCTGTTCCGCGGGTGATCGTCGACCGCGACACGAAAAAAAATCAGCAAAACGTCTATTTTGTCCGTTCTGATGAAGAACAGGGAATGGACATGGCGGTCGGACATCTGCACGAGCGCGGCTGCCGGAAGATCGGCTGCATTATCCATGGAGCGCCGGGAACCGGCAACGCCGACGCGCGCCATGCCGCGATCGCGAAGGCGCATGCCTCCAGGGGGCTTCCGGCAGATGACTCTCTGATCTATTTCTCAGGTCCCGGAACGGAGAAATACGTGGAACTGATCGGCAAGCTTCTGAAGCGGGGAGTTGACGCCCTGTTCTGTCCCGGAGGAAATGCCGGCATCGTCTCGCTGTACGCATTTTCCCTGTACAACCGCCGGATCCCCGAGGACATCTCCCTGATCGCCTCGGAGCAGACGTTCTTTTCGCAGTATGCCGTGCCGCCCCAGACGACGATCACCCAGGATTACAAGGCGGTGGCGGCCGCGACCGCGGACGTGATCGAAGCCTGGCTGGACGGCTTGACGCCAGACCGGAAAACGGTTATCCCGTACAAGCTCATCATACGCGAAAGCGTTATTCCTCTGCCTTCCGGGAAATAATCTGGTGGAGCCGTCGACAAATAAAAATACCCATGGCGGGCCTCGCCCGCAACCCAGGTGTCGATGAAAATAGTACCGAAAACAATTTTGTCCCAAAAATTGTTTTCTCTGCTATTTCCGTCATCACACCCGCGACAACTATTTTATCAAACGCTACAGGCATAGAACATAATAGGAAATAGCATAAGGGTAGGTTTATGAAACAGGGGGCACGGGTGGAAAAGAAAAAACGTCCGCACACGTGGATCATCATCGAATCGACATCGGGAAGCGGCATTATCGGCTCGATTAATGAAAATGATGTTTCGATTGTCACTAGAAGTGATTTGACGGATCATCCAGAACTACGCTTTGGGCCACAGGATAAAGTCTGCATCTCATGCGAAACGGTGCTCGACGATGTATTGAAGCGACTGGACAACCCGGAGAAACACCGCATCATTGAAAGTCTGAAAGATAAATCACGTTTCAGAGATATGCTCAAGCCGATTTTTCCCGATTTTTTTTACCAAAAAGTCCATCTCAAAGACATGGATAAACTGATTCTCGAAAGCGGGAAAAGATACTGCATCAAACCGATTAAAGGCTATTGGGGAAGCGCCGCGCATATTATCGACGAGAACACCGATTTGAAAAAACTGAAAAAGCGAATCGAGAAAGAGCTGGGGAAGAATATCTCATTCTTCTCCGACAAGGTCTTGTCAAAAAATGAAATGATCCTGGAACAATACCTGGAAGGCGAGGAATACGCCGTCGACATGTATTTCTCCGAAGACGGAACCCCGGTGATCCTGAACATCTGCCACCACCCCATTCCGCCGAAGAGGGAATATCTCCATGTCGTCTATTATACCGGGAAAAAAGTATTCGACGAATTATATGACCAGTTGTTTAAATTCCTGAAGAAGGTCAACGTCGCATTGAAAGCGAAATCCTTTCCGGTTCACGCGGAATTTAAATTGACTCCCTCGGGGCTGATTCCGGTCGAATTCAACCCCCTCCGTTTCGGCAGCGATGGTTTTGCCGACCTGGGCTACCATGCCTACGGCAACAATCCTTTTCTCTGTTTTGCCCGGGATATCCGTCCCGACTGGAAGACTATACAGAAAAGCAGGGAAGGGAAATTTTACGCGTTTTATCTCGGTTACAACGGCACTGCCATCGACACCCTGGAATATCGCCCTAACGCGCGGCAGTTCAGAAGGTTGTTTTCGAACATTATCACCGACACCGCGCTCAATTACCGCAATAGTCCGGCCTTTTCGGTCGTGTATTTCGAAGAAAACAGCCTGGACAAGATTTATGAGCTCCTCCGTGTGGAATTCAACCAACTTTTCGTCCCGCTTTCGGGTTATTCCGAAACCACCTACCGCGAATTGAATAGCGCCGGTTTGGAAATTCATCTGAAAAAAGGCGCAGTGCTATGGAAGACGGGAGAACTTGGGGATTATCTCCTGCTGGTTTTGAAGGGCGAATTGGAAGTCTATTTAACTTCGGGTGGGAAAGAGAAAATTCTGGATTGTATCGGCCCGGGGTCGATCGCCGGGGAGCTTTCCGCATTGGACGGCCTGCCGCGCTCGGCCTGTGTCCGGACGAAAAGCGACTGTGTCGCGGTTAAAATCATGGGTCCTGTTTTCCGCAAACTGCTGAACAGGATACCGGATATTCTGGAAGACCTTTTCTGGCAACAGGTGAACCGTGTGAGAAATTTAAACCGGGAAATAGCCGGTTAAGAAAACAAACGGTATCATCCCGCTGGAGGGCGTGTTTCTCGCTGGGATGAGGGAGCCAGTATGCGGCAAGTACTCGTGATTTCATCAATGACCATGACAATCATGATCTGAAATGGAGGTGGAGAATGGACTCAAACGGCAACGCTCAGCCCCCCGCCACTCCTGCGGCTGCCAAGACTATGCCCAAGAGGAATCCGTTCACGGTATTGATCGACTTCAACTTGCTGCTGGGCATTGCGGGCCTCCTGGCCTTCTGTTCGGGGTTGTCTGTGCCATCACTTTTCCTTTCCGTGGTCTTGCTGCTATTCTGGAAGAAGCTTTCCAAATATGGACGGGTTGTGCTGTTGGTCACGTTGCTTTTGAACCTCACGTGGCTCGGGTTCCATCTGTCGTCTGTCTGGAGGGGCGAGAGCTGGGTCAGGAGGAACATGCTTGTGTCCGCCAGAGTCACGGCGATGGACGTTTGCTGCAGGCTTCAATTGGAGGAGATATCTCTGGCTTTGAATAAATACGCAAAAAGCCATGATGGGAAATTCCCTTCCGAAAACGGCAACGCCGGACTCGCCTGCCTAGTTGAGGCGGGACTCCTAAGATCGCATGCGGTTCAATGCCCGTTCATAGACGCCGCCGCTCCTGCCTACAACGACACTCCTGCCGACGTCGAAGCCGCACGAGAGTGCCGCTTCTGCTATTTCTACAACGGCGGCCTCAGTGCTGGCGTCTCCCCGCCCCGTCCTATCGCTGGCGACATCGACTGGGCACATGGGGACTGGGGCAAGAGGCGCGTTTTGATGAGCGATGGCAGGATCGTCGAGGAGAAATATGGCCCCCCATTCAAGGCATTCCTTGAATTTCCCAAGGACTGCGACGCAAGGACCCCAAGAGTCCCGCCTCCGGCGGCGGCGAAGTGATTCAATGCTACAATGCTTGGGACGGAGCCGGAACGGAGCCGGGTTCAAAGCTGCGCCATTGACTTACTTCCCCCGTGTCAGACTTAGGAAAGTACAAAATTCCTAGTCCCTAAGCTGGGGGAATGAGTCGCAAGGCCAGCATGGTGACGTCGTCCGGCCGGGGCTCGCCGCAGGCGAACGAGTCGAGCGCGGCGTTGACCGCGGCGATGGCGTCCTTGGCCGCGCGGGTCGGGGAGGCGTCGAGCGCGGCCTTGAGCCGCTCCTCGGTGAAGAACTCCGACGACGTGTTAAGAGCTTCCGTCACGCCGTCGGAATAGAGGAAGATCATGTCTTCCGGCTTGAGGGTGGAGTGGATGAGCTGATAAGCCCCCTGCGCGGCGGGAAAAGGGCCGATGGCCATGCTCGAAGGCAGTTCGATGAATTCGAAGAGGGCGGCGCCGCCGCGCCTGATCAACGGTGGATTGTGTCCGCCGTTGCTATAGACTAACGCACCCGTCAACGTGTCGAGGACGCCGCAGAAGACCGTGGCGAACATGCAGCTGTCGTTGTCCGGAACGAGGGCGTTGTTCACGTGGAGCAGGATCTCGTGAGGAGCGAGCCCGCTGAGGGCGTGGTCTTTGATGAGGGTCTTGACGATGGCCATGAAGAGGGCGGCGGAGATCCCCTTGCCGGAGACGTCGCCGATGCAGAAGAAGAGACGCGCCTCGTCGACGAGGAAATAGTCGTAGAAATCGCCGCCAACCTGCCGCGCGGGATCCATCGTGGCGTGCACGTCGATGTCGACCCGGTGGGGAAACGCGGGGAAGTTCTTGGGCAGCATGGCCGACTGTATCAAGGCGGCGGCGCGCAGATCGCCCTCGATGCGCTCCCGCTCCACATGGAGGGCGAGCACCTCGGCGGTCCGCTGCTCGACGCGCCGCTCAAGCGTCTCGTTCATCGCCTGGAGGTCGCGGCTCATCCTGCGCAGGGACAACTGCGCGCGGGTCCGGACGAGCACCTCCTCGAAGTGGAAGGGCTTGGTGACGTAGTCGACCCCCCCGACGGCGAACGCCTTGACCTTGTCAAGCGTGTCGTCGAGGGCACTCAGAAAGATGACAGGTATATCCTTGGTGACGGAATTGGCCTTGAGGCGCTCGCACACCTCGTAGCCATTCATGCCCGGCATATTGATGTCGAGGAGGATAAGGTCAGGCGGGGACGCCAGTGTGGCCGAGATGGCCAGCGGGCCATTCGGGACAGGACGGACTTTGTACCCCTGTTCGCCCAGCATACCGACGAGCACGCGGAGGTTCTCCGGCGTGTCGTCGACCACCATGATGTCTTCACGATGCGAAGCTAAAGATGGCGTAGGGCTCATGGAACGGCACTGCTGAAAAGTGGTTGGGAATAAATTTTTCGCCTGAAAAATTTACTCAGCGGTGCTTGTTGGCCCTTCTCTTGATCTCGCTTGGCTTCTCGTAGTGCCGACGATTGCGGACCTCTTTGAGCGTCCCTTCCTTGTCAAGCTTCTTCTTCAGGCGCCGCAAGGCCCTGTCAATAGCCTCACCCTTCTTCAGACGGACTTCCGACATACGCTCTCCTTAGCTGGAATTATATCTCTCTTCATGTGATACCATAGCCGCTCGGATGAGGGTTTTCCCCCCTCCGCGCTCGCACAATCAATCTTTTGTGAACCCGGCCTCGTCACACAGGAGGTTGCGGAGCCGCTGGAGGGCCTGGTTCTGTATCTGGCGGACGCGCTCCCGCGTGCGTCCGATCTCCTGGCTCACCTCCTCAAGGGTGCGGGGCTTGATGCCGTCGAGACCGAAGCGCATCTTCAGGATCTTCTTCTCGCGGTCATCAAGCTCGGTGATCAGATGTTTCAGGCGGTCGACCGACTCCTGGTCACCGAGAATGCGCTCCGGCGTCAAGGCGGTGTGATCCGGTATGATATCCTGGAACTCGCCGTCCTCGCCCTGCTGGATGGGATCATGCAGCGAGAAGGTGCGAAGGTCGGCGAGACGCAGTCCGGCAACGGTCCGCTCGCTGAACTCGAGTTTGGTGGCGATCTCGGCGTCGGTGGGCTCACGGCCGAACTCCTCGGAGAGTTTAAGGCGCATCGTCTTGATTTTGTTGATCTTGCCCGCCGACTGCACGGGAATACGAATAGTCCGGCTCTGGTTGGCCAGCGCCCGGCGCATCGACTGCTTGATCCACCATGCGGCGTACGAACTGAACTTCGCGCCCTTCTTCGGGTCGAACTTCTCAACGGCGCGCATCAAGCCGATGTTGCCCTCGGAGATGAGGTCGAGCAGCGGAAGACCAAGTCCTTTGAAGTCATGGGCGATCTTAACGACGAGACGGAGGTTCGCCTTGATCAGTGTGGCGCGCGCTTTCTCCTTCTCGTACGGGTCATTGCCGTGGATGTGGGCGGCGAGGGTGACCTCCTCCTCCTTCGTCACGAGGGAGATGGTGCCGATCTCCTGCATATACACCTTCATCGTGTCGTTCTTGGCGATCATCTGGAAATCGTCCGACACGCTCGCCTTGCCGCCCTTGGTGGTGGTGGCCTCAAACTCGGCGGCGGCTTCGTAGGCCTCGACATCCTCGAGATCCTCGGGGCTGGGTTCGCCCTTCTCGTCATCGATCGCCTTCAGCGCCTCCAGATCATCAGCTACCTTGGAAGCCTCATCCTCCTTCTTCAACTCCTCCTTATCGTCCAGATGGCGGCTCTTGCTCCTCTTCGCCTCAAGCGCGGCAAGCTTCTCAGCCTCTTTCTTCTGTTTCGCGTCAAGAGGCTTCTTCGGCATCGCCGCGCCTTTCCCAACGACGGGAGCGGGCTTCTGCGCGGCGGATGGCTTGGCTAATGGTTTCGATTGTGGTTTGACAGGCGTTTGGGCGACGGGTTTCACCGCCGGCTTCCCCACAGGCTTCACCGCAGACTTCGAGAGTGCGGGCTTCTTCGCCGGAGCGGACGGATGCGCGGCGGGCACTTTGCCATGCGCGGGGGAGGCGGGAGCCGTTTTCGGAGCGGCTTTCACCGCAGGTTTCGGTGGCGTCTTCGGCACCGATTTTTTCGCCACAGGTTTTGCCGCGGACTTCGGTGGTGTCTTCGGCACCGATTTTTTCGCCACAGGCGCAACGGGTTTCTTCACCACCGCTTTTTTAGCGGGAGCTGCCGTTTTTTTCAAAGGCACCGTTTTCTTGACGACCGGCTTCTTCGACGGAACCGGCTTCTTTATTGCCGTTTTTTTCAGAGCTTGTTTCTTCGCCGGTGACTTCGAAGTCTTCGGTGTGGACGCGTGTTTCGACTTTGACGCCACATGCGCAGCTTTCGTATGAGACTCTGACGGTTTCCGCGTTATTGACGACGCGGCCGAGGGTTTGTTCTTTTTCGTTTTTGCCCCGCTTTCCGCTGTCACGCTCTGCTTCGCTGGAATGTGTTTTTTCCGGACTGTGGTTGCCATAGAAACGCCAAAGTTTATTTTATCACAATTAGAATCAGGTGTGAAACAACAGCTAATTGAAGATATGTTCTTAACCCTATCTAGGCATAAAAGGCAAGGAATATACGATTTTTCATGATGAAATCAAGCCATGGAAACGAAAAAACATGAATGGCGCGCTCGTCTCCATGGATGGTTTACCTCCGGAGAGAACGGCGAACGCACCGCGGAACTGAACGTCGACGAGGAGGCGGTCGGCGCGCTGGCGCTGCGGCGGGGCGGTGATGCCGCCGGTCCAGTCGTGCTCGCGCTTCCCACGCTCGCGAGAGCCGAGGAGGTCGCCAGCGGACTTGAGGCGTGGGGACGCGCGGACGGACGGCCGCGGCAGGTGACGCTGCTGCCGGAGACCGGAGACGCCGGCGCCTCGATGCCGGAGAACGAGTCGCGCCGCGCCAAGGCGCTGAGGGGGGCGGCCGCCGCAGGACCGGGATCCTGGTTCGTGGCGAGCGTGATGGCTCTGCTCGCCCCCGCCCCGCCGCCCGATCGCTTCGCGAAAGGCTCGCTCATCCTCAAGCCGGGACTGGTGATCAGTCCGACCGCCCTCGCCGAACGGCTTGTCGAGCAGGATTACGACGACGAGTTCCAAGTGTCGGCCTCCGGCGAGTTCGCCCGCCGCGGCGGCTTGTTCGACATCTTCTCGCCGTCCAGCGACTCCCCCGCCCGCATCGAGTTCTTTGGCGACGAGATCGAGTCAATTCGCCTCTTCTCGGCCGAGACGCAGCGGGCCACAGGGTTCGTGGATTCCTATGAGATCATTCCCCGCGGCTCGATTGAGGTGGGCGACTCGCAGTGGACGTTCCTCGACTATTTCCCGCGGCGGCCGCGCCTCATCGTGGCCTTTCCCGCCCAGGCGGCGAAGCACCTCGAACTCTTCGGCAGGCCGGGAATCCTCGAGGCGTGGGGGGGTATCCTCAACGGCCCTCCCCGAGCGGTGCGCCTGCTCGATCCGGTGGAGTCCGCCGAGGACGGCGGCGGCGACTGCGGCGTCCACTCGCCGCTTCCCGAGGGGCGCGGACTGCTCGACGGCGACGCCGACAGCGGGGCGCGAATCCTGCACGAGCAGATCCTGCTCCAGCAGATCAGTCAATGGCTCGACACGGGATACGTGGTGGCGGCGCTGGGGAAAAGCGAGGCGGAGGCGGAGCGGCTCGGGGCGTGGCTCAAGGAGCGGAATCTGGTGGACAAGGTCGACCTCGACGTCTCGCCCGCCCCGCATGGGCTCGTCCTGCCCCGGGAGCGGCTCGCGCTGCTCACCGAGAACGAGATATTCTTCCATATACTACGTAGAAGGCGGCTCGCGGTCGACCGGCCTCCCGCGCCGCCGCCCACCCCGACGATCGAAAGCGCAAGCCGCGCAGAACTCCACGTCGGCGACTACGCCGTCCACGTCAGCCACGGCATCGGCATATTCAAAGGAATTGTCGAAACCGAATCGTCGGCGGGAATCAGGGAGGCCTTGGAGCTTGAGTTCGACGACGAGGTGACGGTCCATGTTCCGATCTGGCAGGCGCATCTGGTCTCGCGCTACATCGGCTCGGGGAGGCTCGCGCCGAAACTGAGCAAAGTCGGCGGCAAAAGATGGAGCGGGGTCAAAGCGGAGGCCGCCCGCTCGGCCCGCGACCTGGCCGCCGAGATGCTGCGCATCCAGGCGATGCGCGCCGCCAGCCCGGGGCACGCCTTTCCTTTAAAAGAAAAGGAACAGCGCGACTTCGACGAATCCTTTCCCTTCCCCGAGACGCCCGACCAGCTCAAGGCGGCCGCGGAGATCAAGCGCGACCTCGCGCTCGGCAAACCGATGGACCGGCTGATCTGCGGCGACGTGGGGTACGGCAAGACCGAGGTGGCGATCCGCGCGGCCTTCATGGCGGTGATGGACGGCCGGCAGGTCGCCGTGCTCGTCCCCACCACCATCCTCGCCCAACAGCACTTCTACACCTTCCAGGAGCGCTTCGCCGAGTATCCGTTCATCGTGGAGATGCTCAGCCGCTTCCGCACGCCGGGAGAGCAGCGGGACATCCTGGCGCGGCTCGCCGACGGCAAGATCGACGTCATCATCGGCACCCACCGCCTTGTCCAGGGGGACGTGCGCTTCGCCTCGCTCGGGCTGGTGATCATCGACGAGGAGCAGCGCTTCGGCGTCTCCCACAAAGAGAAGCTCAAGCGGCTGCGGGCGACGGTGGACGTGCTGACGATGACGGCGACGCCGATTCCGCGGACGCTGTACATGGCGATGGCGGGCATCCGGGATTTGAGCACGATCATGACCGCCCCGAGCCAGCGGCTGCCCGTCCAGACCGTCGTCTGCCAACATGACGAGAAGATCATTGCCAACGCCATCCGCCGCGAGCTCCAGCGGGACGGGCAAGTCTTCTACCTGCACAACCGCGTCAAGAGTATCGAGGCCTGCCGCGAGCGGCTCGCCGCCCTCGTGCCCGACGCCACGTTCGCGACGGCTCACGGCCAGATGCCCGAGGACGAGCTGGAGTTCGTGATGTCGAAGTTCCTCGAGGGATCCATCAACGTGCTCGTCTGCACGACGATCATCGAATCGGGGCTCGACATCTCCAACGCCAACACGATCATCATCGAGCACGCCGACCGCTTCGGCCTCGCCGAGCTCTACCAGCTCCGCGGCCGCGTCGGCCGCTGGACCCACCAGGCCTACGCCTACCTACTGCTTCCGAAGCACAACGTGATCACCGGCGACGCCCGGGCGCGGCTGTCGGCGATCCGCCGCTTCACCCATCTGGGCGCGGGGTTCCGCCTCGCGCTCAAGGACCTGGAGATCCGCGGCGCGGGCAACATCCTCGGCGCCCAGCAGAGCGGACACATCAACGCCGTCGGCTTCGAGCTCTACTGCCAGCTGCTCAAGTCCGCCATCGCCGGCCTGAAGAGCGGCCGCGAGGTCGTGCTCGTGCCGGAAGTCGACCTCTCGCTGGACTTCGTCGACTTCGCCCACAAGGCGCGGCCAGGCCGCGTCGCCGCCTCGCTTTCGCCAGACTACGTGAACGCCGAACGGCTGCGGATCGACGTCTACCGCCGACTCTGCGCGGCGTCGAGCGTGGCGGAAATCGACACTCTCGCCGACGAACTGAAGGATCGCTTTGGGCCACCGCCCAAGGAGGCATCCCACATGCTCGCCGTCAGCAAAATACGCATCGCCGCCGCCCTCGCCGGCTTCACCTCGGTGAGCACCTCCCAGGGACACCTCTTCCTGGAGAACCAGAAGCGCGGCGTCCACATGCGCGACGGCAAGATTCCGAAGATCAAGGAGACGAAACCTGAGCGGATCCTCGACGAGATCCTCCGCTACGTCACCACCCTCGCCCCGACGGAATGAGGCACGACACGCGAGGTGACATGGGAAGGCAATCACATTCCTCTTCCAATTTTCTTCCAATTGTCATAACAGCTCGTGCTACTGTCGGACGTCAGGCGCGGCATTACCGTGTGGTGCGGCACCTCTATTTGACACCCCCCTCACCATCACGTATGATTTACACAAGACAATACGTAAGGAGTTCATATCATGCCTGCCGCGAAACTCACCTTGAGCGCCGACACCGGAGTCATCGCCCTCGCCAAACAACAAGCGAAAAAGGAGGGAATGAGCATATCTGCGATGTTCAGCAACTTCATTCGCGCCAAGGCGAAAGCGATAACTCCCGCCAGTTATGGTCCGATGACGACGCAACTGATTGAGATAGGGAAAAAAGGCAAAGGGAAATTCCCGGTCGGGAAATCATACAAGGAACTACTCGAGGACGCCCTTGTCACCCGGAACGCCAAGGACTTTCCGAAAAACGCCATGCCCATCCTCAATCCGGAAAATTTCCTCGCTCTTGCCGACTCCCCTCAAAAAAAGGTGTGAACCCTGCTTGTAGGGACATGAGGTCATGAAAGGCCACAGACACCCGTCACCAGTTGACTGTGCAGCGCGTCAAATACCAAGAGCAAGAATAATAAAGAAGACCACCTCCTGTAAAGCAAGAGGTCCCACGTTTTCATGACTTTACATACTTTGACATTACCTCTTCGTAGGAAACCGTTTTACTGTTGCCGCTTTTATAGGCTGTCCAGCGTTTTGTGGCTTCTATTTTACATATCATATCAATTTCTTTATAGGGGTGTATCACATCACGCATGATGATATCGACAATTCGCACTCTCTCGCATGGGGAGAGCTTTCCGATGTCATGAACAATCTCATTTACGGTTACCATTGTATGCTCGTCATTTTATTATTGCTCTTTGGTTCTTCTTGACAGATTGAGCCGACGTCAAGATATACATGCTGACGCCCATAATTCACTTTTATTGCGCGGGACGGCACCGATTACTCTCACTGCCCGTAGCTTAAACGCTGCGGCATATCATGCGATTCATCATGTTATACCGCAACAGACTCCCCGCGCCTCCATTTTTCGACGAGATTTTTGACAAATCCCCGCCCCGATGCTATAAATGGAAAAAGCTTATCCACAAAACGACAGAATCACTTGTTGGAAGCCATGACCATACGAAACCTCATCATTTTCTTTATCGCGATACTTCCATTTCTAATTAGCTGCGGCGAAAAAGATAATGAAAAAGAGAAATCCTCCTTTGCAAAAGAAGCAACTGAAATACTTCTCGGAGCAAGTCTATCGGATATCGAAAACATTAAACATGATATTATTTCATTGAAGAATTCAATGGTTCTCCGCTAATATCAGTGGCAAGATAGCATTGAACTCATAATATTTCTTGATATGAGCCTGTCTAACAAATATTATTGCGAACGGGATGCCCATATAATATACTTGT
>CAYTFM010000077.1:0-29928 GCA_964436735.1 uncultured Victivallales bacterium | reverse complement strand
GACACGGGGACACGGGGACACGGGGACACGGGGACACGGGGACACGGGGACACGGAGACACGGAGATGGGGAGACCATTAATTTTCCATCTGAGGAAACGCAAGTCGAATCAAACGTCTTGCCGGATGATCGGAGGGAAAGATTTCGCAAAACGTCTCCGTGTCCCCGTGTCTCCCCCTCTCCGTGTCTCGGCTGCTGGAGAGTCAATTGTGTCTGACTATTTGTCAGTGGTCAGTGGTGAGCACGAACAACCAACAAACACAGGATGCGCATATGAGTAGCGGAACGCCGGTGAAAGTCGGCATAGTGGGCTGCGGCAATATCAGTCAAGCCTATTTCAATGCCTCGAAGAAGTTCAAAAACGTGGAACTGGTCGCCTGCGCCGACATGCGCGTTGAGGCGGCGCACGCGAAGGCGGCGGAGAACAAGGTCGAGGCGATGACGGTCGACGCGCTGCTCGCCTCGAAAGAGCTCGAACTCGTGCTGAACCTCACCACGCCGCAGGCTCACGTCGAGCTCAACACGCGGTCCCTCGAGGCGGGCAAACACGCCTACTGCGAGAAACCACTCGGGATCGACCGCGGCGAAGGCAAGCAATCCGTCGACGTGGCGAAGAACAAGAAACTGCGGCTCGGCTGCGCGCCGGACACCTTCCTGGGCGGCGGCCATCAGACCTGCCGCAAACTCATCGACGACGGATGGATCGGCGCGCCAGTGGCCGGCACCGCCTTCATGATGTGCCACGGCCATGAGAGCTGGCACCCGAATCCCGGCTTCTACTACCTCAAGGGCGGCGGACCGATGCTCGACATGGGGCCCTACTACCTGACCGCACTCGTGAACATGCTTGGACCGGTCAGACGGGTCTGCGCCTCCACCGCCATGCCCTTCAAGGAGCGGCTCTGCACCAGCAAGGAGCGCGGCGGCGAACGGCTTCCCGTCGAGGTGCAGACGCACCAGGCCGGCATTGTCGACTTCGTCTCCGGCGCCGTGGTCACCGTCGTCATGACCTTCGACGTCTGGCGCGGCGACCATCACCCGATCGAGATCTATGGCACCGAGGGGAGCCTGAAAGTTCCGGATCCCAACGGCTTCGGCGGCAAGGTGCTCGTCTCCCGCCGCGGCGCGGAATGGACGGAGGTGCCACTCACGCACGGCTACACCGACAACTACCGTAGCGTCGGCATGGCCGACATGGCGGCCGCCGCCCGCTCCGGCAGGGCGCACCGCTGCTCAGGCGATCTCGCCTATCATGTCCTCGAAGTCATGCAGTCGTTCGCCGAGTCGTCGCGGCAGGGCACGCATATTGACATCACGAGCGCGTGCGAGCGCCCGGCGGCTCTGCCGCTCGGCCTCATGGACGGCGAGTTGGACTAACGCAAGGAAACGGTATAGTAGTGTTCGGGCAGGCCGTAAAGAGCCGGCGCGCGTCCGGTGTTCGATTCTACCGAACACCGAACACCGAACACATTTCCCAACAATAAGGAGTTCTCAATGAGCAAGTTCAAGACGGCGAAGGCGATCAAAGTCGGCGTGATCGGGTATGGCGGAGCGTTCAACATGGGCAAGTCGCATCTGGAGCAGATGCTGGCGGCGGGCATGACCCCGACGGCGGTCTGCGAGCTCGACAAGGAACGGCTCAAAGTGGCCGAGAAGGAATTTCCCGGCATCGAGACCTACACGAACGTCGCCGAGATGCTGAGGAAATCGGATGTCAACCTTATCGTCATCATCACCCCGCACAACACCCACGCGAAACTAGCGCTGCAATGCCTGAAGGCGGGACGCCATGTCGTCTGCGAGAAGCCGCTGGCCATCACCACGGGCGAGTGCGACGCCATGATCGCGGAGGCGAAAAAGAAAGGGCTCGTGCTGAGCACCTACCACAACCGCCACTGGGACGGCTGCATCCTGAAGGCGGTCGAGGCGATCGGCTCGGGCGTCATCGGCGACGTCGTCCGCATCGAGGCCCACATGGGCGGGTGGCACAAACCGCGGGACTGGTGGCGCACCAGCAAAAGCATCTCGGGTGGCATCCTGTACGATTGGGGCGTCCACCTCCTCGAATACTCCCTCCAACTCCTCAAAGGGGCGAAGATCACGGAGGTCAGCGGCTTCACGAAGAGCGGCTTCTGGGCCAAGACCAGCGTCTGGAAGGCGGACACGAACGAGGACGAAGGCTTCGGCGTGGTACGCTTCAGCACGGGGCAGTGGCTGACCCTCTGCATCTCCAGCATCGAATCAAAACCGAAGGAGGGATGGCTCGAGATCACCGGCACCAAGGGCAGCTACGTGATGGATGGCGGAAGCTGGAAAATCATCACACACGGCACCGACAACACCACCATCACGGAACAGGGACAGAATCCCCCCGGACAACAGCAACTCTACTACGAGAACATCGCCAAGCACCTCTCGAAAGACGAGAAGCTCATCATCACGCCCGAGTGGTCGCGCCGTCCGATTCACATCCTTGAGTTGACCTGCAGGAGCGCCAAAGAAGGCAAGGCTCTCAAAGCGAAATATCAGTAAATCTTTTGTGGGGCGCCGCTGCGGCGCCCCACAAAAGATTCATCCGGCGATCTTCTTGATCCGCTCCTCGAGGCAGACGACCTCGGTGATGCGCAGGCCGAAATTCTCATTGACGACCACCACGTCGCCCTTGCCGATGAGCACGCCATTGACGAGAAGGTCGACGGACTCGCCGGCCATGCGCTCGAGTTCGACGACGGAGCCGGGGCCGAGGCCGAGGATGTCCTTGATGGGGATCGTGGTGCTGCCCAGCTCGGCGCTGACGCTGACCGGTATCTCGTAGATCATCTCGAGATTGCGTTTCATGTTTTCGTGGATCTGGGCCTCGGTCTGCGGCGTGGGCGTCACCGCGCCGAACTCGGCTGTCGCGATATTGTTCTTTATCTCCTCAGCCATGATGAGACCTCCTTAATGCCATAACCTTTACTGTTCTATGTCTGTGGCGTTTGATAAATCCGAAACTCGAAGCACGAAATCCGAAACAGCGGGAAACGCTGTTGAACTTTTTTGTTTCACTCATTCGTGATTTGAATTTCTAATTTACTTCGGATTTCGATATTCGGATTTCGGATGTGCCGGTCCGCCCGCCCTCGGATCACTTCTTGTCGGGGTCGTAGCGTTGGCTGATCTTCAGGCAGAGACGCCTGTCAATCCGCCCCGGAATGCCTTGAAAAAGCTGCTTGCCGCAAATGCTCAGCGTGAGTTGGGAGCCGATCTTGTCGTCGAGCACAAGAATGTCGCCAGGCGAAAGTTCGAGCAGATCCCGACCATATACCTTGGCGGACCCCAGATGAGTCTTGCCTCGCAACGGGACGTTCTGCAACGCCCCCATCAGCTTCTTCCGGGACTCCTCGACATCCTTCTTGCCGTAATAGCTGTCCATCTGGCCACCCTTTTTGGCGATCATGTCGAGGATTGCCATGATCATGGGGACGGGGTAGCAGATGTTGATGATCCCGTTGATCTCCTGGCCTATCTTGGCGTCGAAGCCGAGCACGACCAGCGGGGCGTCGCCCGGGGCGGCCTGGAGATATTCCGGGTTGGACTCGTTCCTGATAAAACTAAACGTGAGATCTTTGACGGCGACCTTGAGGGAGGCCTGGAGGTCGCTGGTGATCTTCTTGATGATCGGCTCGATGATGGACACCTCGACATCGGTGACCTGCCGGATGGAGGTCTCGATGCTGCCGGTGCCGCCGAGGCGCATGTCGACGATGCCGAAGATGAGCCCAAGATTGATTTCGACGACCACCAACCCGGGAAGCGGCCGGGCCGAGAAGACGGCCAAATGCGTGATCGTCGGCAGCGAACCGACGAACTCACTGTACTGCTGCTGCTCCGTGGAGACCATCTTGAACTCGGTGGGGGCGCGCATCATGAGCGACAGACTGGTCTGGGTGTCCCGCGAGAAATTCTCGTGCAAGTTGGTGAACTCGCGCAATTGATCCTTCGTGATGAGGCTGGGCTTGCGGAAGTTGTA
This sequence comes from uncultured Victivallales bacterium, assembly GCA_964436735.1. Taxonomy (GTDB): domain Bacteria; phylum Verrucomicrobiota; class Lentisphaeria; order Victivallales; family GWF2-38-69; genus CAYTFM01. Next base: position 25,916 of record CAYTFM010000077.1, on the reverse strand, counting down.
GTCGACGACCTTGGGAATATCATCGCCCTTGATGTTCCCGTTGTCCTGCAGTTCGCCTTTCTCGGCGGCGGATAGCAACGCATCAATCTCGTCTTGCGAGAGTATGTTCGCCATGCTTTTATCCTGACTTCTTCATAGACCGCCCCGCGATTCTTACTGGACGATGAAGCGGGTGAAATAGACGTCGGTGACCAGCCCCTCGGTGTGCAACTCGTTGCGCAAATATTCGTTGAGCGCATCCTTGATCTCCTTCTTGATGCGCTCCTTCGCCTCCGCGGAAAGCAACCCGTCAAGGTTCTTGCTGGTGAAGATCGTGATGAGTATGTCGTTGATTTTCCTGATGCGCCCCTTGCCCGCCACATCCTTCTGCTCCTCGAAATACTTCGACATCTCGGTGGCGTCGCTGACCACCACAAACGCGTCCACCTGGATGATGCGGGTGCCCTGCGTGTCCTTGACATTGACCTCGATCCTGGGCAGCTTTATCTCAAGGGCCGCCTTTTTCTCGGAGGTCACCGCGGCCGTGGCGGCGGTCTCTTTGTGCTGCATGGCCTTGACGGCGAAGATCGTGATCACGGGGGTAAGCACCATCACCAGGATCGCCAGCACGATCATCACGATGACCATGCTTTTGGTCTTGTCTTTGGGTTGATCCGCAGGAGCCGCCTCGGCGGCGGCGTCCACCGCTCCTTCTTTTTCGTCAGCCATCTGGTGTCATCCTCCACAAGGCGGCGCACGCCGCAACCAAATTATTCATTTCCGTCTCGTGTTTTATCGTCACATCGTTTGTAATAATTGATGTTGGAAATCGCGTTACATCCGTATGTTAGGCACGGAAATGAATATCCCCTTTGTCATGAAACCTTATTTGAAACTATCGCCAGAAGCGACGCCGTGAGGTTTGACTTCAGACTCAGACGGCTTCGCCGCGACTATGCTTATATTCTGCTCCATCTTGCAGGCGATGCCCTTGCGGAAATCGGATATGCGGTTGATGATCTCCTCGGGCGGGTCTCTGACGATGTACTTCGATCCATTGACAAGGATAATCAGGGTGTCGGGAATCAGTTCGATCCGCTCAATCAAATCCGAGTTGAGATATTTCACGACTCCGCTGATATCAGTGATTTTAATCATGGGTGGGCGTGTCCGATGTTTATACCTTTAGTGAACTTTTTCTTATTCTAACGGGGAACCGCGAGATTGCAACAGGTTTTGTTACTGCTCAGCTAGGCTTTTTCACTCTTAGTTTGGAGTGCAGGCTTTAGCCTGTCGGGGAAAATGCGCAGACTGAAGTCTGTACTCCAAACGGTTTTCCTTCTGGTTTCGGGCGTGTTAGCCTGTTCTGAAATGCCAAAAACTACGCGGCGTTGTTCCAGATGGCGGCCGACGCCGTATCGGCATGGGTGGCGTAGAAGCTGGCGATCCGCTCCAGGACTTGATCGACACTCTCCTTGACCATGAGCGTCCTGCCGTTGAGCATGACGAGCAGCGTATCCGGGACACCCCGGATTTCGGCGATCGTTCCCGCGTTGAGATTCCGCGCGCCGCCGCCAAGATCTGTGAGTTCTATCATACGTGAAGCCTCTCCTTCAAGAGTGCTGTTGTTGTTAAGGCACACCCGGGCTCTGGCACGAGCCCGGGCGTGGTATGAGGAACAGGAACTTGCGTCCCTGGTGGCCCTAGTGCCACCGCCTTCCAGCGGTAATCTTAGTTCCTAAATCTTACATCTTTCTTTACTGCTTCAGCGCCAGCACGGTCTGCAGCATCTGGTCGGCCGTGGTGATCGTCTTTGAATTCGCCTGGAACGCGCGCTGCGTCACGATCATATCGGTGAACTCACGCACCAAGTCGACGTTCGACTGCTCGAGCATTCCTTGGCGTGTGCGCCCGCATCCGTTGGAGTTGGGCAGGGAGGCCTGCGGACGACTGTTCCCGCTGAACACGTTCAAGGCCGAGGTGAGTGTGGTGACGCTGTACATGCCGCCCTCCAAGTGCGAAAGGGAGTCCGGATTGTTGAACCGCTGGATGGCGATGCGGGCGGTGAGCAGGGAGTCGACGTTGGTGATGTTGGTGCCGGGGTTGAGTGGATCATCCATGGTTGGCACCGCTCTGTTTTTGATCCTGAAAGAGATGCGGGTATCTCCCGACACCTCGAACCCGGCGGTAGGCCCGGATGGCTGGGCGGCGACAACTCCTTCCGAGGTGATGCTGAAGGATGTCGGCGACGGCAAAGATCCATTCGGCGGCACAAACCCGGCGTCGTCCCATTCATACCAGCCAGGTCTTCCTGGGTGCCCTAAGTATCCAGGCTGTCCCACCGCGGCTCCATTATCATACTTCTGCGCAAAGAAATAGATCGGTTGCTGCTCGACATTGAGCGTGGCGTTGGCAGCGTCAATGTCAAGGGCGCTTGTCACCGCCGGGAGCGTGTTGATGTCGGTGTTGTAGGCGCCATTCAAGATGACGCCGTTCGGGCGCATCAGGACGTAGCCGACGCCGTTGTTGATGGAGGTGGGGGCCTTGACCAGCGCGAAGTCGCCCGCCCTGGTGTAGTAGATCTCGGTCTGGTCGGGGTATTGGACGGCCATGAACCCCTCACCCTCGACGGCGATGTTCGCCGGGTTCGAGGTGTCCTGGACGGCGCCCGGGCTCCAGTCGCTTGTCACGCCAGCGAGCGAGACGCCGTTGCCGAACTGGTTGTGGATACCGTTGACCAACTGTCCGGCGTGGGACACGAACAGCTCCGCGAAGTTCGCGCTGTTCGCCTTGAACGCCACCGTCTGCGAGTTGGCGATGTTGTTGCCGATGATCGACATCTTGTCGCCCTGGGAAAGCATCCCCAGCACACCGAGATTGAATGCGCTAGCCATGGTGAATCCTCCTTTACCCTATTCTCTATATATTAGTGTAGTGCCGACTCAAACCCGACACGATTTTTCCGCCACGTGTTGCCATCGCCCTGTTTCCCGGCTCTTTCATCAATTTCCTGCTCGACTCACCTGACACGGCCTCGCGATCATCCGGTCACGCCGTCTTCGGCGGAGCGTCCGCTATCGTCTTGACCTGGGAAAGCGGAACCTTTTTCCCGCCGATGGAAAGAACGAACTCTCCGTCGCCCATCTCGACCTTATCGACAAGTCCGGTTACGTCGGCCTTCGTCTCTGTGTCGGCGTAGGTGACCTGCTTGCCGATCATCGAAGAACCTGTCGTGATCGTCATCAGCCCCGCATTGATCTTGAACTGGTCGTTGAGGTTCTGTATCTGCTCGTAGGAGCTCAGCTGCGCCATCTGGGTGATGAACTGGTCGTTGGTCTGCGGCTCAAGCGGATCCTGATGGGTCATCTGAGCCACCAGCAGCTTCAGAAAGTCGTCCTTGCCCAACTGCTTGGCCGATCCCACCGAAGGCAGCTGATAGCCGCTTGCCGACGTATTGATAATGCCTGTGATGTCTGCGCTGGCCATATGTCGTATCTCCTTATGCTGATCTTGATGGTTGACTATACACGCATATTGCGTGCCAGCGGCTGCCCTCACTCGCCCGCCACCATCGCCTTGGCCACCGTGGAGAAATCTTTTCCGCTTTCCGCGATCATCGCGGCGAAGTCGAACTCCTCCCGACCTGGCAGCCGGACGTTCTCGACGTTGTCGTTTCCTTCCTTGCGCATCCTGCCCTGGGCGCCGGTGTCGTCGCCGCCGCTGGAGACATCGACGTCCACCTGCCGGTAGCCGCCGAACTTCCGCGCCTCACCGGCCAACTCCTCCTTGTTCTGGGAGAACTGCTCCTTGTTGGCGTCGCCCTTCACCTCGACTCGTATGTGCAGCGTGTCGTTCCGCTCCTCTATCGTGAGCTTGATCCGTCCCATCTGGGCGGTGTCCACGCTCAGCGAGAAATTACTTTTGTCGATCGCGGTGTCCTTGATGACCGCTTGCAGACGGTTCATGACCTCCTTGACGGCGGTGAGTGTGCTCAGATCGGTGTAGGGGGCGCTCCCCTGCCGCGCCTGCGTCATGCCCTTCAGCGAAAACGCGCCTTGCGCATCCCTGACGACAGCTCCTCCGAACATGCTGGACAACTCGGATCCGCCCTCGGCGCCGCCCACTTTGCCAGCCCCAACCGCGCCCCGACTCGCAAGCGTATGGACCGCGTCCTTGAGCGACTGGGAGGAAAGCGAATTCGCATCTGCCGCCTTCTGTTCGACAAAAGGCAGAGGTTGCTTGATGGCCGTCTGCCACTGTTGGCTTGACAATGCCTGTCGTGGCGTTGTGGCTTCGGCCTCCTCTCCACCGTTCTTCGACTCCTTTGCCAACGGTCGCGCGTCCATAAAGCGCTGGGAGACTTTCCGCAGCGCCTCGATATCGATTTCACTAGCGGCGGCGAACGGGGATGCCGCACTCTTAAAGACTTTGACCGTCCCCTGCCGAGAAAGGTCGCCCGCCCCGGAATCCTTCGCGTCTCTGCCCGAATCCCTCCGCCCCTCTTGCTCCGACTTCGACAACGACTCCAACGCCTGGTGCTTCAGGCCAACCATCGCGTCGCCACTTCTGGCTTCGCCCGCGACAGTCTTACCGGGAGCCTCGTCGGAGCCAGCCTTCCGAACGCCTTTTTTCACCTCGGCACTAGCGTCCGATATGGTGTGGGCCGTCTCCCTCTCGGCGGTCACCTCCGTGGAGGGATTGCGCTGCCTCAGTTTTGCCATCGCCTCGGCGCTCTTCGCGTCTTGAGGCGCACGTTTGAGCTGCGTCTGCCCCTCCACCTGCCCCTGAGTCTGCACCTGCGTCTTGCCCTGCGTCTTGCCCTGCGTCTTGAGAGCGGCATCCTGATCGACATCCGTTGTGTCCGCTTCGTTTGCCTTGGGCTGCTTGTCCCCAGTTTGATTCTTGTCCGGCACGGCTTTCTTCAAGGTTGCGGGCTTTCCCCCAGCCGCCGCGCGTTTCGATGCTTCCGCCTCCTGCGCGCTCCTTTGGGCATCAACCTCTTCCGCGGACGTGGAAATCTTTCCCTTTGCCTTCAGATCTGCGGCGGCTTGCGCGGCGCTCCTGACGCTCCGCTCTTTGGTGGCCGCGTCATCGCCGCCTTTGCGGACGGACCTCGCATCCGTCGCCTTGGCGGCCTCGGCGGACTCACGAGCCGTCGTCGAACGCTGGCCTGCCGCTGCCGAGGACTGCCCCTCGCTCTGCCGCCGAGCGGCTGCCGCATCATCACTTTGACGCTGTTTCAGACTGCGGTCGGCGCTCTGCGCCTGCTGGGCGGAGGCCGCCTGCTGCGCCTCGGCGGAACGCATGGCTGAGGCGTCATTATGGACGGGAGCGACGACCTGCGACGGGGACTCGGTCTGCTGACTAACGCTCTTCGGGCGGTTCTCATCCTCGCCCCTGCGGCTCTTGTCCCAGCCTCCAGACTCCCCCTCCGTCCTCTTCCCCTCCAGTTGGCCACGAAAATCCATCCCCTGCCCCACGTCTCCCGAGCCAGACTCCTGCGTCCAGCGCGAAGATGTGTCAAACGAATTCCCGCTCCACTCGCCGCACTCCTTCCGAAGGGCGTCGGTGAAGTCGCCGACTATGTCAAACTTACCCTGCGCCGACGAGAGGAAGGCCTTCATCGCGTCAGAGGCGCCAGAGCCGGATCCCATTAAGACGGACAGCGAGTCTTTCATTTTCCAGTCTCCTCTATGCGTTGAATGTCCATGGCGAGTTTCACGGCCTCCTCAAGCTTCTTCTTGTCGGACGTGTCAATAATGCTTCCCAGCACCTCGGAGGCCTTGTCTTTTTTCATATAATAGAAGATGCGCGGGACCATTTTCGGTTCGGAGGACAGCATCTGGGTCAGCATCTTCCCGGAGGACTTCGGCTCAAGCCCTTCGATGATCTTCACCATCCGCATGATATTCTCCTTCTCCGTCTTGTCGATCTTGATCATCAAATCCTTGACCTTCTGTTCGGTGGCGTTGACCATTTCCTGTAACTTCTTCGCATTGTCGGACAGCTCGTTGATGTGCCGCTCCCGCTGCTCAAGCTCGGCGTTCTTGGCGACGACCTTCTCGCGTTCCGCCTTAAGCTGCGCATACAGCTCCTCGGCAAAAATTTCCCCTTTCCGGACGGAGCTTACTTCCTCTTTGGCCTCCTTCGGTTGTTCCGGCGGAGGGGGATTCATCTGGATGTTGAAGGGCAGCTTGCCCATCTGCAGGGTGTAGGCCAGCGCCCCCAGGCAGAACGCCGTGCCGCAGCAGCTGATAAATAACGCGAACGCAAGCAGTTTTGCCATACCAGACTCCTTGGCGCTCCCTACCTTCGGAATGCGCCGGACATGTTATTCACGCAAGTTTCATTCCAGCCCCGACTGCCGCTTCGCGTGCGTGATCGTGCCGGCCACCTCGTCGTTGAACTTGTGCTCGGCGATCGAGGCGTCCTGCCGCCAGCGCGTGGCCTCCCGATCCCTGCCCCGCTCCATCTTCTTGAGCTCCGTGTGCGCCTCGATCAAATTCAGACGGCACTTCTCCACCTGTAGCGAGGCCATTCTGACGGCGTTTTCGCAGCCCTCCCGGGCGAAGCGCAGCTTGCGCAGGTACTGCTCACGGTAGATGAAGTAGGAGGCGTCGGCCTTCGACGCCTTCTCCTCGTCGAACTCCATGGCCTTCCGCATCACGGCAAGCACGACCCGCAGCTTGTTCCGCTCATTCCGCAAGGCCATATGGGCGTCGGCAAGTTCCATCTCCCGCGCCTGCTTCATAATGTCGCGCAGGTTCAAAATGTTCTGCATCGAATAGATAAAACGACGATTCATGTCGGACACGCCAGTTGTCGGTAGTTGTCTACGGCCTTCCACCTGAACCCTGAACCCTATCTCCTCCCCTCCCCCTCACGCCAGAACCTCTTTCAGCGCGGCGAAGGTCTCTTCCCATGGGGCGTTTTCTTCTGTATTCTGGGTCAGAAAACTGTCGATGGCGTTCTTTTTGAGCATCGAGCGGTCGATCTCGGCGTTGCTGCCATTCTTGTAGGCGCCAATGTTGATCATGTCCTCGGCCTTGCGGTAGACGGAGACGAGCTTGCGGAGCTCCTGCGCGAGCTTGATGTGCTCTTTGGAGGCGACATCGCTGATGACGCGGCTCACGCTGGGAAGGATGTCAATCGCCGGATAGTGCCCGTGGGCGGCGATCTCGCGGGAAAGCACCATGTGTCCGTCAAGGATGCTCCTGACGGTGTCGGCGACCGGCTCGGACATGTCGTCACCTTCGACAAGGATCGTGAAGAAGGCGGTGATGCTGCCCAGTTGGTTCGTCCCGGCACGCTCCAGCAGACAGGGTAAGAGGCTGAAAACGGACGGAGGATAGCCTTTGGTGGCGGGAGGCTCGCCGATCGACAGGCCGATCTCGCGCTGCGCCATCGCGTAACGGGTCACCGAGTCCATCACGAACAGCACGTCGTTCCCGGCGTCACGGAAATACTCCGCTATCGACATGGCGACCTCGGCTCCCTTCACCCGCTGCAGAGCCGGCTTGTCGGAGGTGGTGACAATCACGATGGTCTTGCGCAATCCCTCCTCGCCAAGACAGTCCTCCATGAACTCCAGCACCTCCTTGCCGCGCTCCCCGATCAGGGCTACCACATTGAGGTCGGACGAGGCGTTGCGGCAAATCATCCCCAGCAGCGTGCTCTTGCCGACGCCGCTTCCCGAAAAGATACCCATGCGCTGTCCTCGACCGCAGGGAAGGATGGCGTCGATGCAACGAACTCCCGTGTAGAACGGCTCCTTGATCCGGCGGCGCATCATCGACTCGGGGGCGGGACGCCGCACGTGCCAGCGCTCGCCGGACGGCGGCGGACCGTTGTCGATCGGACGACCGATACCGTCCAACACCCGCCCAAGTAGTTCCGGCCCCACGTTGATGCTGAACCCGTCCCCCACGAGCTCGACCCGGTCTCCGCATTTAACGCCATCGATCGTGTCGAACGGCATCAGCAGCACGCGGTTGTCGCGGAAGCCGACCACTTCGGCGAGCCGCTCGACGGTGTGCCCCGAGCCAGCTCTGACTTTGACAAGGTCGCCGATCGAGGCCATCGGCCCGTGCGACTCAACGGTCATCCCCACAATCTTCGTGATGCTCCCCAGCGAGCGGAAGGTGTTGACCCCCCCCCCCCTCTCGGCAAGAAGCCCCGATATCCCGGATATGTCAGGTGGTGCGATTTGCATGCTTTTAAACTCCTGTGGGGAAAATACATCCGTCCAAACTTGCTCAAGAGCCCAAGGTTCAGGGTCCGGGGTTCAGGCGGAAAAGCCGATTCCATTTATTCGATTGTTTCGACAGGAAAATGGAAATCATCGTGCCGAGTTTCTTATGGATTTCCTGACCCCTGAACCCTGAAACCTGAACCCTTTTCTCACCGCGGCTGCCGGTCGCTTCCCAAGCTTTTGCAGATGAAGTCCTTGAGCGCCCGCATGCGTCCATCGATCGTGCCGTCGATGATCCCCTGCTGGCAATCCACCACGACGTCCCCAATCCCGAGCGAGGAATCGGGCACAACCGCCACTGCCGACGGCACGCCCTCCATGCCTGACTTGGAGACCATGTCCGCCACGGCCGGATTGAGGCGTAGTTTGACTCCCTGCGGATTGACGAGTGGGGACAAGGCGTCGACGATGGCGGCGTGGACCGCTTCGGGATCGGCATCGAACTCGCGTCCGATGATGATGCGGGCGACGACGAAGGCGATCTCGCAGACCTCGTTCATCGCCTGTTCCTCGAACTCCTTGAAATAGGCGGAGATGGCTTCGGGGATCTGACGGCTGACGCCGTCAAGCTGCGACTTCAGGGCGGCGATCTCGGCCTGCGCCTTGGCTCCCCGCTCGTCCCACCCCTTCTTGTAGCCCTCATCGAAGCCGGGAGCCTTCTTGGGTTGGGCATCGGCGGCGGCGGGCGACGCCTTGGCGCCCGTCCCCTCGTTTACGACGATCGTTCCGACGTCGCCGACGATCTTGAGTTTTCCCGAGCGTCCGGCCTCAGACATACTCATCCGCGGCCTCCCCGCCCTTCTTCGCGATCTGTATCTCGCCGGCGGCGTCGAGCGACCGGATGATCTGGACGATCTTGCGCCGTTCCGCCTCGATGTCGCTCAACTTCATCTTGCCCATCAACTCCATTTCCTCCGAGAGGTTCTGCCGCGCGCGTTTCGATAGGCTGTTCACGAATTTCTCGCTGAGCTCCGGCTTCGCGCCTCTCAGAGCGATCACCAGCTTGTCCATCGGCACCTCGCGGACGACCTTCTGCATGTCCTGGTCGCTCAGCTTGGAGATGTCTTCGAAGGTGAACATCAGGTCGCGCACTTGGTTGGCGAGCTCCTCGGAGGACTGCTGAATCGACCCGATCAACTCCTCCTCCACCGTGCGCTCGATGTTCTGGAATATCTCGGCGACGTAGCTCGGTCCGCCCAGGCTGCTCTGCTGTTTTTGCTCCCCTTGTCCGGCGGGACTTGCGAGCGACGACACCTTGCTGACGAAAATCTTCTCGATGCGCTCCACCACGTCGGCGTCGGCGGTGCGTTTCTTCGCCAAGCGCACAATGATCTCCTCGCGGAACTCCTTGTCGAGGAACGTCATGATCTCGGCGGTCTTCTTCGGCGCGAGAAAGCTGAGGATGAGGGCGGCGGTCGACGGTTGCTCCTTGCCAAGGATGGTGGCAAGATCCTGCCCTCCCACATTCGCGATGCTGGAGAACGCCTGCGCCTTCTTGACCTTCTCGAGCATCTCGCTGGCGCCCGACTCGCCCATGGCGCTGGTCAGCAACAGCCGCGTGACCTCCTCGCCGCCAGACGGCTTGAGCCCATTCGACAGCACGCCGGCAAACTCCTGGAACACCTCGCGCTGCTGCTCGTCCTTGATCTCGCCCAACGCGCGCAATTCCATCGCCACCTTCTCGATCGTGGCCGGAGAGAGCATCTTCATGATCGAGACGACGCTCTTCTGATTTTCTCGGCCAAGAGTGGCGAGAATGATCGCAAGCTTCTGCGCCACGGTGCGTTCCTTGCCAGCTGCGACTGCCATATCCGTTCCCCCCCATGCCAAATGTATCTGAAAGACTTGCAATATCAACGAAACTTCACGACACTACCGATTTTGCCGGGAAGTTGTGTTCGGTGTTCGCCCTGAACCCTGAACCCTTCTCCACTCCCCTACTTCGCCTCCTCTGAGGCCATCCAGTTCTCCATCGCGGAGGCGATCGCCGTGGGCTCCTTCTCCGACTTGATCTTCACCATCTCCAGCGGACTTGTGGCGATCACCTCGCCGCCCTCGCCCCCCTCCAGCCTTCCGCCGCCGCCGGCCCCGTAGAACCCGGCCCCGGCGAACTCGGCACCCTCGACGCCGCCCCGGCTGAAGTACGACTTAAACACCCGGAAAAGGAGGATCAGCAGCGCGAAACCGAGAATCGGCCTGACGATCGGCGACTCCGTCACACGCTCGACGTGCGTCATGACCGTGTCGGTCAGCGTCGGCTTGAACAGATCGGTCGACACGGCCGTCGTTTTCAAGAACGGGATGGCGTTAACCGTCACGGTGTTCTTCACCGCACCCGCCTCCCCAGCCCCGCCGGCTGTACCCTCGACCGCTCCCGCACTGGAGGCTGCGCCGACCGCCGCCTCGACCAACGTCTTGAACTGGTCAGTGTCGGACTTCGTCCACTCGCCCGAGCCGTCCGGCTTCGCCGAGGCGACCGTGACAGCCACACTGAACTTTTTCAACCGCGGTCCGCGGGTCGTCTCCTTGGTGACCGTCTTCGGCACGGCGTACTGCGTCTCGGTCGTCTTCTTCGTGTCGGCGGTCGCCGTCTTCTCCCCGCCCGACTCGGCGCTCTCGGTGCCCGGATTGGCGACGCTCACCTTTACGTTCGAAGCTGCCCCCGCCGCCTTCCCCCCGTTGCCAAGATTCTGCTTGGTCATGTCCGAGGTGGTCGTCTTCTGGGATATCGGAATGACCTTGTCGGTGTCAAGCGTCTCGATGACCTTGTCGATGTTGTTGTACTCCATCTCGCAGGAGACCATGGCGACGACTTTGTCGTCGCCCACGATAGGACGCAGAATCGCCTCGGCCTTCTCCTTCAGAGAGCTCTCGTACTTCGCCTTCGCCTCAAGCTGCTCGTTCTGCCCCCCTTCCATCCCGTCCTTGTCGTACACTTGGCGAGCAAGCGAGTTGCCATTGTTGTCGATGACTGTGATGTCCTCGGGGCGCATGTCCGGCACCGAACTGGCGACCAGCGAACGGATGCTGCCGACCTGCGTCGCGCTCAAGGTCTTGTTCTTGTCCATCGTGATCATGACAGTCGCCCGTGGCCTCGCCACCTCGCCGCCCTTTTTGAATATCTGACGGTCCGGAGTGCCGAGTAGAATCCGCGCGTCGCTCACGCCGGGCATCTCCCTGACCATCATCGACAGTTCGCCCTGGACGGCGCGCTGGATCGTGATCTGCTGCTGTTTCTGGGTCGCACCGAGTTTCATGTTGTCGACGATCGACCAACCGCCGCCACTTTTGTCCACATCGATACCTTTGCTCTTCACTTTGAGGCGCAACCGGTAGACCTCCTTCGACGGCACCAAAATGGTCCGGCCGGAGTCCTTCAGTTGCATCTGGACGGTCTCGTCCTTCACGATGTCATGGACTTTGGAGGCGGCCTCCATGTCGAGATTGGCGTACAGCACCTGCCAGTCCGGCTGGGAACCCCAATACAACACGACGCCGATAGCCGCCATGGAAACTAAGGCGATGAGGACGATGCTCGCCTTCTGTGCGACACCGATATTGTGCCAGATCTCCACGCACGCCTTTAAAAGGTTAGAGAACATAGTACCCATATCGCTGTCTCCAGGTTAGAGGTTTCGGTTGGCACATCCCAAAGAACACGCAAGCATCAGGCCAGTTCTCCGCACCTATGCGAATCTCCCGTGCCACGCCCACCCCACGCCCGAAAGCTCAGCGGGAAAACGTCTTTTTTAGAGACATTGCGCCCTCCGGTGTCGCATTATGCGCCACATAGGGGAGATTAAGGAAGTGAGTCGATGCACGCAACCGGCCGCGCCGGAACTCGAATCCAACTCGTCCTCATCGTCGTCCTCCTCTATCGTAATCGAAAAAGTCGTGGACGAGGACAAAACAACAATTGCCAAAACATTGAGCATCGAACTTTGCTCATTGGAGTTTTCGCAGTTCAATGTTCGATGCTTTGGATGTCGGACGTGGAAGATCACGATTATCCGGCAGACGCGCGGGTCATGTCGGACGCCTGTCCGCACTACGCAATCGGGCTGTTGCGGCTACCTGCGTGACTCATTCTCGTCCGGCGTTTTTTTCCATTCCTTCACCCATCTGGGCAGGGCGTCGCAGAAGATGATGATGGCCGCCACCATGATGACGGCGGTGAGGGCGAGCTTGATCGCACCCTGCGTGAAGGTTGCCGGCACCCGCGTCTCGGGCAGGCAGATGTTGAAGATGTTGAGCCAGCAGGCCGTGAGCGTGGTGATACCCACGAAGATCATCGGCGCGATCGTCACCCAGGCGTACCTCGACTTGCCGCGGTTGATGATGAAGGAGGTGCCAATGGCCAGCGCCACCACCGACAGCAACTGGTTCGCCGCACCGAACATCGGCCAGATCGTCTTGACGCTCCCCGTGTAGATGAAATACCCCCAGGCCAGCACCACCAGCGCGCTGGCGACGAGATTGCCCGGCAGCCATTTCGGCGAGGCGAACGGCGCATAGAATTTCCCGAGCGTCTCTTGCAGGATGAACCGCGCGATTCTCGTTCCGGCGTCGATCGTCGTCAAGATGAACAGCGCCTCGAACATTATGGCGAAATGGTACCAATAGGACATCAGCGCGCCAAGACCGGGGATCGAGGAGAAGATCTGCGCCATGCCGACCGCCAGCGACACCGCCCCGCCGGGACGTCCCGCGATCTGCTCGCCCACGTCCCGCGAGAGCGCGGCGATGTTGGACTCCGTAAATCCCATCGCCTGCAGTTTCGGTAGAATCGCATTGAAGCTGTCGGCCGTCATGTTGATCTGGAAATAATCCAAGGGGAAGAGACTCGACGCGGCGATCAGGGCGAGCAGACTCACCACGCCTTCCGCCAGCATCGACCCGGCTGCGATCGCTCTGATGTGCGGTTCGCACATCAGCATCTTCGGCGTCGTCCCCGAGCTGACCAGCGCGTGGAAGCCCGAGATCGCCCCGCAGGCGATCGTGATGAACAGATACGGGAATAGCGTTCCCGGGATGATCGGTCCACCGCCGCCGATGAACGACGTCAAAGCCGGCATCTGCATCGTCGGGCAGACCACCATGACCCCACCCGCCAGCATGGCGATGACGCCAAGCTTCATAAAGGAGCTCAAGTAGTCGCGGGGCGTCAGAAGCAGCCACACCGGCAACACCGACGCGAAAAAACCGTAGACGGCGATCATGATCGTCAACGTGCTCTTATCATAGGAGAACCATTTCGCCCACGACGACCCCGGGATGTACCGGCCAAGCACCACCGCCATGACAAGCAGCATCACGCCGATCACCGTCGCCTCGACGGTCCGCCCCTTCCGGAACCGGAACATCCACACCCCCATGAAGACAGCGATCGGAATCGAGCCGGCGATCGTGAAAAGGCCCCACGAACTCTCGGCGAGCGCGTTGACCACCACCAACCCCAGACCCGCCAGCGCCACGACGATGATGATCAGAATCGCCACCGAGGCGACGATGCCGCTCACCGGGCCGATCTCGGCCTTCGCGATCTCCGCGAGCGACTTGCCGTCATGCCGCACCGAGGCCGTCAGAATCACAATATCATGCGTAGCCCCCGCCAGCACCGCGCCGATCAGTATCCAAAGAAAGCCCGGCATGTAGCCGAACTGCGCCGCGAGCACCGGCCCCACCAGCGGCCCGGCGCCGGAGATCGCGGCGAAATGATGTCCGAACAGCACCCATTTCTTCATCGGGAAATAGTTGTGTCCATCGTAGTATTTGTCTGCCGGCATCACGGCGTCCTCGCGCAGCGCCAGCACCTTCGCCGCCACGAAACCAAAGTAGAAACGGTAGGCGAGAGCAAAGACCACAAGCGTGATTATGACCAAAGGCATCGCATTCATAGGAGGTGACGTGTTTCCAGGGTTCAGGGTTCAGGATTCAGGGAATAGAGACAGTAAAAGGGATATGCGGAAAAAACAAATCTGTTCCGGGAAATCATCAGGCCATGGCGTGGAAGGCGGATAGACTTGCAGCTTCCGAAGTCGTAAGCCGACCCCATTGATTTTGAGGCCGCCACAGGGTAGAATATAGGTTTCCATCTTTATTTTTCATGATCTATTATACGTGCGAAAACTCAGAACAATAGATTTTGCTGACAACGATCCGCGAAATCTTCGAGAAAGATCCCCGAACGATGATGCTCAATCTGCTAAAGCCTATCCTTGGTACCAAATCACAGCGCGACATACGACGACTCAAACCGCTCGTCGTCAAAATCAATGAGATAGAGAAGTCCTACCAGTCGCTAACCGATGATCAACTCAAGGCCAAGACCCCCGAGTTCAAGGAGCGTTTGGCGAAAGGCGAGAAGCTCGACGACCTCCTCTGCGAAGCCTTCGCCACCGTCAAAAACGCCTGTCGCCGCCTCTGCGGCACGACCGTCGCCGTCTGCGGCCACGACCGCGTCTGGGACATGGTGCCGTTCGACGTCCAGCTCATGGGCGGCATCGTCCTGCACCGCGGCAACATCGCCGAGATGGCCACGGGCGAGGGCAAAACCCTTGTCGCCACCCTGCCGCTCTACCTCAACGCCCTCACCGGCAAGAACTGCCAGCTCGTCACCGTCAACGACTACCTCGCCCGCCGCGACTCCGAATGGATGGGCTACATTTACACCTACCTCGGCCTCACGGTCGGCTGCATCCAGAACCAGATGAGTCCGGCCGAGCGCCGCCTGGAGTATCTCAAGGACATCACCTACGGCACCAACAGCGAGTTCGGTTTCGACTACCTGCGCGACATGGGAATGGCCCACAGCAAGGAGCATCTCGTCCAGCGCGACTACTTTTACGCCATCATCGACGAGGTTGACAGCATTTTGATCGACGAGGCGCGGACCCCGCTGATCATCTCCGGTCCCGCCGCCGTCTCCACCCATCAATACGACACGCTGAAACCACTCGTCGCCGATCTCTTCCAGAAACAGAACTTCCTCTGCTCCCGGCTCGCCAACGAGGCGCGCGCCACCCTCAAGGATCCCAACGCCACGGAGAAGGAGCAGGAGGATGCGCTGATCAAGCTGATTCAGGTGAAGATGGGCATGCCGCAGCACCGCCAACTCATGCACGCGCTTGAGGACGGCTCGCTCATCAAGCGCCTTGAGAAGGTGGAGATGTTCGTCAAGAGCGACCAGAACCGCGGGTTGCTCCAAGAGGTGCAGTCCGAGCTGTTCTTCTCGGTCGACGAGCGGAGCCATGAGGCCGACCTCACCGAGAAGGGCCGGCTCGCCATCAGTCCTGGCAATCCGGAGGCGTTCATCCTGCCCGACCTGCTCGGCACGTTGCATGACATCGACCACGATCCCCTCACTTCCGAAGAGGAGAAAATCAAACGCAAGCAGGAGTTCCGCGACGAGTTCGGCAACCGGAGCGAGCGCATCCACAACATCTCCCAGCTGATTCGCGCCTTCTGCCTCTACGAGAAGGACGTCCACTACGTCGTGCAGGACAACAAGGTGCTGATCGTCGACGAGCACACCGGCCGCATCC
Source organism: uncultured Victivallales bacterium (assembly GCA_964436735.1). Lineage (GTDB taxonomy): Bacteria > Verrucomicrobiota > Lentisphaeria > Victivallales > GWF2-38-69 > CAYTFM01. Next base: position 10,142 of record CAYTFM010000077.1, on the reverse strand, counting down.
TGCCGGGCCGCCGCTTCAACGAGGGGCTCCACCAAGCCCTCGAGGCGAAGGAGGGCGTGGAAATCGAGGGCGAGACTCAAACGTACGCAACCATCACCATCCAGAACTATTTCCGCATGTACGAGAAGCGTGCCGGCATGACCGGAACCGCCGAGACCGAGGCGCACGAGTTCCACCACATCTACAAAATGGACGTGATCGTCGTCCCCACCAACCGCCCCTGCCGCCGGAAGGACTTCAACGACTGCGTCTACAAGACCAAACGCGAGAAGTACAAGGCGATCGTCGACGAGGTCGAGGAGTGTCACAAACGCGGCCAGCCCGTCCTGCTCGGCACGGTGTCCGTCGACGTCTCCGAGGTCCTCAGCCGCATGCTGCGGACGCGCCACATCCCGCACAACGTGCTGAACGCCAAAAACCACCAGTTCGAGGCCGAGATCGTGGCCCGCGCCGGCGTCAGAGGCGGCGTCACCGTCGCCACCAACATGGCCGGCCGCGGCACGGACATCAAACTGGGCGGCGAGAACGCCGCCCCAGAGGAGTTCGAGGAGATCCGCACCCTCGGCGGCCTGCACGTCATCGGCAGCGAGCGCCACGATTCGCGCCGCACCGACCGCCAGCTCCGCGGCCGTTGCGCCCGCCAGGGCGATCCCGGCTCCTCGCGGTTCTACATCTCCCTCGAAGACAACCTGATGCGCCTCTTCGGATCCGACAAGATCGCCAGCATCATGAGCAAACTCGGCCTCGAGGAGGGCGAGGAGCTCCAGCACCCCCTGCTCAACCGCTCCATCGGCACCGCCCAGAAACGCGTCGAACAGCAGCACTTCTCCATCCGCAAGCGCACCCTGGAGTTCGACGACGTCATGAACAAACAGCGCGAGGTGGCCTACGGCTTCCGCAAGGACGTCCTCCTCGCCGAAAGCCCCAAGGAGATACTGCTCGACATCATCGACGGCGAGGTGGAGTCGAGGATCGAAACCGCCATCGCCAATCCCGCCGGGGCCGAGGGGGGCTTCGACAAACCAGGGCTCCTCGCCTGGCTTAACTCCACGTTCCCGCTCGGTTTCGTCGACAAGGATGTCTCATCCTCGCAGCCGGGGACGCTCCCCGATCCTGAGACGATTAAAACGCGCGTGATGTACAAGATCAACGAGGCCTACACCGCCAAAGAGAGCTTCGAACATCCTGAGGCCATCCGCCACCTCGAGCGCCACATCATCCTCGAGGCTCTTGACCGCCTCTGGCAGGACCACCTTTACAGCATGGACGGACTGCGCACGGGCATCACCCTGCGCTCCTACGCCCAGAAGGATCCTCTCATCGAGTACAAGAAAGAGGCCTACGAGACGTTCACGGCGATGATGGGCGAGCTCAACCAGCAGATCCCCACCAACATCTTCCGCCCCGCCACCACCCTCGCGGCGTTCGAGCAGCTCCTCAATCGTCTCCCGCGCCGCATGATCCATGGCGGCGACGGCGGCGAGGCCGCTCCTGACGGCTCCATGGCCTTCGCCACCACAGGCAGCAGCACTGCCACGGCCCTGCCCGGCGACGGCAGCGAGACCGCCCAGAACGTCGCCGACGCCATGGGGGGGCCCGGCACCACCTTCAAACGTGATGTCTCCAAAATCGGCCGCAACGACCCCTGCCCCTGCGGCAGCGGCAAAAAGTACAAGAAGTGCTGCGGAAAATAAAAAAGGCGGGAGCTCACTCCCGCCTTTTTTATTTATACTGAGGAGAATTGAGGCATGCTCTCCAAGGGACGACTTCTGGCCGCGGGTTGGGTCACCATACTGATAGCGGTCCTCACTCCTGTCGTCTACGCGTTCGCCATCATCACTAGTTTTCGCGAGACCCAAGCCTACCCCGCGGTCACGTCCTCGCTTGGGATCATCTACATCGTCGAAGCCGCTCTAAGCGTCTTCGTCCTGCTCACTTTTCGAAAAACGCTGAACGCGCGCGCCAACTTCCCCCGCGCCAACTGGGTCATCGACACGCTCGTCGCAACGGGTATCCTCAACCTGCTCTTCTTCCTTGCGCCTCAGGCGCTGCCTCACAACCTCAAACTACCGCTCGCCGCCGGGGAGGCGCTTCTTCTCGTCTCCTTCGGGGTGCTGCACTGCGTCCTGGGCTCGAAGCTGCTGAGCTGCGAAGAGGAGTTCCACGGCTACTTGAAGGCCTTCGCCTATCTGCAGATGCCCATCGGGGTCTTCTACGCGACCGTCTGCCTCTTCCCGATCGGCGTACTGATCGACATTCCCGCGCTCATCATCCTCGCCATGCTTTTTTTCACATGCGCCAAGGACACCCCACCGCCCTCCGACGAATCGCCGTATGAGTCCATGGATTCTCCGGATTATCCACAATCTTAGAAGAAGGCACGCATGGCTTCCGCAGGGATCACGCCTTCGGTTTGGCGGCGATCCTGATTACTTGCGTGCCGGTCATGATCTCATGCAATGAACGCCTGTTGGCATTGAGGTAGACGAACAGCGGCGACAACACGCCGAAAAGCAGCAGCATAAGGGCGAAGATGTAGGCGTTGAAAAGATAGACGGGACTGGCCTTGGAGTTGTTCTCCGTCACCATCAGCCCCCAGAACCACATGCCGAAAGTCTGGGCGAAGACCCCGATGCATCCCGCCAGATAGCCGACGATCCCGCAGAACGCGATGAAGAACGAGAAGTAGAAGGCTGTCGACGTCTCAAAGCCGGCCGACGTCATGACGTAGCCAGGGATGATGGACAGCATGATAATGAGATAGGAGACGATCAAATCGAAGAGCGCAGATAAGAGGCGCAGGGAGATCGGGGCCGGGTTGGGTAAATAATGCTGCTTGAAGGCCGAACTCGAATCATAGGTGACGACCTTCTCCTCCACACGCTTATTTTTACCTCCGCCGAAGATGCCAAAGAAACCGCCACCGCTGGCGCCCGCCTCCTCGTTCTCCGCCTCCCGCTCCTCAAACGCCTTCGCCAGTAAATCCAACGTTCCCGCATCATTCCATTTTATGATCATGGAGTTGCGAACCTTCGAGGTGCGCAGGACGCGCCCCTCCTCCACCCACTGCGTCAGGGTGATCTCGTCGACGGGTCCAAACTCCTTGCCATCCATTTGAACAATGTATTTCATCGAGGTCCAGTTATTTCAGAAAATTTTACGTTTTCACTATTTGCATTGCCTTGACCATTACTATACATATACCACGAACAAACAACAAAAAAACGGAGTCCTTTGATGAATGTCCCGAAAAATCTTCTCTATACAAAAAAGCATGCGTGGGTGAAACTGAAGAAGGATCAGGCGGTGGTGGGTTTGACGGACGAATTGCAGGAGCGGATCGATTCGGCTCTGAGCGTGCATCTGCCCAGCGTCGGCGACGAGCTTGAGATGGACCACGAGTGCCTCACGATCCATTCGGAAAGCAAATCCGACGACTTTTTCTCGCCGTTGACCGGCAGGGTTGTCGCGGTAAACACCGAGTTGAAAAAGAGGCCTGAGTTGCTCCACACCTCCCCTTACGAGGACGGGTGGCTGTTTGAGATGGAGTTCGACGAGCAGGATGAGCTCGAGATGCTCTACTCGCCGAATGAATACCTGCACGAGCTAGAGTTTGGAACGAGAAAATAACTTCCAGGCGGATACCACCTCAATGACTCCCGCACCGACAAAACTGATCGTAGCCTTGGATGTCACGCCGCTGCCGGCCGCCCTGCGGATGGTCGACACGCTTGGCGAGGCCGTCCAGTGGTTCAAGATCGGGAGCCATCTCTTCTGCGAAAGCGGCCCGGAGGCGGTCGCCGCCCTGAAGGCGCGCGGCAAGAAGATCTTCCTCGACCTCAAATTCCACGACATCCCCAACACGGTCGCCAGCGCCGTCAGAGCCTGCGCGAACCTTGGCGTCGACATGCTCAATGTCCACGCCAGCGGCGGTTTGGAGATGATGCGCGCGGCGGTCAAGGCGGCGGACGAGCCCGGTTCGCCGCGGCCACTCGTGATCGCCGTGACCGTTCTCACCAGTCTCGACAAACCCGCGCTCTCGGAATTGCTCAACCGCCAGGACGATTACGCGGTCGCGACCCATGCGACACATCTCGCGCGGCTCGCCAAAACCGCCGGGCTTGACGGCGTGGTCTGCTCCGCGCATGAGGTCGCGATAATCCGCGAGGCGTGCGGCCCCGATTTCGCCTTGGTTGTGCCAGGCATCCGCCCCGCAGGTTCCGCCGTCGGCGACCAGAAGCGTATTATGACACCCGCCGCCGCCGCCGCCGCCGGAGCGGGCTACATCGTCGTCGGCCGCCCCATCCTCGACGCCGCCGACCCGAAGGCCGCGGCTTCCGCAGTCACCGCGGAACTTGCCTTCTCGTAATCCGGCCGACCTGCCCTTCAATAAGCTCAAACGGCCGCAGCTGCTGCGACCACTCGCTCACACTCGTGGCTCTGTTCAGACGCAGCAATGCGATACCACAACGAATTTCCTTCGCGTCGCATTTGCCGGCTGAAACGCGCTCGTGGGAGGAAGCGACGGCTCACCGCATCGAAAGCGGGCAAACCACTCGCGCATGAAGGAGGCTCAGAGGAAATCAGCGTTGAGGACGACTTCCGCCGCGGGGCGGCGGACGGGCGCCGGTGCGGCGGGGCGGTGGACGCCCTCCGCCCGAGAAAGAGCGACCACCTTGGCGCGGCGGACGTGAATAGTCGTCCGAGGAACGCGGTCCTGACTTCATCCTGACGGTTGGCATTCCCTCAGGAGATTGCACGCATTTGATAGCAATGCCAAGTAGTTTCTCAAGGTCGGGGACGAGATAGGCGCCGTATTCGCAAAGGAAGCTGACCGACTGGCCAACCTTTCCCGCACGACCAGTTCGTCCAATACGGTGGACATAGTCCTCGGGCTCGTGCGGCATGTCGTAGTTCACCACGTGGCTGATATCGTCGACGTGGATACCCCGGGCGGCGACGTCGGTGGCGACGATGATCGGCGTCTTCCCCGAGCGGAAACGCTCAAGTATTTTGATCCGTTTCTCCTGCGGAATGTCGCCTGACATCTGCTCGCATGAGAACCCCTCCGCCTGGAGGGCGTGGGCGAGCCGGTCCGTGTAATCCTTGCGATTCACAAACACCAGCATGCGCTCAACCTTCTCGTTCTTCAACAGCCACATGAGCAACGAGAATTTGTCGTCGCGGGAGACGGTGTAGAATTGCTGATCAATGGAACTGGCCACGACCTGATCCGGCTCGATCTCGACGGACAGGGGATCGCTCAACCAGCGACTGGCCAACCGCGTGACGTCCTCCGTGAGCGTGGCGCTAAAGAGCATGGTCTGCCGCTTACCCGTGGGAGGCAACTGCGCCACGATGCGCCGCACGTCCGGGATGAACCCCATGTCGAGCATGCGGTCCGCCTCGTCAATCACCAGGATCTCCGCGCGCGCCAACTTCAAATGCCCGCTGCGGAAATAGTCGATGATGCGCCCGGGCGTTCCGACGAGCAGGTCAATGTGCTCCTGCAGGGCGTTTCTCTGTTCCTTGTGCCCCATGCCGCCAAAGACGACCAAGTTGTTAAAACCGCAATACTTGCCGATGTCCTCGGCGTCCTTGTGTATCTGGATGGCCAACTCGCGGGTGGGAGCCAGCACGAGCATGCGGCACGCGCCGGGCTCCATGTGCGTCCGCGGATGGCGCAACATCCGTGTGAAGGCCGAAGTCAGGAAGGCGGCGGTCTTGCCGGTGCCTGTCTGCGCCTTGCCGAGGACGTCTCTGCCCTTCAAGGTATCAGGAATGCATTGCGTCTGGATCGGCGTGCAGTATTGGAAGCCGAGATCCTGGATGCCAAGCAGCACCTCTTTGGCGACATCGAATTCGAAAAAACGCGTCTTGCCTTCGGCGGGTGGCGGCTCGACCAAGGTGGGTTGCGTGCGAGGAATCGACTTGTCGTGGGTCTTCTGCGGAGGATGGGTCGACTGGCTCTCAATAGGCGGTTTCGGCGAGCGCCTCCGCCTCTCGCCTTGAGCGGACTCAGCCCGTGGCGGATGGTCTTTAGGACTGCGATCGGCGCCCTCGGCGGGTTCATGACGCCTTCGCGCGCCGCGCTCCTTGGAATCGGTCGAAGACGGAGCGCGCTCCCCTGAAGCGGCGCGTGCGCCACCATCCTGGACGGCATCCGCCCGCCGATGACGATGTTTTTCCGGTTTTGCCTCGTTGACGGGTTCGGGGGATTGGGTGTCGCCACCACTTTTCCGCAGGCCGAACAACCCCTGCAGTTTCCGTTTAATCGATTTCAGCATTTAGTTACTTCTGGCCTCTGAAGACATTAGTTATTTCCGTTTCGGGTGTGTGATGTGCGTTGCGGGCTCGCGCCGCGTGGAATTTTGAAGTGAAAGGCGGTCTGCTCGCCTGAATAGTAGGGGAAGAGGTGTTCAAATGATGTGCGCTCATAGTTCGGTCGAAGATCTTAAAGACGCGCCGCGGCGGGTTCGACGTGGCGATGCGGCCTTGACCGCCTTCTCATAACCTACCCCGCCTGCCTGCTCGATGCAAATGCCGGCGGCATCAAACAGAATCTTGATAAACATAGGGGTGCTGTATATATTCCGCGTTTTCCGCATGGTTCGATTCCGCGCCTCGATTTCGGTTTTAATTCAACTCCAGGGTACCATCACATGGCACACATCAACGCACCCCGCGGCACGGCTGACGTGCTGCCGTCCGAGAGCCCGAAATGGCAGGCGATCGAGCACGCCGCCCGCGAGGTGGCCGAACGCTTCCACTTCTCCGAGATACGCACCCCCATCTACGAGAGCACCGAGCTCTTCCACAGGGGCGTCGGCGAGACCACAGACATCGTCCAGAAGGAGACCTTCACCTTCAAGCCGAGGCCTGAGAGCGACTCGATCACCCTGCGCCCCGAGGGGACCGCGGGGGTCGTCCGCGCCGTCATCGAGAACGGACTCGTCGGCCAGGAGGGGGCACGGCTGAAGGTCTACTATATCGGTCCGAACTTCCGCTACGAGCGCCCGCAGAAGGGACGCCTCCGCATCCACCACCAGTTCGGCGTGGAGGCCTTCGGCGTCGCCGATCCCGAGCAGGACGTCGAGTGCATCCTCCTCCAACTCGAGTTCTACAAGCGCTGCGGCGTCAAGGACCTCTCGCTCCGCGTCAACAGTCTCGGCGACGCCGAAAGCAAAAAGAAATACCGCGACGCCCTCGTCACCTTCCTCACGCCGAAGCGCGACAACCTCAGCGAGGACTCGCGGCGGCGCCTCGACGAGAATCCGATGCGCATCCTCGACAGCAAGGTGCCGGGCGACCAGGAGGCCTGTGTTGGCGTGCCCGCCGCCACAAGTTGCCTTTCAGAGAAAAGCCTTCGGCACTTCGAGAAGGTGCGCAAGCTCCTCGAGGAGGCCAAGGTGGACTTCACACTCGACGGCACACTGGTGCGCGGCTTCGACTATTACACTGACACGCTCTGGGAGGTGACGGCAGGCGGACTCGGCGCGCAGAACGCCATCGGCGGCGGCGGCCGATACGACACGCTCGTCGAGCAACTCGGGGGGAAATCCACGCCCGGCGTGGGGTTCGGCTCGGGGCTCGAGCGGCTCCTCATCGCGCATGAGGGACAAGGCGTCAATCTGGCCGTCGACCGCAAACCGCTGGTCTGGCTGGTCGCCATCGGGGATGCGGCTCGGGAACACAACTGGCGTCTTCTGAAAGAGTTGAGAGACAAGGGATTCACCGCCGACATGGATCCCTCCCCCCGCTCACCCAAGTCGCAGTTCAAAGTGGCCGATCGCGAGAAGGCCAGCGTGTGCGTGGTCGTCGGCGACAGCGAACTCGCCGCGGGGCAGGTCAAAACTAAAAACATGCGGACGGGCGAGGAGAAAATCTTCCTCCGCTCCGATCTGGCCACCGCGCTTCCGGCCGAACTGGCATGATGCCTCATAAGCTCATCATCGACACGGATCCGGGACAGGACATCGACGACCTGCTCGCGATCCTTTTCGCCCTCCGCCGTCCAGAACTGGACATCAAGGCGATCACCACCGTGACCTTCCCCTCGGACAAAAGGGCGCGGATGGTGAAACGACTACTGCGCCATCTTGACCGCACGGACATCCCGGTCGCCGCCGGCATGCAACTCCCGCTCCGCGCCGTGTCCGAGGAAGAAGCGCGGGGGCAGCGCGACCTCCGCGTCACGATGAACCACTACTGCTTCGCCGAACCGGAGGATCCCCGCGACGACCCCGGCGACGCGGACGCCGTCGACCTCATCATCCGCACCGTCAACCAGCATCCCGGCGAGATCGTCCTCGCCTGCATCGCCCCCCTGACGAACATCGCCTGCGCCCTGCGGCGCGCCCCGGAGATCTCCGGAAAGATCAAGTACATCGCCATGATGGGGGGCGAGACCGCGCTCAACCGCCGCGAGCACAATATCGCGTTCGACTACATCGCCGCCGACATCGTCCTTAGCTCTGGCGTGAAGATCTACATGGGCACCTGGGATGTCACCCGCCGCTTCATCCTCTCGAAGGACGACTGCGAGTTGTTCAGAAGCCACCATTCGCCGCTGTACCGCGCGCTCGCCGAGGCGATCAACTGTTGGCATCCGGTCCAGAACTGGAAACCGGGCCCGGTCATGTACGACTTGTTCCCCATGGTGTGGGCGTTTGACCGCTCCTACTACACCACCACCCCGCTGGCGGTCAGAGTCGAGACCACCGGCGACCTCACCCGCGGCATGACGGTCCCCGGCGGCGACGACGCGAACATCGAGGTCACAACCGAAATCAGGCAGGAAGCACTCCGCAATTTCTATCTTGAGACGGTCTTCGGCGCGGAGAAGTGACCGTATATCGACCAGGACTTCACGCTTACCCGCGACGATTCGAACGCCAAGTGACACGCCCATTGAAATACGTGATAAACGTGTATATTTTATACGTGTAAATCACAAGGAATAATAATGAACACAAAACTGACACTGAGTGTCGATGATGCCATCATCCACAATGCGAAACAGTATGCGAAGCAGCGGCGAGTGAGTCTATCACGGCTGATAGGAAACTATCTGAAAAATCTCTCCAGCACGCCCCCAACGCACACCGCAAGACGTAAGCTGTCACTTGAGGTGCAGAACCTTAAAGGGGCGATCAAGATTGACACATCCGCATTCAACTACAAGAAAGAGCTGCACAAGGCTCTTGAAAAGAAATATCTATGAGAGCCAGCATATTTGTTGATGCGAACATCATCATCGATGTGCTTACCAACAGAGAGCCTTTCGCTTCAGATGCGGCTTTGCTGTTTGAGCTTGTGAGAGCAAAAAAAGTCTACGCGTTCACCTCCGCGAACTGTATTGCCAATATTCATTACGTGCTGAGTAGTGTCAGCAAGCAGCGTAATGTCAGGGAAAAAGTGGCAGATGCGAGGAAGTTGCTCGATCTTGTTGCCACGGATGCGGATATTGTCGACAAAGCTCTGATGTCCGATTTCGCAGATTTTGAAGATGCGATCCAGTACTATTCCGCCATCTCATGCGGCGCTGACTTTATCGTGACAAGAAATCCCTCTGACTTTAGAAAGAGCAAACTACGGATTGTCAATGCCGAGGAGATGAACAGGATCATTGAGGCAAGTTGAAACTCAACGCCGCTATGGATCGCAGTCGCTGCTTAGGATTCCCAATCGATCCGCCGCTGCGGATTGGCGTGCGGAGGCGCACCCAACAGCCAGCACCCCCTACCGATTTCCCCCAGCAGCACAACCGAGCCGGGGCACGGTATTCCCAGGCTCATCCGCACTTGCTGTAGCCGCAGGAGATGCACTTCAGGCAGTTTTCCTCCACGTAGAGCGTGCGCTCGCTGCATTGCGGACAGAACATGAACCGTTTGAGGGCTTCGGCATCGACGTCAACCGGCCCCTGCCCGGCGGCGGTGGACTCGGGATCCTGCGACGCAGGCTCATTGCCGGTGATCATGCCAATCTTGCGCAGATGCGTCTCGACGATACGTCCGATATCAGCCGCAAGGGAAGGGATGTACTTCCCCTGGTAGAAGTAACCGCCATTGGGATCGTAGATGCTTTTGAGCTCGTCGACGAGGAACGACGGGTCGTCCTCGCGGCGGAACACCGCCGAGATC
>CAYTFM010000076.1:8581-30110 GCA_964436735.1 uncultured Victivallales bacterium | reverse complement strand
CGTCATTCCCGGGAGCGGTGGTGTTTCTCTCATGGTTGAACCTTGCCTCGGCGGAGGTGGGCGCGCTGAGCAGGCGAAGCCGCCACAGTCTGAGGCAAGCCCGCCTCAGCCATCCTCGACATCCTCGGAAAGCCCCGCGACGGCGTCACAACCACCACCCCATCCTGAGGCCGCGCATTCCGAGAAAGACGCGGTGGTCAGGATCGCCGCCGACAAGATGGATCGCCTTTTGGGTATTGCGGCCGAGTCTCTTGTCGCCTCGAAACGGCTTCAGGCGTTTGAGAAAAGAATACTCAACCACAAAAAACGCCTCCTTGAAATAGCGTGTCTTTTAGACGATCTCCAGCAGCGGAGCGTTGCTGCCGCTCAAGACGAAAGCGTCAAAGGCATCTTCAGGGATATCCAATCCAAGCACAACGATTTTTACCGCGACTATTCCGACTACTTCTCCGATTTCTCCTCCTACTCCCGAGCGATGGACACCTTTTCTGACGGCTTGTACCGCGATGTCGTCTCCTGCAGGATGAGGCCGTTCGCGGAAGGCGTCAAGGACTTCTCGCGGGTCGTGAGGGACATCGCCCGCAAACTTGGCAAGAAGGTGACGCTGCGCGTCTCCGGGGAATCCACGGAGGTCGACAGGGATATTCTCGACAAGCTGAATTCACCCTTGAACCACCTTGTGAGAAACGCCGTCGACCACGGCATTGAGCCGCCGGAGGCAAGAGTCAAAGCCGGTAAAAACGAGACAGGGACGATCCATATCTCCGCCCGACACTGGGCCGGCATGCTCAACATCTCCATCTCCGACGACGGCAAAGGAATCGACATCGAGAGAATCCGCGGGAAAACCGTCGCCAAAGGACTCGCGACCGAAGAGATCGCGGCGAAACTGTCCGACGCGGAGCTCTTGGAGTTCATGTTCCTCCCCGGCTTCTCCACCGCGGCGGAAGTGACGGAGATATCCGGCCGCGGCGTCGGACTCGATGTGGTGCAGGCCATGGTCCACGAGGTCAGAGGAATTGTGAAAGTTGACACCGCGCTAGGCAAAGGAACGTCCTTCATTCTACAGCTTCCGGTGTCGTTGTCCGTCATGTCGTCGCTGATCGTCGAGATCGGCGGCGAGCCCTATGCATTCCCCCTCATGCGGATAGACCATATCCTCAAGATCCCGCGCCACGAGATCCAACTGCTTGAGAATCATCAGTACATACACTATAATGGTAAAAACATTGGGCTGGTTTCAGCCGCCCAGGTTCTTGGGCTCGAAAACACTCATGCGGCATCCAACGATCTCATCCATGTCATCCTCATCAGCGACCGGCTTAACCAATATGCGATTTTCGTCGACGGGTTCGTCGGAGAGAGCGAGCTTGTTGTCCGCCCACTCGATCCGAGGCTGGGGAAAGTCGCCGACATCAACGCGGCGTCGGTGTTGGATGACGGCGCGCCAGTGCTTATCTTGGACGTCGACGACATGGTGCGTTCCATCGACACGATCCTGAACGGCGGACGCCTGCTGGGCATAACGACAGCGGAAACCGCCGCCGACCCCTCCGTCAAGAAAAGGATTCTGGTGGTCGACGACTCCATCACCGTGCGGGAGGTGGAACGCAATCTTCTCGCAAACAACGGATACGCCGTCGACACTGCGGTCGACGGCGCGGAAGGATGGAACGCCGTCCGAACTGGCCAATACGCCCTTGTCGTCACCGATGTCGACATGCCGAGGATGAACGGCATAGAACTTGTCTCACTTATCAAAAAACACGAACGGCTGCGCGCCACTCCGGTGATGATCGTGTCATACAAGGACCGCGAGGAGGATCGGCTCAAAGGCCTTGAGGCCGGAGCGGATTATTACCTGACGAAGGGCAGCTTCCACGACAACACACTGTTGGACGCGGTGACAAACCTGATCGGCAAGGCGGAGACATGAGAATAGCTATCGTCAACGACATGGCCATGGCCGCCGAGGTGTTGAAGCGGATCGTCAAGTCGAAGGCGCCGACGCACGAGGTCGCCTGGGTCGCCGTCAACGGCGCGGAGGCGGTCGAGAAATGCGGCACGGACGTTCCAGACCTCATTCTCATGGATCTTCTGATGCCGGTCATGGACGGAGCCGAGGCGACCAGGAGGATCATGGCGAAATCGCCCTGCGGCATCCTGGTTGTCACCGCCTCAGTCGCCTCGAATTTCAGCAAGGTGTTTGAGGCGCTGAGCTATGGCGCGCTTGACGCCGTCAACACCCCGTCGATCGGGCTGTCCGGCCAGTTGGAGGGAGCCGCGCAACTCCTGCAGAAAATAGAACGGCTGGGCGTGATACGCGCTCACGCCGCCGATAAACCGGGGAACGCGAAGATGAGCAGCGTCCCCGCAGCCACCTCGGCTCCCGCCCCCTATCTGGTCGCGGTGGGATCATCCACGGGAGGACCGGCGGCTTTGGCCCAAATGCTGGCCGAGCTGCCGGCCGATTTCGGTGCCGCCATCGTCATCATCCAGCACGTGGACAAAGAATTCGCCACGGGACTGGCCTCATGGCTGGAGACGCTCACGAAGTTGAACGTGAGCCTCGCCGTCGAAGGCGACACGCCGAAGATAGGCAACGTATATCTGGCGGCAACCAACGATCATCTCCTGCTGGACGGGAGCATGCGATTCACCTACGCTTCCGAGCCACTGTCAAATCCTTTCCGGCCATCCGTCGACGTCTTCTTCGAAAGCGTGAGCCGCAACTGGCCGCGGAAAGGGACGGCGGTTGTGCTGACGGGAATAGGACGTGACGGGGCGCTGGGGCTCTTGACGCTGAAGAATAAAGGCTGGCGCACCATCGCCCAGGACAAGGAATCGTCTGTGGTTTTCGGCATGCCAAAGGCGGCGGCTGAAAACGGGGCGGCGGAACTGGTGCTTCCCCCTGACAGGATCGGACAGGAATTGACAAAAATCCTCACTGGAGACGGACGCTCATGAATGAACAAACCACACCCCCTGGGAAACAGCCGGGGATGGCGGCGATCCGCGCGCACCAGATCATTGTGCTGCTCATTGACGATCAGGCGATCGTCGGCGAGGCGGTCAGACGCATGCTGCAGGGAGAGGAGAGCATCATCTTCCATTTCTGCGGCGATCCGTCCAAAGCGATCAGCATGGCGAACGAGATCGGCCCCACGGTGATTCTGCAAGACCTGGTGATGCCGGACGTGGACGGTTTGACCTTGGTCAAATTCTTCAGGAGAAATCCGGCGACAAAAGACGTCCCACTGATCGTCCTGTCCAGCAAGGAGGAGCCGAAAACCAAGTCCGACGCCTTCGCCGTGGGAGCGAACGACTACCTCGTGAAACTGCCCGACAAGATCGAGCTCATCGCCCGCATCAAACATCATTCCATGGGCTACATCAACCTGCTTGAGCGCAATGAGGCGTTCAAGGCGCTGCAGGAGAGCCAGAAAAGGCTCGCCGAGGAATTGGCCGAGGCGGCGAGCTACGTCTCGTCGATGCTGCCGAAACCCCTGACTGGAGAAATCACGACCGAATGGAAGTACGTGTCCTCCACTTCGCTGGGGGGAGACTCGTTCGGGTACCACTGGCTTGACGAGAATCACTTCGCCATGTATCTGCTGGACGTGTGCGGCCACGGCGTGGGAGCCGCCCTGTTGTCCGTCTCGGCGATGGAGGCCCTGCGGTCGCGCAATCTTCCCGGCACCGACTTCCTCAATCCCGCCAACGTCCTTTCGCGCCTCAACGACTCCTTCCAGATGGAAGACCATCATCAAATGTATTTCACGATATGGTACGGCGTCTACGACAGGCAGGCCGGGAAAATCGTCTACGCCACCGGCGGGCATCCTCCCGCGCTGCTGATTTCCGGCTCACGTCCCGACGAGAGAAAGGTTCACGAACTACGGACGAATGGCATGGTCATCGGCGGATACCCCGGAATGAAGTATGAGAACAGCGAAGTCGAGCTCTCGGACAACAACAGGCTTTTCATCTTCAGCGACGGCGTCTACGAGATCACCCGCCCGGGCCTCCCGGACTGGCAGCTCGACGACTTCAGGAACTACCTGTCAGACATCGTGAAAACAGAACAATTCCATGTCGACCAAATCTACCGCGACGTGCTGGAAATGTACGGCTCGAAAAACCTCGAGGATGATTTCTCCTTGATCGAAATCGCCTTTCAACCTGCATCACGCGCTATAGTGTGACGCCCCATAGGGGCCACACACAGATGGCAAGGAATGGCGTCAATGGGTTCCATGCGGAAATTGAATCACCTACACAAGAAGAATTGATGAAAAAACACACATCACCCACCCAATGCGAGGCGGACCGTCCGCCCGATCTGTGGAATGCTGGCTCCGCTGGCATGCCACATAACCGTATCGCGGACGCGCTCCGCATTGCCTTATGAGTCACTTCGGACAAGCGGAGTGGTTGGCCTTCATGCAAAAAGGGCATGAACCGGTCATGAGGAAATGCGTCCTCGATGGCTGGAAAAGATCGAAGGCGCGGGGGCTCGACGCGTTCGAGGCGTTTCCGCCGAAGTCGATCTCCCCGGCATCCGCGGGAGCGGAGGACAGGCCGTTCATCGAGGCCATCAGGTCGTGCGTCGAGGCATCCATGCGCGGCCACCAGGCGCTCAACATCACCTGGCTGCTCTGCGGGGCGCGGGGCGAGATTCTGCACGTGGGTCCGACGCCCCAGGTCATAAAGGACGCGTTGGCTCCGCACACGCTGGAACCGGGGATCTGCCTTGACGAGGAGCGGGCCGGTTCCAACGCCGTGTCGCTGGCGATCGAATCGATGAAACCGTCCTTCTGCGCCGGGCACGAGCACTATCTCAAGCGACTCCACCCGTTCGCCTGCGCGGCGGCACCCTTTTACCGCCTCGACGGCTCACCCGCCGGTTTCGCCTCCCTGGTCGCCCCGTCCTCCGACTATGACGGCGTGAAGCTGCTCGGTATGGTCATGATTCTCGTCCAGACAATCGACCGCGACCTGCGGCTGGGAAACTTCCGCACCGTCTGCGCCTCCCTGAAAAAAATACAGTCCCGCCTCTGCTCGCCCGACGCCGAGGCCACCATCGTGCTCTCACGCTCGGGGCACGTCCGTCAGATCAATCCGGAGGCGGCCAAACTGCTCTCGCTCACTTCGCTGAGCGCCGTCGAGGAGAAACCTCTCGACGCGCTCGCATCATTTTCGCCCCCCATCAAGGACGTCGCCCAAAGCGCGATCGCCTGCGAAGGGAAGCCCATGGAGATCCGCCTCCCCGACAAGACGATCGAAGTCGTCTACGACAAGATCCCGCTGTTCAGCGAGACCGAGGAATTCGTCGGCGTGGTCCTCGCCATGCGCGAGAAAGGCTCATCCAAGAAGGAGTCCTCCTTCCACAAGTCCAAGTTCGCCTTCAAGGACATCATCGGCAAGACGCAGTCGATCATGATGGCCAAGGAGCTGGCGCAGCGCGCCGCGAAAACCTCGGTCAACGTCCTGCTCACCGGCGCCAGCGGGACCGGCAAGGAGATGTTCGCCCACAGCATCCACACCGCCAGCGACCGCCGCCGCCATCCGTTCATCTCGATCAACTGCGCCGCCATCCCGCGCGAGATCGCCGAGAGCGAGCTCTTCGGCTACGCCCCCGGCGCCTTCACCGGCGCCGTCAAAGGCGGCAACATCGGCAAGCTCGAGTCGGCCAACAACGGAACAGTCTTCCTCGACGAGATCGGCGACATGCCGCTGGAGCTGCAGTCGAAGCTCCTCCGCGTCCTCGAGGACAAGACCATCACCCGCATCGGCGACAGCCGCGAGGTGCCCATCAACATCCGCGTCATCGCCGCCACCAACAAAGACATCTCCGAACTGCTCGAGGAGGGCAAGTTCAGGGAAGACCTCTACTACCGGCTCAGCGTCACCGCCATCCATCTCCCCTCCTTGGCGAACCTCAGGGAGGACATCCCCGAGCTCGCCCAAAGTTTCGTGAACTACTTCAACGCCGTCATGGGCAAGAAGGTCAAGGGGATCGCCCCGGAAATCATTGAGAGCATGCAGAAGTACCCGTGGCCCGGCAACATCCGCGAACTGCGCAACGCCATCGAGTTCGCCGTGATGGTCAACGCCGGCGAGGAATGGATCGGTTGGAAGGACATTCCCGGCAAGCTCCGGAACGAGATGCTCTACTCCGGCCCCTCGGAAACACAGCTGCACGATCCGCTCTTCCATGAGCGCCAAGGCATAGAGAACAGCGAGCGAGCCCTTTACCTGAAGGCGATCGAGATGGCGGGCGGCAATATGAGCAAGGCCGCCAAGATCCTCAACGTCGGCCGCGCCACCCTCTACCGCAAAATGAAACGCTTCGGCATTGCCGAATAGATTTTCTGTGCGGAAAGATTTCCGCCCATAAAATCCATTACGGCATTGGCTTGGAAAGCGGCTTGCCCGCCTCGTAGCACTTCCTCGTGATGGCGGGATTGATGGTGTACTCGAAGTCCGCGAGGATCTTCGCAGCCTTCGGCGAGGCGAGAAACTCGGCGAAGGCCTTGGCGGCGGCGGCCTGTTTCGCACAGGTGAGCGTGGCGACGGTCACTTTGACCGGCGTGAGATAATAGCTCTTCGACGTGGCGCTGGTCACGGCGTCGACATTCGGCGTCGGCAGGATGCCGTCGATGCGGATGGCGTCGAGGTCCTTCTTCCTGAGCGAGGCGACGGCATTCCACACGAGTGTGGCGTCGGCGTTCCCCGTGGCCACCACGTTGGCGGCATTCCCGCCGCTGCGGTTGGTCGGTATGTTCTTGGAGCTTTTGAGCTTTTCGAGGTCTACCCCCGCCTTGGCGAAGATCGTGGGCAGCAGATATCCGAGCGTGCTCTGCGTGTAGTCCGGCAGCACAACTTCGACGTCCTTCCGCTCAAAGTCCTTCAGGCCGAGTATTTTCTTGGGGTTGTCCTTGCGGACCACGAGCACGGGTGTCAGTTCAGCGAACGTCCAGCCGTCAACGCCGAGCCCCCTGTTCATGAGGATGGCCAGGAAGGGATCATGGCAGATATAGAGATCCCCCGCCTTCTGCAACTCGATATGAGCGAGCAGCTCACCCGAACCGTTTGAATTGATCTCGAATTTCTGTCCTGTCGTCTTCTCGTACGCTGCCGCCAACGCCTCGATCGCCGGTCGCATCGTCCCCCCCACATGGCAGAGCAGCGGGGTCGAGGCTCCCTCCTTGACGGCGAGGTCGACGGACTTCTTGTCCACGTCGCCGTCAGCGGCCAGGACGGATGCCACGCAGAGGAAAACGGGGACAACGAGCAAGACCAGCTTGCGAAGAGACGACGCAGTGGATGCCATGAAGAGATTCCTTATGCTGTTTAACTTCTTTAATCTGCAACGTTACCCACCCTTTGTCAATGGCCGACAGAGTGCTCGGATTTGTTTGAAATAGCAGTAGTTGTGCTGTATACTCATCGCTTGCGCACACGCTTTTTTTAACGTTTTAAAGGGCCTTTTTCCCGGTGCCATTCGGCGCCGCACGGAGCACTGCTGGTATGGTTGAGCTTCCCGTTCTGCTGTTCCTTCTCCTTTTGATCGTGTCGGCAACGATAAATTTCGTGCAGTACGGACGCAATGTGATCGCCACGCGCCGTCTGTATGAGAAGACCCGCCAAAACCTGAAAGAGCGCGAGGCGACGTCAGAGATCCTGCGCATCTCCGGCGTGGCGGTCAGAAGCGGCGGCGAGCAATCCGACGAACTCGCCTTCCTCTCCTTCTTTGTCGAGTACGTGGCGCGGGCGCTGCAGGGATCCGGCGCGGCGGTGTTCACGATCAATCCCGACGAGACCTTCCAAGGCAGCGCCGTGGCGGGCATCTTCCCGCCGGTGCGCGAGGTGTCCCCCCAACTCGAGCAGAAACTCCTCTCCAGCTCCAAGCACCACACCGACTGCATCCGGGGCAGCAGCACCACGTTCAACGTCACAACAATACGCGAGGCCGTCAGCGAGTTGGGCTACGGTTTCTACAAGAACAACGCCCCGGCCTGGCTTCCCAAACGGTTCGGGGAGTTGACGCGCCGCGTCCTGGTCGCCCCCATCTACCGCAACAAACGTATCGAGGCCTGCGTGATCGTCGTCTCAGGCGACGACTTCGACGCGCACTCCCTCACGAACGAGGACGGCGAGTATCTCGTCCGCCTCAACGAACTCGCCTCGTTGAGCATCGATGGCATCCGCATCTTCCGCGAGCACCAGAAGTACGAGGAGGAGCTGCAAGCGGCCAAGGAGGAGGGCATGCTCCAGGTCTCCACCGGTATTATCCACAACATCGGCAACGCCGTCACCGTCGCCAAGCTCAGCGTCCATGAGTTGCAGGAGAAGTACAAGGAGAAAGAGGACCGCCCCGAGAAACTGCTCAAATCCATCGTCGTCCCGAAGATGCGCGAGGAGTTCGGCTCCGGCAATCTGCAAAGCTTCCTCGCCGAGGATCCCGCCGGTTCGCAGTACTTCGAAGTCATGGAACAGCTCCTCGACCATCTTATCACCTCGGAGGATAACAACCGCACGCTACTCGTCTCCCTCAACGACAAGCTCTACCATATCAGCGAGATCATCGACCTCCAGCAGCGCTTCGTGGGCGAGCTCGGCACCGAGAACCTCACCCCACTGACCACCCCGCTCAAGTCCGCCATCAAGATCTACGAGGAAACGATCAACAAGAAGGGCATCAAGATCAAGACCGATCTACCCGAGGTCAGCCCCGAAGCCCTCATCGACACGTCCATGATGACCCAGGTCTTCATCAACCTCATCAAGAACGCCTCCGAGGCCATGGCGCTCGTCGAAGAACGCGAGCCCCAGCTTGAAATCGCGCTCTACACCGACAAGAGCGACGTCACCGTCAAGATAAAAGACAACGGACCGGGCATACCGGCGGAGGTCGCCGCCAAGATATTCTCCTTCGGTTTCTCCACCAAGTCGAAGGACAAGGCCTCGCGTGGCTTCGGCCTGCACAACTGCAAGAAGACCGTCGAGAAATACGGCGGCAAGATCTCCTTCGAGACCGAGGCCGGCAAAGGCACCACCTTCCTCGTCCAGCTGCCCATCCGCTCCAACGAGCCAATGATCGGATAGCAATTTCCGGACCCACCCCGCGGATGCCGCGCAACGTGCGGCAGAGACTCATCCATTCAAAATTGACATACAGCTCGAGCAGAAAATAACTGACATGCGAACTGCCAAGAAACTCGTTCTCGCTTGCGCCTTGTGCGCCGCCGCCCTCTCCACCCCGTCATTCTCCTGCCTCGCCGACCTCTTTACGGACAAGGCCACGCTCGTCAAGAAATACGGCAATCCCGACAAGACTCCTCTGCCCGGCCTGACGGGCATCTCGGACGAGGGACTGGCCTTCGCGAAGGATGAACTGATCATCCATGTGTATTTCAAAAAGGGCAAAGCATGCTCAGTCGTCTACGGGCACAAGAAGGCGGGAGAGCAGATTCTGCAAACCGAGCTTCTCATGCTCCTCAACCAGAGCTCCAACGGCGCGACATGGCAACCGCAGACCATTACGGAGTTCGGCGTCGTCAACTACGCGCGCTCCGACGGAAACGCCCTTGCCAGCTATGACGGCAACGACAAAAGGCCATGCCTCAACGTGATGGCGAAGGAGGTATGGGAAGCTCTGAACGCCCTGAAGGCGAAGGCCGAGGCCGGCAAAAAGCGCAAGGAGGGGCAAAACGCCGAACCGGCGAAGGCACAACCGGCGCCCCAGAACGCCAAATGACGCGCCGTGGCTTTCAGATAGGAACGTCGTGAGTATCGCCGAGTTCTCAGTATTGTTCTATCATTCCGGCCGCTCAGTCCTCACCGTGCTGCTCATCGCCGCCGGCGGCGTCTTTCTGGCGCGCACCGGCGCGCTCAAGCTCGAGTCGACCCGCGCCATCAGCACCTGCGTCTTCAGCCTGATGCTCCCTTGCCTGCTCTTCTCGAAACTCGCGACGGCGATCAGCCTCGAACGCCTCCAGGAACTGTGGATACTGCCCGTCTCCTGCGTCGCCCTCACCGCCCTCGGCTTCGCCGTCGGCATGGTCGGCGCACGACTTGCGGGGCACGGACGGGACGACGTGGGCAGGGTCGTCATAACCTGCGCGGCGATTCCCAACGCCAGCTATCTGCCAATCCCGCTGATGCTCGCCGCCTGCTCGACCATCCCCGCGCTCGCCGCGATCCCGGGCTCCGGCGACATCGCCGTCGCCTACATCTCCATTTACCTGGTCCTGTTCTCGCCGATGATGTGGACGCTCGGCTTCGCCTTCCTTTCGGGAGAGAAAGGCGGCTTCTCCATGAAGGGCTTCTTCTCGCCACCGCTGGCCGGCGTGGCGCTGGGACTGCTCGTCGGCCTCGCGCCCCCGCTCAAGGCGCTGCTCGTCCAGAAGACCGGCGTTCTCTACCCCTTCTACAACGCCGCCGATACGATCGGCATCGGCACCATCCCCGCCGCATTGATCGTCCTCGGTTCGAACCTCTACCTCGCCCGCTCGAGCATCTCCTCCGGGCACCCAAGGGCTGTGATCGCCGCCGTCGCCTGCAAACTCGCCATCTTCCCGCTGCTCACCATCCTCTACGTCTATATCCTCATCAAATTCGGCGTCATCCGCCACGATCCCGTCATGGCGGTGATGCTCGTGGTCACCTGCGCCTCGCCGACCGCCGTCAGCGTGGCCGTCATGTGCAACGTCCTCAAGAAATGCGAGGAGTTCACCGCCGGCGTCCTCTTCTGGAACTACCTCCTCGCCGCCCCCGCCCTCACCTTCTTCATCATGGCCGCCTTGCTGCTGTTCGCGCAGTAAGACAATGGCGTGATCAGTTCTCTCTTGATTTGCCGGTAATCTGGAGATATACTTGCTGTGGGTATTCCCACTTTTTCGTTGTATGGATGCTCAAGGAGTCGCCTATGTCCACACTACTGAAAGAATATGACACATCACTCGACACGAGACGCAGACTTACCGTGCGAGGCATGCGGAACTTCACCCATTACCACGTGAAGGTTTTCGCTGATGGGAAAATCGAACTGGAACCACGCGTTCTCGCCAGTCTTGACCAACTTTCGGCAAAAACGCTGCAGTCAATGGATGTGGCGATGAGAAACTATGTGAAAGGCGTGGTGGGGAAACCGGTAGATCTGAAAAAGCTGAAGCGGCATATGGATCATGCGGAGTAGAAGATATGAACTTCGCCATCCGCATGGGGGTGCCGGAAATGCAGGATCTCTGGGACGCTCTATCACACAGGGCGGAAGCAGGCACACTAAGCAAAACTGAGATCAAACTGTGGAAGCAACTTGCGAAAACCGTCTTGCTCCTGGCGACAAATCCCCGACACAACAGCTTGCAATCGCATGAGATAGATGATCTGACTCGACGGTATAGCGGACTTACTGGCGGCAACAGTAAGGTCTGGCAATCTTATCTGGAGAACAATACTCCCGCTGCAGGTCGTCTCTTCTGGGTGTACGGCCCTGGTAAAGGCGAGATCACC
The DNA here is from genome assembly GCA_964436735.1 of uncultured Victivallales bacterium. GTDB lineage: Bacteria > Verrucomicrobiota > Lentisphaeria > Victivallales > GWF2-38-69 > CAYTFM01. The sequence continues at coordinate 18,590 of CAYTFM010000076.1, read as the reverse complement.
GTAATCGGCCTCGAACCCCATCCAGAAGACAGGAAAAAGTCAGGCTACACCAAGGTCAGACTCTCCAGTCCGCCACCATTGAAATAGTCGAATGATCAGGCTGCTCAATCCGAGAATTGAAATGCTATAGTTTTTCAGATAATTAATTTCACAAGCTGGCTCCGCCAGTTACTTGTGAAATTACTTATCGAAAAACTAATGTGTACTGCCCAGGCTGGAGCGAGTCGATGAACGTGGACACGCCGATCGCCTGGGACAAGCCCGGCAATCATGCGGGAGGATACGACAACATCCTTTTTTCAGATGGACATACCTGCGGGTACGCCAATATGGAGGAAGTTCTACGGAAAGGCGCATGGTGATATGAACTTACAATTTTTCTTCACCGCAACGCGGCCTTGGAGTACGGCGGCAAGCGCAGCGCGACACCGCTTTGGATCGCCGCGGCGCGGCTTCTGGAACAAGGCTGTGCTTCGGTTAAGCATAGCTCAGTCGCGCCGCCACAGCGGCTTGCCTGAGCACTCCAAAGCGGCTTCGCCGCAGGGAATAAAACGAAAATCCACACCTTCAATTTGTATATGCGGTCGAATAGAGAAAGGGTATTGGCCCAAGGCTAAGTACGGCCCCCAACCAAACATATGAAATTCAACCGACGCCGAAAACAATTTTGTCCTCAAAATTGTTTTTTTCTGCTATTTCCGTCATCACGCCCGCGATAATTATTGCAGCAACGCCACAGGCATAGAACATTATAGGAAATAGCATATGGATCTGATACTTGGCATAGAATCGAGTTGCGACGAGACGGCGGCGGCGGTAGTGGCCGACGGACGGCAGACGCTTTCCAACATCGTGGCGTCGCAGATCAAGGCGCACGCCCCATACGGCGGCGTGGTGCCGGAGCTGGCCGCGCGCGAGCATCTGAAAGCGATCGCGCCGGTGGCGCGGCAGGCGCTGGAGAAGACGGGAGTGGGGATCGGCGACATCGCCGCCATCGCCGTGACCAACGGCCCCGGACTCATCCCGGCGTTGCTCGTGGGGCTCAACTTCGCCCGCGGCGCCGCCGTGGCGAACAAGCTGCCGCTGATTGGCGTCAACCACTTCCTCGCCCATATCTACAGCGTCTTCCTCGACGATGGCTTCGAAATTCTCCGCGCGTCGGACGTCTATCCGCTCCTCGCCCTTGTCGTCTCGGGCGGGCACACGGCCTTGACGCTGGTCGACGCCGACCGTAAGGCAAGGATCGTCGGCGAGACCATCGATGACGCCTCGGGCGAAGCCCTCGACAAGGCGGCCAAACTGCTCGGGCTCGGCTACCCCGGCGGCCCCGTGATCGAACGCGTGGCAAAAAATGGCGATCCGAAACGCTATCATTTCCCGCGGTCGCTCACCGCGCATTCGGGAAAACCGCTCGACGAGCGTAACCGTTTCAATTTCAGTTTCAGCGGCGTGAAAACCGCCCTCCTCTATCATGTGAAGTCACTCGGCGGGGCGGAGAAACTCGTCGACGACCTCCTCAACGACACGGTCGCCTCCTACCAGCAGGCGGTCGTGGATGTCCTTGTTTCCAAAGCACTTGATGCCATGAAATTCTTTAGCGTGAAGTCGATTGTCCTCTGCGGCGGCGTCGCTCAGAACACGCTGCTGCGCGAGACGCTCCGCGCGCAGGTGCCCGGCCACGTCCGCTACCTCGTCTCCCCCCGGGCCTACTGCGCCGACAACGCCGCCATGGTGGCCGGACTCGCCTGGCACGCCTTCCGCGGCGGCACCAACGACGGCCCCCTCCTCGACGCCTACTCCCGTCTCCCCGAAATCACCGAAGTCCCTTTCGGGTGAGCGGGGAATAAAATGGCAAATGGCAAATGGCAAATGGCAAATGGGAAAGACACAAATAGAAAGAGATCAATAAATGGCGAAATACCAACGATTCGAGGAACTGCCCGTGTGGCAGGAGGCCGCAAATCTTTACAACGCCGTGCTCGACTTCCTGGAAAAGCCAGCCATTCCCGTTTCGTCGGGATTCCGCAATCAGCTTGATCGAGCCGCCCTTTCTGTGTCGAACAATATCGCAGAAGGCTTTGAACGATCCACGACAAGCGAGTTGAACTCCTTCATCGCCATAGCACGAGGCTCAGCGGGAGAGGTGCGTTCGATGATAGCAGTAGTGCACAAACGACCAACGCTTAAAACATACCTTGCTGATCTTCAAAGTATACGGTCACTTGCCGAGTCATGCGCCCGCCAACTTACCGCATGGGAAGGAGCAATCGACAAGCTGCCTTTCGAGGGACGCCGCCATCTGCCTGAGCGGGAACGAAGCGTGCGCAATTCTGCTCAAAAAGCGCAGGCGTTCAAACAGAGTTTCCTCAGAAACCTCAAACCCAACCATCCGTTATACGCTTCAAAGGAAGCTCGCATCGCCCGCGGCGAATCTGTCTCCTGAATTTTGCCATCCGCCATCCGCCATCCGCCATCCGCCATCTGCCATTCTGCCATTCTGCCATTCTGCCATCTGCCATTCTGTTATCCGCTCGTCGACATATGAAACATCGACACCGCTCCCGCCACGTGCCATCCCATGCGTCGCGCAAACCGCATGAATTCATCGTTCCTCCGCAAGTGCCCTGCATGAAAGCTGTTGGCGCACGAGACAAGCCCCTGCGGTTTCAGAATTCGGCGGAGTTCGGCGAGGAGCTGACGCCAAAGATTCACGGAATTGAAATCCGGCCCGCCGACAAGACCATTCGCCAGCACTATATCGAAAGAACCATCCGGGAAAGGCAGATCGATTGCGGATCCCGCCACAAAGGAAACTAAAGCCTGAGGGTGCCTCCGGAACTGTCGGTACCGCTCGGCGCGGACCAGATCGTGCGGAAGCGACCGCGTCGCCGCCATCCAGCCCGCCAGCGGCTCCAATGTGATCCCAGTGGCGTCAACGGCGACGCCAAATCGTTCAACGAGCACAGTGGCGGCCTCGACGGTTCCCTGCCCCGTCCCGCACCCGATGTCAAGCAGGCGCAGCCTCTTCGAGCGCCGCGAGATCATCGTGAGCGTCTCATTATCACGCAATGCGTTCAACTGTTCGGGATAGCGCCCAAAATCAGTCCCATGCCGTGGCGGGTCGGCCATAGCGCACAGCAGCGCGGCAAATTCGGCCGGGGAGAAGGCGACCTTGCCCGCGAGATGAGGAGGAAGATCATCCCACAAATCGGGGAGGGATGTGTAGACGGCATACTGCGGCGCATGCGCATCAGCCCAGCGAAGATTCCGGAGAGGAACGGGTAACCAGGCAGCGGCGGGAAGCAGCTTTGAGGCGAGGCGCCTAAGGTCACGCAGAAACTCCCCGACGGGAAGCCATATCTCATACCTGCGCCGTTCTTCAACCTCAAGACGAGTCTCCGGCGACCAGTAGGGCGGCGGGACATGCGCATGAAAATTGTTCAGCCTCCGTCTCCAGCACTGACTGAATCCACCCAGTTCCTTTTCGCCAGCAACAGATGACATAAATTTTCGGCACCGAAAATTTATTTTTTGAAGAACGCGGCCTTGTCGAGCTTCTCCATGAGCGCCTTCACACCTTCTGCAACCCCCCGTGAGGTAGAGGTGGCTCCAGTGACAGCATCAGGAGACTTACCGCCCGCTTCAAAACCTTCCCATTTTTTGAAAAACCCCGCATCGGACACTTTTCCCACATAGGCAGGCGTGTCGGTGTTGGCACCGGGAATCACGCTGATGATTCTACCCGCTTCATCGCATAGGACAAACACCTCGAATGGCTTGTCGCGCAGACCTTTACCCGACACACCAAGGTCAGTGGTGCTGAAGAGAAACGCCTTCGCGTCCGCACCTTTCCTTTTGTAGGCGACCGCCAGATGCGGCAGCGGCGCATCTATCGGTGTGCCCCTCAACTGCTCATCCGACAAAGCAGCGGCGAGTCGCTTCGCCGGGAAATGCCTCACGCCCGTCTTGACGGTGTCGGCTTTGGGAGTAGCCTGCGCGAAACCACTTGCCGCGCCAAGAATGACTGCACACGCAGTCGATAAAAACCTGTTCATCATGCTAACCTCCTCCTGCAGGATAAAAAAAAGGCCTGTCGCCCGTGGAGGCGGCAGGCCATGAAGTCGAAGTCACATCTTACTTCATGTTGGCGGGAACCAACTCGCCCCTGCGGTTCTTGGACCACGACTGCTCGCCGTGCCCAGGATCGGCGGGACGCTCGGAGCCGTAGCTGATCGTCTGTATGCGGTTGTCCGGGACGCCGAGTTTGACCATATAGTCCCTGACGGCAAGAGCGCGGCGTTCGCCGAGCCCCATGTTGTATTCGGCGCTGCCGCGTTCGTCGCAGTTACCCTCGATAATCATGCCATGGGCCGGGTTCTGCTTCATGTAGTCGGCGGCGGCCTGGACTTTCGACGCTTCGGTGGAGGAGATGTTGTACTGGTCGAAGGCGAAATAGACGGGGGCAAGCTTCGCGCCGGGGATCGGAGTCCACTCGGAGCCGGGCCTGCCTGGCAGTCCACCCACACCCGCGCCGAAACCGCCTTTGCCCGCGCCGAAACCAGCACCGCCGGTTCCGTCGATTCCACCGATGTCACCACCAGCGCCGGCTCCACCGCCGTAGGGGGACATCTGCTCACCGTCGCCGCTCGAGGAGCAGGCGGTGAGGAGTGAGAGACCAGCGGCGGCGGCGAGAGCGAGCGAGAGTTTCATGAGCTTCATATATCCCCCTTGATTGATTGTCGAGGCGTAACAGATTACTTTTTGGCATCATAAAATAATAATCGAAGTTGCATCCAATAAAAGGGCAATTAAGGTAAATACGCTATTTTTTTTGTTAAGGTGCATAGCGCAAAACTAATTAGAGCCGGAGCGGCACGCGTTCCACGGGAGTGATGGCGGATGCCTGAGATACGCTGGGAGGAATTGGGGTTCGAGTTCATGCAGACGAACGGCCATGTTGAATATCGCTGCCGTTCAGGTGTATGGGACAAGGGTGAACTGAAGCCAGATCTTCAAATCACGATGAGTGCCGCCGCCACCTGCCTGCATTATGGGCAAGCCATCTTCGAAGGGCTGAAGGCGTTCCGCTGCAAGGACGGCAAGGTTCGGGTGTTCCGCGACGACGAGAACTGCATGCGGATGAACGACTCGGCGGCCTATGTCCACTGCGCGCATGTCCCCCTTGAGATTTTCCAGTCGGCAATCGACAGGGTGATCAAGGCGAACGCGGAGTTCGTCCCCCCTTACGGCACCGGCGGGTCCCTCTACGTGCGGCCACTGCTGATCGGCACGGGGCCCAAAATCGGTGTGAGCCCAAGCGATGAATACACCTTCCTTGTGCTTGTGACGCCCGTCGGCCCCTATTATAAAGGGGGGATGGCGAAACCACTGGAGGCGCTGGTTCTTGAGGACTATGACCGCGCCGCGCCAAGCGGCACCGGTCGCTACAAGGTGGCGGGCAACTACGCCGCCAGCCTCATGCCGAGCCACATCGCCAAGAAGAAGGGTTACCCCATCACGCTGTTCCTCGACTCGCGGACGCATGAGTTCATCGACGAATTCGGCACAAGCAACTTCATCGGCATCTCGTAGAAGGGCGTCTATGTCACGCCGCAGTCGAAGTCGATCCTGCCGAGCATCACGAACAAGTCGCTCACCCGGCTCGCCGAGGACATGGGCATCCCTGTCGAACGACGCCCGATCCGCTTTGACGAATTGCCTGATTTCGCAGAGGTCGGCTCCTGCGGCACCGCCGTGGTGATCACCCCGATCGGCAAGATCGTCAGAAACGACACCGTCTACACCTTCGGCGACGAGTTCGGCCCCACGTTGAAGAAGCTGCGCGAGACCCTCGTCCGCATCCAGTACGGCGAGGCTCCCGACGTCCATGGCTGGCTCCGCGAAGTCCCCACAGCCTAATCCTCGACCAACTGGCCCCTCTGTAGAAGCGGCTTCCTGCCGCTTCATCTACTTAATGGACAAGCAGCTATACATTCCATTTACGCGCAAGGCGATCATATGCGATTTGTTGTAAACGGCAACGAAGTGGAGGGCGTCGACGGCTCCTCCATCCTTGATTTGTTGATTAAAAACAAGCTCGACCGTGACCGCGTGGTGGTTGAGGTGAATGGCGAGATCGTCAAAAAAGAGCTCTGGGGCGAGGTCATCCTCAAGGAGAAGGATGCGGTCGTGCTGCTCTCCTTCGTCGGCGGTGGTTGATGAACGAGTTCGAGAAAGGGCTCCTGCGTTACTTCGACGAGGATGCGCTGAGGCGGATACGCCGCGTGAAAGTCGGCATCGCCGGCGCGGGAGGGCTTGGCTCAAACTGCGCGGCGTGCCTCGTGCGGAGCGGCTTCAACCGGCTGCGGATCATCGACTTCGACAAAGTCGAATCGTCGAACCTGAACCGCCAATTCTTCTTCATTGACCAGATCGGCCTCTTGAAGGTCGAAGCCCTGCGAACGAACCTTCTGCGCGTCAATCCTGCTCTCGAAATCGAGGCGGAGGCTGTTTACCTGCGAAGCCCCGGCCTTGAGGAGGCATTCTCCGACTGCGACGCCGTCGTGGAGGCGGTCGACACCTTCGGCCTGAAGCGTGATCTGGCCGAGGCGTATGCCGATTCCGGAAAATTCTACGTCTCCGCGTCGGGACTGGCGGGCTGGGGCAACAGCGACGCCATCGTCACACGGCGGATCAAGGCCACCTTCCACCTCGTCGGCGACCTCGCCACGGAATCGTCGCAGGCGACTCCCCCCTGCGCGCCGCGGGTGTGCGTGACGGCGGCCAAGCAAGCCGACCTGATCCTCGCCTGGGCCCTCGGCAGTACATCCACCGGAATCGTCACCGATTCCGGTGACTAGTTTTTCGGGCTTAGAATTTCTCGGCAGACCGTGAAATTCTAAACTTGAAAAACTATAGTAGTAAAATTACACTGCACGAACACAGAAACGCGGAAAGGAATCTCATCGCATGGCTAAGAAGTCGAAGAGCAGCGCCGCCTCGAACAGCAAGAGCGGGAAGAAACTGCGCGTCGCCTGCATCGGCGCCGGTGGCATCGCCGGAGCTCATCTGGCCGAGTTCGTCAAGATGGCCGACGTGGAGATCGTCGGACTCGCCGACCCCATCAAGGAGTCGATGCCCAAGAAGGCCGAGCAGTTCAAGATCCCCGCCGAAAATTGCTTCACCGACTACCATGAGATGCTCCGCACGCTCAAACCGGACGCCGTCAGCGTCTGCTCCCCGAACGGCGCGCACGCCGCCAACACGATCGCCGCCCTCGAGGCCGGCGCGCACGTCATCGTCGAGAAACCGATGGCCATGGACGCCAAAGAGTCGCAGAAGATGATCGACGTCGCCAAGAAGCAGAAGCGCAAACTCGTGATCGGCTTCCAGCAGCGCTACGACGGACGCACCGCGTTCCTCCGCGGAGCCGTGCAGGACGGCATGTTCGGCGACATCCTCTACGCGAGGGTCCAGGCCCTGCGCCGCCGCGGCATCCCGAACTGGGGCGTGTTCGGGCGCAAGGATCTGCAGGGCGGTGGACCGATGATCGACATCGGCGTGCACTGCCTCGAGATGTGCCATTTCGTGATGGGCTCCCCGAAACCGGTCTCCGCCGTCGGCAACTGCTTCACCTACATCGGTGACAAGCCCAGCGCGATCAAATGCATGTGGCCGAACTGGGACCACAAGACCTACACGGTCGAAGACCTTGCCGTCGGCATGATCCGCTTCGAGAACGGCGCCATGCTCAACATCGAGGCCTCCTTCGCCGCGCACATCGAGAAGGATGTCTGGAACTTCGGCATCATGGGGACCAAGGGCGGCGGCCAGTTCGACCCGCCCATGCTCTTCACCGACCAGAACAACCACATGGTCAACATCGCCCCCAACTTCATCCCCGACAACGGCTGGGGCGGCATCTGGCCGCTGAAGATGCGCAACTTCGTCGAGCACTGCCTCTACGACAAGCCCACCCTCTGCCCCGCCGAGCACGGACTCATGGTGCAGAAGATGCTTGACGGCGTCTACGAGTCGGCAGCGAAGGGCGGCAAGGAAGTGGCGATCAAATAGGCGTGGCCGCTCCACAGCTCGTTTTGCGGGCGTCCGCACATGCGGTCGCCCGCCATCCCAGACTAAGAGGAATACCGGGCATCAATGGTTCCATTGAGGACACTTCAACAACTGGCGCGGAAGCACGGGACGCCTCTGTTCGTCGTCGACCATGACGAACTGCGCCGCAACTATGCGACCTTCAAGAAATATCTGCCGCGCGTGCAGGCCTACTACGCCGTCAAGGCCCTTCCCGACCCCGCCGTCGTGAAGACGCTCTACGACGTCGGAGCGAGCTTCGACGTCGCCTCGATGCCCGAGTTCAACATCGTCCACGACTACATCAAGGATCTTCCCGACAAGCAGCGCCAGGACTGGATCTGGGACAAGATCATCTACGCCAATCCGATCAAGTCCGAAGAGACGCTGCGGGAGCTTGACCAATACAAGGCTCTGGTGACCTTCGACAATTCCGAGGAAATTAAAAAGATAAAGAAGCATGCGCCGCATTCGGGGCTCGCCCTCCGCCTCAAGGTCCCCAACACCGGCGCGATGGTCGAACTATCCTCCAAATGCGGCGCGGCCCCCGGCGAAGCGGTCGACCTCATCTTAGAGGCGCACAAAGCTGGGCTTGTCGTCGAAGGCTTGAGCTTCCACGTCGGCAGCCAGACCACCAACTTCGAAAACTACGTGCAGGCCATCAATCTGGCGGCGCATGTGTTCGAGGAGGCCAAAGAGCGTGGCTACACGAAGATGAACCTGCTGGACATCGGCGGGGGGTTCCCCGCCCCGTACGACGCGACGGTGAAACCGTTCCGTGAACTGGCGAAGAAGATCAATGCGGAAATCAACCGCCTTTTCCCCAAGGACATACAGATCCTCGCCGAGCCGGGACGCTTCATGGTGGCGACTGCCGGAACCGTCGTGTCGAAGATCATCGGCAAGGCCGTCCGCGACAGCAAGCTCTGCTACTACATCGACGACGGCGTGTACCACACGTATTCCGGCATCCTCTTCGACCACTGCCACTATAAAGTCGAGTCGTTCAAAAAAGGTTCCGCGCAGATCTGCACCGTCTTCGGTCCGACCTGTGACGCCCTCGACGTGATCTCGATGTCCGAGGAACTCCCCGCCACCCTCAACCGCGGCGACCTGCTCTTCTCCCGCAACATCGGCGCCTACAGCACGGCCTCATCCACCAACTTCAACGGTTTCCCCCCCGCCACGGTCATCCACGTCAACCAGTGAGACAAGCCCCGGATCACGCATCATCCGCATCCTGCTTGCGTAGGGATCCTTCCTCCTCTATTCTGCTTAAAACACCAGAGGTCATCCATGATTCCCACGCTTTCCAGCATCTGACTGGCCTTCTCAAAGTCGATGTCATAGTGCGCGAGATGGCAGTCGGAGCCAATGCTGAGGCGAACACCCTGCGATTTCAGTTCAGCCAGATACTCGAGATAGTGGCACGCAAATCCTTTGGGATACTGTGGGTTCATCAGGTTTGCCGAGATATTGATTTCGACCACCGTGTCATACGCTTTCGCCGCGTCGGCGAACTCGCGATGCATGGATTTCGGAATTGCGCCAAAGTCATCAAACCAAGGTTCGGCGGCATAGACGCCATTCCTGTCCTTCCAGTGCCCCATCCACCACCACGGATGCGCGACGATGTCAACAAGCGGGTGGGTCGCCAAGAACATGTTCTGCCGGTGATAGTCCCGGATCACCGCCTCACGCTCCATCGGGACATACATCGGCCAATGCGTGCCGCCAACGACATATTCGATCCGATATTTCGCAAGATCCTCTTCGCTGATTCCTATTGCCAGATCGCACCCGGCTTGCCCCCCCGATCGCAGACCGTAAACGGGATTCTCGTGCCGCCCGCTCGCAATCTTGTCGAGTTCCCATTGGGAGACGCAACTCACCTCAACCCCGAAATGAAAACGAGATG
>CAYTFM010000076.1:7499-8571 GCA_964436735.1 uncultured Victivallales bacterium | reverse complement strand
AAGGGACGGTGGACAGGAATTCCTTGCGGGATCTGGCGATATCGGGCAGGTTGAACGGCGTGTGGACATGATCCGTCAATCCAAAATCGCGGATGCCCTTGTCCTCTGCCTCACGGACGAGATCGGAGACGGTCATGCAGGCGCCGTCACACGAATTCCGCGAATGGATATGCCAGTCGGATGTGATTTTCATTTTTGCTGATCCTCCGTTACGTGGCTCAAGTGTAGCAAAATATTTCATATATGTCAACACTTATTCAGTAACTATATATTTAAACCAAGCATATTGTTGACAAAGAGTAAACTTACGACTATCATTGAGGAACAAGAGAAGAGTTCGAAGAACGACGAGGGAGGCAGGGTAATGGAAGGCGATTTGGTGAAACTGGGACTGGCGATCAGGAGCCGTCGGTCTGAACTGAAGCTGACCATAAGGGACGTCTCGGGACGAACAAACCTCTCGGCGGGGCTCATCTCCAAGATCGAGAACGCCCGGACCGTACCGTCGCTTCCCGTCCTGATCAGCATCGCAGGGGCCCTTGAGCTGAAGGTCGCGGAACTGGTAAAGGGGATTGATGACGGGGTGCAGGCAATCCATCAACTGGTGAGGGCGGCCGACTGCGTCCCGGTGAAGCGCGAGGCCGGGCGCGGCGTCGACTACCGACGGATCCTCTCACGGCGCGCCAATGCGCAGTTCTTCAATTCATTTGTCGCACGGCTGGCCCCTGGCGCGACCAGGGCCAAGGCGCGCACCGATGGTGACGAGTTTCTGTTCGTCGTATCGGGAAAGCTGTGGCTTGAACTGGCGGACGAGTTGCTTGAACTGGGAGAAGGAGATTCAATCTTCTTCGACGGCAGCGTGCCGCACCGTCCGCTCAACAAGGGAGACAAAGAGGCTATGTATATCGTGACATATTTGCTGAAAAGCAGCGAAGGAGAGACGAAAGGGGCGAGGTAGCACCATGGAAATGAGCGAAAAGACAGGCGCATGGTTCAAAGGCAACACCCACATCCACAGCACGGTGTCGGACGGGGGGAAGAACTTCACCGAACTGGCTGAGATGTACACCGG
>CAYTFM010000076.1:4742-7489 GCA_964436735.1 uncultured Victivallales bacterium | reverse complement strand
TTCGTAGGGGGTGGTGTGGGCGTTGTAGAGCCAGACCTGGCCGCGGTCGATCCGGGCGACCGCGGCGTCGATCGAGGCGCGGGCGGCGCGGAGGCTTTTGACCTCGGTGCCTTTCAGTTCGAGGCCGGCTTCGAGGGTGTCGAGAAGGAACTTGGCTTCGAGCAATCCCTGGCCATGGTCAGAGAACAGGGGGCGTTCACCATTCTGGCGCATCCGCACTGGACGGGAAACACCATCGAGGATGCGTTGCGGCACCGATTCGACGCGGTCGAACTGTACAACAACGAATGCGGCTGGCTGAATGGCAAGTCGAGTGGCCTCTACCACTGGGAGTGTATGCTTGCTGCCGACGGTTGCGTGAAAGGCTTTGCCTCAGACGACACCCATGCGAGACCCGGGCAGCCCAAATGGAATGGAGGCTGGATCATGACGAACTGCCCGAGGCTGAACGATGAGTCCTTGATGCAGGCGTTGCGTAAAGGCGCCTTCTACTCAAGCACCGGAGCCGGATTCGAGTCACTGTGCGTCGATGGTAGACACGTCAGCGTCAGAACGCCTCCCGCGGCATGCATCAGGCTCGTCGGCGACGCCTACAAGGCCCTCCGCGTCCACCGCGAGGACGGCGGCGAGGTCACCGAGGCGGAATTCGACATCGGCCCCGACTACAAATTCGCCTACGTCGAGGTCGAGAACCGCGACGGGCGGAAAGCCTGGAGCAACAATCTGCTGTAGACGAAACACGTCTTCGCCCCTCACAAGTTCGACATTGGTCTCAGGTATCGCTCACTCATTGCCGAACGGCACTATAAATGATATAGTTGAGCCATGGACAGAACCCACACAACCACCAAACGCATGGGGAGCCGCGGGAACGACGATTTCGTTCCTGGAACCATGGCCGACCGCATCGGCCTCGTTTGGCCTCTCACGCGGGAGGTAGCATCTCTATGCAAGCACTACCATGTTGAACAAAGACTACAGAGACATGCTACGCGCCTTATCCGACGAAAAGGTTAAATTCCTACTCGTTGGCGCATATGCGATGGCTGCGCATGGTTATCCCCGGGCGACAATGGATATAGACCTATGGGGCCTGCCGTCCAAGGACAACGCAGAAGCGGTTCTTCGAGCCGTGAGGCGTTGTGGGCTCCCCTGCCAGATCTGAACTTGGCCGACCTCCAAAGGGACGACACGATTTTCCAGATTGGAGTTGCGCCCCGGAGAATCGACATCATCACCGGCGCGTCAGGTCTTCAGTTTGAGGAGGCTTTCGAGCATTCCGTCGAACTTGACGTCGATGGCATCAACATTCGCATTCCCTCCATTGACGATCTGATTCGAAACAAGAAAGCGTCGGGGAGAGCAAAAGATGTCGCCGACGTTGAAGCCCTGGAATCCTTGAAGAATTCCTAAGCCTTGTCCCCAGCGACAACGAACAACCGGGACACCTCCCCCAGGTGACCGATTCAAAATCAAAAATCCTGGATTTTACCAGAGCCGCCCTGTGAAATCACGCCTTCTTGCTGCGCGGGGGAACGCCGGCGTGGCGCGCGAGGGCGCGGTGGATGAGGGCGACGCGCTCCACCTGCCCCTTGGCGGGGAAACGCTCGTAGAATCCCTCGTTGCGGAACTCCCGCACGTGCTCGTCCCACGGGGCCAACCGACCGCGCCAGCGGTCGATGCGCCCCTCCTCAGGATCGGCATCCCGCGCGGAGAGGTCAGCGCAAACTCGGATGAGGGCTTTGAGCGTGACAGGCTTGGTGACCATATAATCGGCGCTGCCCCACGCCTCACCCCACACTTGCTGCGAAGCCTTGAGGAAGTCGCGGACGATTCCGTAGTAGCGCGTCGATTGCCGCTTCCCGCCGCCGTCGGCCTGGATCTGCTCCCAACTCTGCTTGACCCAGCGGTGGATCTCGTTGGCGAGTTCCGCCTGAAGGATCCATTTCTCCTGCCGGCTGCGCCCGCCGAGACGGTTGATGCGGTAGCGCAGCGGACTGTCCCCCTCGTCATACAGCATCTTGATGATCTCGGAGGTGAAGCGGTTGGACGGATCGGTCCACGACACCCGCTCATAAAGGTCCACGAGGTGGCTCTTGTTGATGCGGGTCGGGGTCGAGTTGATGATCACGAACATCTCGGTGGCGAAGTCCTCGCTGCATCCGTCGAAGATGATGCACGGCACGCGGATGTTCTTCGCCTCCTCGGGGTGGGTGCGCTCGTAGGACTGTAACGCAGCGAGGCGGTGCTGTCCGTCGATTATCAGGTACTTCTCCGAGGGCTCCTGCAGGCGCCCCACGCCGCTGCCGTCGGACCACGCCTCAAAGTTCAGCTTCTGCGTGGTGAACAGCAGCACCGTCCCCGGAATGGGCGGCTGGGTGGTGGCGGTCTCGTAGAAGTTGCGGATGGAGCGCACCTTGAGTTCGGAGAGCTTCCGCTGAAACGCCTTGTCGCTGCGCTCGATGCGGGCGATGAATTGCGCGACGTCGTCGCCCTCCTGCGCCGGCTCGGCCTGGGCGACCGCCCCCTCCTCGTCGTAGAAGCGGCTGATGAAGCGGACCTTGTCCAGCAGCTGTTCCGACGGATAGGAGGCGAAATAGAAGACTGCGTCCTTCTGCCGTATCTGAGTCGCGATCATATGAGATACCTCCGTTTGAATTTGACGGCACTTGCGGCCGGAATTTCAGCCCTCGCAGAGGGCGGAACAATTGTAGCCACGGGCGCAAGCCCGTGGTCACCAATTGACA
>CAYTFM010000076.1:0-4732 GCA_964436735.1 uncultured Victivallales bacterium | reverse complement strand
GAGCCCGTGGTTCACGCGTGATGTAGAATTATTCCAGCCCCCGCAGGGCGGCGGAACGACTGGCTGTGTCGCCCCCCTGCGGGGGCTCGCTTTTTTCTCCATACACTTTCCCACGGGCTCGCGCCCGTGGCTACATATGTGCCATCCCCTGCGGGGATTACAATGCCACGTCAATAAACGACGGACTTGGTCGCCCAGAGCTTCCCCTACACCATCCTACGCCTTCTTTGCCTTCACCTTTTTCGCCGGCTTGGCGGCCTTTGGCGGCCTCACGGCGATCATCGGGTCGGCGGCTGAGACGGTGACGGTGGCGGTCGACTCCGCCAACTCCGTGGCCAGAGCCCTGACCGTGCCGTCAAAGGACAACGCGCTACCGGGCTTGATCTCCTTGACGTCGGTTGGCAGGCCGATTTTGTCGAGGATGGCGATGAACGGCTCCGGATCGAGCTCCTCGACGTTCACCATCGTCTTCGCATCCCACACGCCCGTGGCGACGAGCATGGCGGCGGCGACAGGCGGCACGCCGGCCGTGTAGCTGATGCCCTGCGACTCGACCTCCTCGAAGCATTTCTTGTGGTCGGAGACCTGGTAGATGAGGACTTCGCGCTTTTTACCGTTCTTCCAGCCTTTGACAAAATTGCCGATGCAGGTCTTGCCGGTGTAGCCGGGCGCGAGGGTTTTCGGGTCGGGCAGGAGGGCCTTGACGACCTTGAGCGGCACGACCTCCTGGCCCGTTGACAACTTCACCGGGAGATGCGAGAGGAAACCAAGGGTGCGCAACACGGTGAAGACGTTGATGTAATGGTTGCCGAATCCCATCCAAAAGCGGATGCTCTTGGCGTCGATGAACTTCGACAGAGAGTGCAACTCGTCGTGGCCGTTGAGGTAGATGGGACACGGTCCGACGACCGGAAAGTCGTAGACGCGTTTGACGGAATGCGTCGGGTACTCTTTCCATTTGCGGTCGATCCACGTCCAGACCTTGATGAACTCGCGGAAGTTGATCTCCGGATCGAAATTCGTGGCGAAGTATTTTCCATGGCTCCCGGCGTTGACGTCCATGATGTCGATGGTGTCGATCTTGTCGAAGTACTTTTTCACCGCCAGGGCGCAGTAGGCGTTGACCACGCCGGGGTCGAACCCCGCGCCGAGGATGGCGGTCAGCCCCGCCTTCTTGCAGCGGGCCTTGCGCTTCCACTCGTAGTTAGCGTACCATGGCGGCTCCTCGCAGACCTTGTCCGGATCCTCGTGGATCGCCGTGTCGATGTACGCGGCGCCGGTCTGGAGGCACGCCTCGAGGACCGACATGTTGACGAAGGCGTTGCCGAGGTTGATCACGATCTGCGAGCCGGTCTCCTTGATGCACTTCACCGTCGCCGGGATATCGAGAGCGTCGAGCTGCCGCGAGTAGAGCTTGCCCGACTTCACCTTGAGGTGCTTCATCTTCTTGACGCTTTTGATGATCTCGTCGCACTTGGACTGCGTGCGGGACGCAATACAGATGTCTCCCAGGACATCGTTGTTCATCGCCGCCTTATGGGCCGTCACGTGGGCGACGCCGCCGGCGCCGATGATCAGCACGTTCTTCTTCATGGTGTAAATCCCTTTCTATGAAAGATTATGTAGGAAATCGTTGTAGTCAAACTCACGGGCCAGCTCCACACTTCCGTCAAGCCGGCGAACGGCGATGGACGGCATGGGAAGGCCGTTGAACCAGTTCTTCTTCACCATGGTGTAGCCCGCGGCGTCCGCGACGCGCACCACGCTGCCGACTTTCAGCTTTGACTTCAGTTCATAGGTGCCGAACACGTCGCCCGCCAGGCACGAGCGGCCGGCGATCATGACCTTGTGGCTGCCTGGCCCCGGCGACGCGATCCTGGCGGTGGTGCGGTAGATCAGATGATCCAGCATGTGCGCCTCGGTCGAGGCGTCGACGACCGCGATGTCGACCTCGTTGTGGACGACGTCCAGCACGGTGGTCACGAGTTCAGCGCACTGGGTGATGGCGGACTCCCCTGGCTCAAGGTACACCTGGACGCCGAACCTCCGGCTGAACTCCTTGAGTTTCGCGCAGAACCGCGCGAGAGGATATCCCTCCTTCGTGAAAAAAATTCCGCCGCCAAGGCTGATCCACTCCATCTTCTCCAGCAGCGGCCCGTACATGCGGCCGATGCGGTCGAGGGTGGCGGAGAAGTTCTCGAAGTCGTCGTTTTCGCAGTTGAAATGGAACATCACGCCGCTGATGAGCGGCGAGACTTTCATGAGCTCCTTTTTGTCGGAGACGCCCAGCCGGGAATATTTCCTCGCCGGATCCGCGAGGTCGAAGTGCGAGTAGCTGATACCGGGATTGGCCCGCAAGCCCAGCTTTAGGCTGCGGACGTCGTCGTAGTACCGCGTGAGCTGCGACACCGAGTTGAAGATCACCTTGTCGGCGAACTTCCTGACCTCCTTGATGTCATGGTCGGAGAAGCCGACGCTGTAGGCGTGAACCTCCTTGCCAAACTTCTCGTGCCCCAGACGCGCCTCGTACAGCGAACTGCTCGTCGTCCCGTCCATATACTCGCGCATGAGCCCGAAAACACACCAGGTCGAGAAGCATTTCAAAGCAAGGACAGACTTCGCCCCCGACGACTCCCGGACACGCCTGATGATCTTCAGGTTCCTGAGCAGCTTCCGCTCGTCGATGAGATAATAAGGAGTTGGAATGTTTCGTGTCTGCCGCATGACAAAACCGCACGTGGATGGTGACGATATTTACAGCAGTAGGATAGAACGTTTTACCGATTTGTCAATCATGCGGAATTCAGAATAATCGTTTCCTGACAAACACCCCGCATGAGCTACTATTGTTTCCATCGGCGCGCCATGCTATATGGACAAGGCGATCATCAACGCCGCGGGAAAAGCCCGAGTGGAGATATTCCTGAAGTAGCCTCCCCCCGCATCACCCATATCCGCCCAACACTACACCGGCTTCGACGAAGGCGCGCAGATTCTCCTCCGGGGTGTGGTAGGGCGTCTGGTCACCGACGCCGAGAATGTAGCCACCGCCCTCTTTGGCGGCTTCCATGCAGCGTCGCACGTCCGCCCGCACCGTCTCTGGGGTGCCCTGCAGCATCACCGTGATCGAGTTGACATTGCCGCGGAGCGCCACGCGTCCAGCGAACGTCTTTTTCACCTCCGCAAGGTCGACGTTCCCCGTCGGCGGCGACTCCAGGGCATCGAAGCAGTCGACCCCCATCTCCGCGGTGATCTGGAGAGCGTCGCGAGACTTCCCGCACATGTGGTAGAGGACGGGTTTGCCATGGCGGTGCGAGACCGCGCAGACCGCCTTGCCGAAATCAAGACTGAACTCGCGGTGGAGATCCGGGTTGATCACACTCATGGAAGTGCTGGATCCACCGACGCCGATCGAGTCGATGGGCGAATTGGTGCAGACGTGGTCGATAAGAGCGACGCAATACTCCCTGTAGCCGGCGAACAGTTTCTTGAGCAGTTCTGTGTGGTCGTAGAGATCCATGATCATTGCTTGCGTGCCGCGGAGGCTGTCCCACCAGTCGATGGGGGAAGAGATCCACAAGCCGGCGTGGGCCCGTCCGCCAATCTCCTCGTAGGCGGCCTTCATACCTGAAAGATCCTTGGAGTCGGGGTGCGTGAGGAGGTCGAGGATCTTACCCGCATCGTCATCAGGCGACTTCACATAGTGGGTCAAAGCGCTGATCGGGGCATTGGTCTTGATGAAATAGTCCGCCGACAGATCGCCGTGCGGCGTGTGGATGACCTCGGTGTAACGCACCTCGTCCTTCTTTTCCTTGACGTTGATCTTCTCCCGCGGCGGATCTGATGGCGAGCCGTCCGGCGCGAGGTGCAGGAAGCCGTCCGCGCTGAAGCGGTCGTGCTCCGTCTCGACCCGCGCCCTCCACAAAGGCGTTTTGTCTTTCCAGAAAAACTGGATGTAGTCGTCGCCGAAAAATCTGACGGGAACCATCTCCGAGAGTCCGAGCGTCACGGGGACGCGGTCAGGCGTGCCGCCGCGCATGACGGTGGTGATTCGTTCTTTGCTGGTCATTGCATTTCCCCTATGATTGCGCTGTTAGGGATAGACGAACCCGTCGGGAAGGTTCGTGTCGAGCGTGCACCAAGGGAACTTTCTGAGCGCCGCCATGAATGCCTCCTCGATCGTGTCGCCTTCGACATCCTTTTTCAGGAAAAGCTTGAGTGGCGGGGTGTGATCCGGACTGTCAAGCAGGTTGAGTCTCACTTTCCCGTCGATCTTGAATGGCTTCGCCTTTTTAAGATGCCTCAGAGCGTCCTTGACGCCTTTGTGAATCATGTCGCAGGCCCGCGACGGCATGACGCTGCGGGCGATGTAGGTTCCGAGCGATTTCTTGACGACCGCGGAATGGATCGTGGGCAGTTTTCTGGTGACCTCCTCGACGACATACTGGTCGCCGCTGATGAAGACGGACGGGATGCCGCGGTGTCCGGCAAGAGCGCATGCCATGCTCGCCTCGCTTAAATACATGGCCCCGCCGTTGACCACCCATTTCGAATGCGGCAGTATCGCTCCTTCCGTGCCGCCCATCGCATGCATGCCGACGAGAACAAGGGCGTCGAATGCGTCGTCGAGCTCGGGAAGCCAATGGGGTCCGCTGCAGTTTCTCCCATGAATGATCTCACAGTGCGGATCAAGCTCCTCGAAGAGTATGTTGTAGCCGCTCACATGGTTGTC
>CAYTFM010000075.1:29429-30558 GCA_964436735.1 uncultured Victivallales bacterium | reverse complement strand
CTAACTCTATGAGGGTGAAGGCGACTGCTTTCACCCTCATAGAGTTATTAGTCGTCATCGCCATCATCGCGATTCTCGCGTCTCTTCTGCTGCCTGCGCTCAGCAAAGCCAGAGAGCTTGCCAAGGCGTCGCTGTGCAAATCCAACATGAAGCAGGTGGGCCTCGCATTTGGGTATTACGGCGACGACAATTTCGATTATTTCCCCATGGTCGTCGACTTCAGCGGCTCCTTCGGCGATTGGGCGACCGCCCGATGGTGGGATAAAACCCGCATTTGGGAATATATCTACAAAGATCCCTATAGCTGCAATGCGCCAGATTGGAAAAACTGGAGCACAAGCATCTTCTGCTGTCAGACGCTCCTGAGCCAGAAGCGCCCCGAGGCAACTGGCCTTTCCGCCCACTACGACATGAACAGCGGCTACGACGACGCGGATCCGTACAAGGCGCACAAGCGCAGCACCTGCCAATCGCCTTCCGCCACTATGCTTTTCTGCGAGGGACAAGGCCGGCACATCAACATGACGAACTACAACAACTTCATGGCATCCATACTTTTGCCGCACAACAACTCGTCAAATGCCATCTTTTGGGATATGCATGTGGGGCCACTGAGATTAGCAGACTTCCCCGCTGATAAGAATGACGTGTTCTGGTTAGGGAGATAACTGTCCTGAACCCCGAGCCTCGCAACCTACTTTTTTTAAGATAAGGAACCATTCAATCATGAAGCCGCTGCCCCACGCCACGTTCTCGGAAGTCCCCCTCTCCGCAATCAAG
Source organism: uncultured Victivallales bacterium (assembly GCA_964436735.1). Taxonomy (GTDB): domain Bacteria; phylum Verrucomicrobiota; class Lentisphaeria; order Victivallales; family GWF2-38-69; genus CAYTFM01. The sequence goes on along the minus strand of CAYTFM010000075.1, from coordinate 29,778 downwards.
CCCTCAGGTTGGCTCCGCCAACTACTCGAACTCCAAGGTGACGGACTAACCGCGCATTTGGACGAGATCGGCTATCCCTTCGACACCGACGCCTGGACGTCTCGCCGCGTGTCGCGCACGTGGGAACCCTACGAGCAGAACGCCTACTGGATCGACGGCATGCTGCGCCTCGGGCATCTCCTCAACAGCAAGTCCCTGATTCGCAAAGCGAAAAACACACTTGACCACGTCCTCGAGAATCAGGACGCCGACGGTTACCTCGGACCCCTTTTCCTGAAGCGCACCTATCCACAGGAGATCGTCCGTTCGAAGGAGATCCAGCATGCGGAATACTAATACGGCTTCCAGC